>CALAIL010000078.1 GCA_937923255.1 uncultured Propionivibrio sp. | reverse complement strand
GCCTTGGCGGCGGAACGCGCCCCCGCATCGAACAGGCTCATGGCCAGCGCCGGGCCGAGCGACCAGAAGCGATTGGGCAGAGTGAGCAGGTTCGACAGGCTCGGCCCCTGATACCCGCCGCTGCCGCCCAATGTCACGCTCGGGAAGAAGGCCGCCTGCGCTACGCCAATTTCGGCATTGGCGGCGGCAACGCGCCGTTCGGCGGCGGCAATGTCGGGGCGGCGTTCGATCAGCGCTGATGGCAGGCCGGTCGGGATTTCCGGCAGTGCGGGCAGTCCGCCCGGCCACCTCGCCGGAGGCGACGCAACGGCATGCGGCATCAGCGAAAAATCCGCCGGCGCTTTGCCGATCAGCACGGCAATCGCGTGTTCGTACTGGGCACGCTGAATGCCAAGGTCGGCCAACTGCGCCTGCACCGATTTAAGCTGCGCTTCCGCCTGGGCGACATCGAGCCGGCCGGCGACGCCCGCCGCGAAGCGGTTGCGCGTAATTTCCAGTGCGCGCTGGTATGCGGCCACGGTTTTTTCGAGCAGGCTGCGCTGCGCATCGACCACGCGCGCGTGCAGATAGCTCTGCACCAGAAGCAACTGGGCGCTGAGCCGGGCCGTGCGCAGATCGGCGGCGCTGGCGGCAAGCTTGGCCTCGCCGGCCTCGACGCTACGCCGGATGCGCCCCCAGACATCCAGTTCCCAATTCACAGACAGCGAGAGGCGATGCGTCGTGCGGATCGCGCGGGCGGCTGCCCCAGTGCTGCTCCCGCTGCCACCTCCGCTGCTGCTGCCATCGCCGCTGCCGGAGGAAGCGCTCTGGCTGCGCGTCGATGCGGCATTGCCGCCGATGTCCGGGAACCACGCTGCCCGCGCCTGATCCAGCGCACTTTGTGCCTGCCGGAAGCGTGCCTCCGCCGCGCGCACGTTCTGGTTTGAAATGTCCACCTGTTCGGCCAACGCATTCAGGTGGGCGTCGCCAAAGCGTTCCCACCAGCGGCCGCGCGGCATATCGTCGGCCGGCTGCGCCGGCTTCCAGCCGGGCCATCCCTCCGGCGCATCCGCAAGCACCTTGTACTGCGCGGGCACGGCGATATCCGGACGCACGTAGTCCGGCCCGACGGCACAGCCGGCGAGCGCCAGAACAA
The DNA here is from genome assembly GCA_937923255.1 of uncultured Propionivibrio sp. GTDB lineage: Bacteria > Pseudomonadota > Gammaproteobacteria > Burkholderiales > Rhodocyclaceae > Propionivibrio > Propionivibrio hellwigii. Next base: position 22,623 of record CALAIL010000078.1, on the reverse strand, counting down.
GGGACAGCGAGGCGCCGGGTGAAAAGCGGCGAATCAGGGCATCGTTCTTCATCGTGAGAAATTCCGCAGGTTCATCGGGGTACACTCTCGGCGCATTCAGGCATTCAGGGCGCATCGCCGCCCCGCGCCGTTTTCACGCGCTTTGCTGCGCCGCGCGCCGCGCGCCGGCGCTCGCGCCAGAGCCGCCAGCGGTCGAGATAAAGGTAAACCACCGGCGTCGTATACAGCGTCAGCAACTGGCTGAGCAACAGGCCGCCGACGATAGAAATGCCCAGCGGCTGGCGCATCTCGGCGCCGTCGCCGCGCCCGAGCATTAGCGGCAGCGCGCCAAAGAGCGCGGCCATCGTCGTCATCATGATCGGCCGGAAACGCAGCAGGCAGGCTTCGCGGATCGCCGCGCGGGAATCCAGCCCCCGCTGCCGCTCCGCCTGAATGGCGAAATCGATCATCATGATGCCGTTTTTCTTGACGATGCCGATCAGCAGGATGACGCCAATCAAGGCAATGACGCTGAATTCGGTACGGAAAGCGAGCAGCGCCAGCAATGCACCGACGCCGGCCGAAGGCAGCGTCGACAGGATCGTCAGCGGATGGACGAGGCTTTCGTAAAGTATGCCAAGGACGATATAAACGGCGACCAGCGCCGCAAGAATGAGCAGCGGCTGATTGGCGAGCGAACGCTGAAATACTTTCGCCGACCCCTGGAAACTGCCGACCAGCGAGGCCGGCGCGCCGAGCTGCCGCATGGCCTGCTCGATGGCGACAGTTGCCTGCGACAGCGACCCGCCGGGCGGCAAATTGAAGGAGATCGTCGACGCGGCGAACTGTCCCTGATGATGCACCGACAGCGGCACGGGCGTCGTCTCCCAGCGCGCAAAGGCGGACAGCGGGATCTGCGCTGACTTGCCGTCTTCCCTCGTCCCGATGAAGTAGACGTCCTTCAGATTTTCCGGACCCTGCGTGTATTCTGGCATGGCCTCCATGACCACGCGATACTGGTTGAGCGGATGGTAGATGGTTGATATCTGCCGCTGGCCGAACAGGTCGTTGAGCGTGGCATTGACCTCACGCTGATTCAATCCCAGCCGCGCCAGCGCGTCACGATCGATAACGAGCGACGTCTGCACCCCATTGTCCTGCTGATCGGTATTGACGTCCGTCAATTCCTTCAGTCTGCTCAACGCCTGCCTGACGCGCGGTTCCCAGGCCCGCAGCGTCTCGACCGTGTCAGCCTGCAAGGTGTATTGATACTGCGCGCTGGAGCCGCGGCCGCCGATGCGAATATCCTGGGAAGCGCGCAAATACAAACGTGCCCCCGGAACGCGGTCAAGCTTGCCGCGCAGGCGATCGATCACCTGGGCTGCCGAAGCATCGCGCTCCGCAAGCGGCTTGAGCGACATGGCGACGAAATTCTCCCGGCTGCCGAAAAAGCCGACGACATGATCAATGGCGGGATCCTGACGAAGAATTCCCATAATTTCACTTAACTTGGCAGACAAGACCTGGAAAGACATGCTTTCATCGGCCCGAATACCGCCGGAAATCATGCCGGTATCCTGCTGCGGGAAAAACCCCTTGGGCACGGCATAGTACAGATAACCGTTGAGCGCCACCGTAACGCCCATGATCAGCAGCATCCAGGGGCCATGCGCCAGCGCCCAGTCGAGCGAACGTTGGTAATGCGCGTGCACGGTATCAAAACAGCGGCCGAGCGCCCTCTGGATTGACCGCATTGCGCCCTCGCTCTGCCGCTGACTTTCCGCCGCGCGGGCACGCAGCAGGCTGGCGCACATCATCGGCGTCGTCGTCAGCGAAACGAGCAGCGAGATCAGGATCGCCGCCGAGAGCGTCAGCGCAAACTCCCGGAACAGCCGCCCGACAAGGCCCTCCATGAGCAGAATCGGGATGAACACGGCAATCAGCGACAGGCTCATCGACAGCACTGTGAACCCGACTTCCCGCGCCCCTTGCAGCGCCGCCGCAAAAGGCGCCATGCCGCGCTCGACATGGCGGGAAATGTTTTCCAGCACGACGACGGCATCGTCGACGACAAAGCCCGTGGCAATCGTCAGCGCCATCAGCGAAAGATTGTTGAGGCTGAATCCAGCCAGGTACATGAAGCCAAAGGTTCCCACCAGGGACACCGGTACGGCGACAATCGGAACCAGCGCCGCCCGGCCGTCGCGCAGAAAAATGAAAACGACGGCAATCACCAGCGCGACGGAAAATATGAGCGTCTGCTCGACCTCGCGCAGCGAGGCGCGGATAGTGCGCGTGCGGTCATAGGCCACATCAAGGTCGATGGCGGCGGGAATCGAGGCGCGCAATCCTGGCAGCAGCGCCCTGATCCTATCGACGGTCTCGATGATATTGGCACCCGGCTGGCGAAAAACGACCATCATCACCGCCGGCTTGCCATCGAACAGTCCGACGTTGTAGCGATCCTGCTCGGCATCGCGCACCGTCGCCACATCGGACAGGCGCACCGCCGCGCCATTTCGCCAGGAAACGATCAACGGCAGGTAGTCGGCGGCTTTCTTCGCCTGATCACTGGCGAGGATCTGCCAATGCCGTTCGCCATCTTCCAGTGAACCTTTCGGACGGTTGACATTGGTTGTAACGATGGCCGCGCGGACTTCTTCGACGCCAACTCCGGCGCGCGCCAGGGCGCCGGGGTTGAGCTGCACGCGCACCGCCGGCAGCGAGCTGCCGCCGACCGAAACCTGTCCAACGCCATCCGCCTGCGCAATTTTCTGCGCCAGCACGGTCGAGGCCACATCGTACATCTGGACGCGCGTCATCGACGCCGAGGTCAGGCCGATGATCAAGATGGGAGCATCGGCCGGATTGACCTTGCGATAGGTCGGGTTGCCCGGCATGCCGCTCGGCAACAGCGTGCGCGCTGAATTGAGCGCCGCCTGCACATCGCGCGCCGCGCCATTGATGTCGCGGTCGAGATCGAATTGCAGCGTAATGCGGGTCGAGCCGAGCGAACTGCTCGATGTCATTTCATTGACGCCGGCGATCGCGCCCAGCATTCGTTCGAGCGGCGTCGCCACTGTCGCCGCCATCGTTTCCGGGCTGGCGCCGGGCAAGGAAGCCGATACCGAAATCGTTGGAAAATCGACCTGCGGCAAAGGAGAAACCGGCAAAAGACCAAAGGCCAGCATGCCGAACAGGGCAATGCCGACCGTCAGCAGCGTTGTCGCCACCGGTCGCCGGATGAAGGTCGAGGAAATAAACATGCCTTTGCGCGCTATGCCTTGCCGGCCGCCGTTCTACATTTCATCCGGCCCGAAGCGGCTTTGCAGCCGCCGCCCAAGGCCGCGCGCTAGCCGATCGAAGGCCAGATAAATCACCGGCGTCGTAAACAACGTCAGCACCTGACTGAGCAACAAACCGCCCACCATCGTCAAACCCAGCGGCTGGCGCAGCTCGGACCCGACGCCGTTGCCAAGCATCAGCGGCAAGGCACCAAACAAAGCGGCCAGCGTCGTCATCAAAATTGGGCGGAAACGTAGCAAGCACGCCTCATGGATGGCCGCGCGCGGCGACTTGCCATGCATGCGCTCCGCCTCCAGCGCAAAGTCGATCATCATGATGGCATTCTTTTTGACGATGCCGATCAGCAGAATAATGCCGATGATGGCGACGATATCGATGTCGGTGCCGGAAAGCATCAGCGCCAGCAGCGCGCCAACGCCGGCGGAAGGCAGCGTCGACAGGATCGTCACCGGATGGATGTAGCTTTCATAGAGCACGCCGAGCACAATGTACATGACGACAACGGCAGCCAGAATGAGCAGCAATGAATGGTCGAGTGAGGACTGGAAGGCAAGCGCTGCGCCTTGGAAGCTGGTCTGAACGCTGGCGGGCAGGCCAAGTTCGCGTTCCGCTGTCTGAATCGCCTGAACCGCCTCGCCCAGCGAGACACCGGGCGCGAGATTGAAGGAAATCGTCGCCGCCGGAAACTGGCCGACGCGGCTGATCGCCAGCGGCATCTTGCGCTCCGAAATACTGGCGATGGCCGAAAGCGGCACGGAAACGGGAGAGCCGCCCGCCGTCGAGATCAGATAAATTTCGTTGAGAGACGCTGGATTCAACTTGAATTCAGGCTTGACTTCGAGCACGACGCGATAGAGGCTCGATTGCGTGAAGATCGTCGACACCAGCCGCTGTCCGAAGGCGCTGTACAGCGCGCTGTCGATGGCGGCGACACTGATGCCGAGCCGGCTGGCGCTTGCCCGGTCGATGTCGATGTACGCCTGCAAGCCTTGTGCCTGCAAGTCGCTGGCGACATCGGCCAACTCAGGCAATTGGCGCAAGCGCGCTAATAATTTCGGCGTCCATGCCGCCAGCTCTTCGGCATCAGCATCCTCAAGACTAAACTGGTACTGCGTGCGGCTGACGCGGTTTTCGATGGTCAGATCCTGGACCGGCTGCATAAACAGGGATATACCCGCCTGTGCATGTTCCGCGGTCTTTTCCAGGCGCGCCTGCAGGCGGCGGATGATGGCGCTCACATCGCCGTCACGCTCGCCTTTCGGCTTCAAGTTGATGAGCAGGCGGCCGTTGTTGAGCGTGGCATTGGCGCCATCGACGCCGATGAACGAAGAAATGCTCTCAATCGCCGGATCGCCGATCAGCGTATCGACCACCGCCTGTTGCCGCGCGGCCATGGCGGAGAACGAAATCGACTGCGGCGCTTCGCTGATGCCTTGGATGACGCCCGTATCCTGCACCGGGAAGAAACCCTTGGGAATGACGACATAGAGCAACACGGTCAAGGCCAGCGTGACGAAAGCTGTGAGCAATACCAATCCTTGATGCTCGAGCGCCCAAACCAGTAGCTTGTCGTAACGGGCGATGACGGCGTCGAAAAATACCTCGATTCTACGAAACAGCCCATTTTCTTCGACTTCCGGCGCATCGCGCAGCAGGCGCGCGCACATCATCGGCGTCAACGTCAGCGAAACGATGGCCGAAATCAGGATCGCCACGGCCAGCGTGACGGCAAACTCACGAAACAGCCGGCCGATGACTTCGCTCATGAAGAGCAGTGGAATCAGCACGGCAATGAGCGAGAGCGTCAGCGAGATAATGGTAAAGCCAATCTGCTCACTGCCCTTGAGCGCCGCCTGCATCGGTGACTCGCCCCGCTCGACATAGCGCGCGATATTCTCGATCATGACGATCGCGTCGTCGACGACGAAGCCGGTGGCGATCGTCAGCGACATCAGCGTCAGGTTATTGACCGAAAAACCGGCCAGGTACATGACGCCAAAGGTGCCGACCAGCGACAGCGGCACCGCGACGCTGGGGATGATCGTCGCCGGCGCGTTGCGTAGAAAAACGAAGATGACCATGACGACGAGCGCAATCGCCAGCATCAGTTCGAAACGGACGTCGTCAATCGAAGCGCGGATCGTCGTCGTCCGGTCGGTCAGAATGTGCACGTCGAGCGAGGACGGCAACGTTGCCTGTAATTGCGGCAACAGGCGCTTGATGCGGTCGACGGTTTCGATGACGTTGGCGCCCGGCTGGCGCTGGATGTTGAGGATGATCGCCGGTTTCTGCACGCCCTTCACGGCCGCCCACGCCGCCAGGCGATCGTTTTCCGCCCCGTCGGCGACGTCGGCGACATCGGCCAGCCGGATCGGCGCGCCGTCGCGCCAGGCGATCACCAGCTGCCGATATTCCGCCGCCGAGCGCAACTGGTCGTTGGCATCGAGCGTCGAAGCGCGCGCCGGCCCGTCGAAACTGCCCTTGGCCGAGTTGACGTTGGCGTTGGCGATGGCCGTGCGCAGATCGTCGAGATTGAGCTTCTTCGCCGCCAGCGCCTTGGGATTAGCCTGGATGCGCACGGCAGGGCGCTGGCCGCCAGCCGTGCTGACGAGGCCGATGCCTGGTAGCTGGGACAGTTTCTGCGCCAGCCGCGTATCGACGAAATCCGCGACCTTCGGCAAAGGCAAAACGTCCGAGGTAATCGCCAGCGTCATGATCGGCGTATCGGCCGGATTGACCTTGCTGTAGATCGGCGGCATCGGCAAGTCCGTCGGCAGAAAGGTATTGGCTGTGTTGATCGCCGCCTGCACCTGCTGTTCGGCCACGTCAAGGCTAACATCGAGCGTGAATTGCAGCGTAATGACCGAGGCGCCACTGGAACTCGTCGACGCCATCTGCTTGAGGCCGGGCATCTGGCCGAACTGGCGTTCAAGCGGCGCGGTAATCGACGAAGTCGTCACATCGGGGCTGGCGCCCGGATACAGCGTCGTCACCTGAATCGTCGGATAGTCGACTTCCGGCAGGGCGGACACCGGCAAAAAACGATAAGCCAGCAAACCGGCAAGCAAAATGGCAAACATCAACAGCGATGTCGCCACCGGCCGCAGGATGAACTGGCGCGAGGGATTCATCGCCGCTTTATCCTCTCATTCCCCGTGATTCCCTGTGGATTCACCCGGATTTTCTGCACGCCCGCCCCCGTCATTCACGACTGCCGGCGGCGCTGCCGCCTGAGCGGGCGCGCTCCAGACCACCGGGCCGATCCGGCCTTCCCGGCACAGCCGCCGCACCGGACGTACGCTTCGGCACGCTGTCAGGGGAATTTCCCGCCGCCGTGGCCGGGGCGTTTTCCGCGGCATTTTTCGGGGGATTCCCCGATGTGTTTTGTGTGGCATTCTTGGCGCTCTCGGGGGCATCTGCGGAAGGCCGGCCCTTTTTCCGGGTTGCGTGCGTTGCCGGTGTGGCCGCGGATTCGCTTGGTCGGTCGGCGCCAGAAGCCGCATGCGCAGCAATCAGCGTGATTTTCGCGCCGTCGCGCAGCCTGTCGACGCCTTCGACGACAACCGTCTCTCCCGCCGTCAGTCCTTCATCGACCGAAACCGTTTCGTTCGTCCTGACGCCGATTTTCAGCCGGCGGACAGACACCGTTTTATCCGCCGCATCGACGATATAGGCAAAATCCCCCTGCTGTCCTTGCAACACGGCCGCGGCGGGAATCAGCACGACGTCGCGGCGCGTGGAAACATTCAGCCGGATATTGACGAACTGGTTGGGAAATAACGCCTCGTCGGCATTGGTAAATTCTGCCTTGAGCCTGACCGTGCCGGTCGCTGTATCGATCTGGTTATCGACCGACAGCAGTTTGCCAGCGGCCAGGCGGTTTTTATTGTCCTGATCCCAGGCTTCGACCGGCAGCGCTTCGTGTTCCCGCATTCCCTGAAGCACTGCGCTCAGATGACCGGCAGGCACTGAAAAAACGACGGCGATAGGCTGCGTCTGCGTGATCGTGACGATCCCGTCGGCGTCACTAGCGCTGACCATATTGCCGGCATCAACCCGGCGCAAGCCCAGGCGGCCGTCGATCGGCGCGGTAATGCGCGTGAAGGAGAGTTGCAGGCGCGCATTTTCGGCGCTGCCTTGATCGGTCTGCACGGCGCCTTCGTACTGCTTGACCAGCGCCGCCTGCGTATCGACCTGTTGCCTGGCAATCGAATTCTTGGCCAGCAGGTCACGGTAGCGGGCCAGGTCAATTTTGGCATTAGCAAGCAGCGCCCGATCGCGCGCCAATTGCCCGGCGGCCTGGTCGAGTTGCGCCTGGAAGGGACGCGGGTCAATCTCGGCCAGCAGATCGCCCGCCTTGACGCGCTGTCCTTCCTGAAAAGCGATACGTTGCAGCTGCCCGGAAACGCGCGCCTTGACAACCGTCGTATTGCGGGCCGTCACTGTGCCCAGCGCACTGAGCACGACATCGATATCGCCGCGCCGCGCCGTCGCCACTGTGACGGCAGGCGGCGCCTCGGCCGCGCCGTGCCGACCGCGCCCTGGGCGCGCATTACCGCCCTCGCCATCACCACGCCCACTTCCAGGCCAGAACCAGGCTACCGCCAGTGCCAATGCACAGGCAATGCCTATCCAGAATACTTTCTTGCGCATGCACGAGATTCCTCAATCAGATATCGGACTACCGGCCGCCCGGCCTATCGCGGCGGCCACGAATTCCGGCAACTGCAATATAACAAACTCACACCGGCACCGGCGGCAGACGGAATAATTTGCAATCACTTTTCGACACGCCCGTAGGGTAAGTTCAATGCCGGCCTGCTCGGCAGGGTTCAGTATGGATTTGGCACAGCGTTTCCAACGGTCCGGCATGGCGGGATAGGCCGGATTCCGTTAATATCGCGTTGCACAATACCGGGCTGGACGATCGAAGGGACCGGCTGCCGTGCGCCCGGGTACGCTGCCTGACGCATGACGCGGCCGGCACGTTGCCGAAAGCCAAACAAAAGATAACAGACAAGGAGAAAGAATATGACCGCTGCCGCCCGCAAGAATCAGTACAGCAAAGAAGATTTACTGGCCTGCGCGCGTACCGAAATGTTCGGCCCCGGCAATGCGCAATTGCCGCTGCCCAATATGCTGATGCTCGACCGCATTCTGGAAATCAATGACCACGGCGGGAAATACGGCAAGGGAGAAATCATCGCCGAGCTGGACATCGACCCTAACCTGTGGTTTTTTGCCTGCCATTTTGAGGGCGATCCGGTCATGCCCGGCTGTCTCGGTCTGGATGCCATGTGGCAGCTGATCGGTTTTTACCTTGGCTGGAGCGGCGGCCTGGGGCGCGGCCGTGCGCTGGGTTGCGGCGAGGTCAAGTTCACCGGCCAGGTTCTGCCCAAACATAAGAAAGTCACTTACCACATCCACATCAAGCGAACCATCATGCGCCAGATGGTGCTGGGGATCGCTGATGCGACGATGAGCGTAGATGGCAGGGAAATCTATCACGGTGCGGATCTCAAGGTTGGGCTGTTTACCAGCACCGACTCATTTTAAGCAGCGTTTAATCCTGAGGCTGTATAAATTCCAAAAATGGTTTGCACGCTTGCCGGAACGAATTGCAGCGCACGATTCACTGAGCCGGAATTATTTTTTATAATCAAAACCATATTTACCCTATTCTCGCATCCTAGCGACAGGAGAAATTCATGAGACGTGTCGTTGTGACCGGCATGGGCATTGTGTCCAGCCTGGGCAATAACCTCAAGGAAGTCCTCGCTTCTCTGCAAGCATTGAAATCGGGCATCAAATTTTCCCCCACCTACCAGGAAATGGGGCTGCGCTCGCAGGTGGAAGGCCCGATCAGCATCGACCCCAAGGCGCATATCGACCGCAAGGAATTACGCTTCATGGGTAATGCGGCCGCCTATTGTCACATCGCCATGCAGGAAGCCATCGCTCTATCCAGGCTGGACAAAGCGCAGGTGTCGCACCCGCGCACCGGCATCATCATAGGCTCCGGCGGCGCCACGTCCTCAGCGCAGGTTGAAGTCGCCGATGTTCTGCGCAACAGCGGCGTCAGGCGCGTCGGCCCTTACGCCGTCACCAAAACGATGGCTTCGACGACTTCCGCCTGCCTGGCGACCCCGTTCGGCATCAAAGGCGTCAATTACTCGCTCAGTTCGGCCTGCTCGACCAGCGCCCACTGCATCGGCCATGCCGCTGAACTGATCCAGTTCGGCAAGCAGGACATCGTTTTTGCCGGCGGCGGTGAAGAGGTTCACTGGTCGATGAGTTGCCAATTCGATGCCATGGGCGCCCTTTCCAGCCAGTATAACGACACGCCGGAAGTCGCCTCACGCGCTTACGACGCCAATCGCGACGGCTTTGTCATTTCCGGCGGCGGCAGCGTCCTGGTGCTGGAAGAATACGAACACGCCAAGGCACGCGGGGCAGAAATTCTCGCCGAATTGACCGGTTACGGCGCGACGTCTGACGGCTACGATATGGTGCAGCCTTCCGGGGAAGGCGCGGTGCGTTGCATGCAGATGGCGATGGCGACCCATAAGGGTGGCATCGACTACATCAACGCGCACGGCACCTCAACGCCGGTGGGCGACACCAAGGAGCTGGAAGCTATCAAAACGACTTTCGTCGGACAGGACATTCCGCTGATCAGCTCGACCAAATCGCTCTCCGGTCATGCACTTGGTGCAGCCGGCTCGAATGAGGCCATTTACTCGCTGTTGATGCTACTCAACGATTTCGTGACCGCTTCGGCCAATATCTTCACTCTCGATGAAGGCGCCCAGGGGCTGCCAATCGTTCGGGAAAACCTGAAGAAACGCTTGCAGGCGGTCATGAGCAACAGCTTCGGCTTCGGCGGCACCAACGCCACATTGATCTTCAGCCGCGTCTAACCGTCCCCGTGGCTTGTAAAGATCGCCCAATTCAGACTCACACCCCAAAAAACCAGATGAAAAAAACTGCAAAGTGACCCGAACCGTCGTTTGCAGTTTTTTCATGGCCATAGGTTTTCAACCCATTTGGCCGCCCGGGCCTCGTTCCCCATATTTTGCGCCGACTAGGAGGACGTCGACGCCCATACACACACGCATCGCGAGCGCGACTGAAAAACAATCGTTACCTGGTATTCCGATCTCGCATCGGCCTTCTTGCCCTGCCGGCAAAATAATGTCAGGCATTGCTTGCCGTCCTGTCCGCAGCAATCGACCGACAAAACGCCTTATGGCTTTTTTACAGCCATCACTGGCGAATAAACCCCGCCTGAAAAAACCGCAACACGATTAACCAGGGGAAATACGGCACATATAAATACAACAACAGACCGTGGTACAAACACCAAATGGTTCCGGGTTTTACGTAAGACAAAAAAATAAAAACGCCGGAACGGTACCGGCGTTTTTGGCGGGATGCGCAATCCCGGCGGACAAAAGCAGCGCATCAACTCATGCCCGACGAATTCAGGCACCCATAATCGCCCAAAAACCGCATCAAGCCGCCAGTTCAGGGATCGTGACGAGCGTATAGCCTGCTTTCGTCAGCCCATCGCGGATCGCCTGGGCAACCGTTACAGCTTCAGCGTTGTCGCCATGCACGCAGATGCTCTGCGGATTGACCGGAATACGCTTGCCGTTGATCGAAATCAGCGCGCTTTCCTCAACCATGCGTAGCACATGGGCGAGGCTAGCTTCCGCTCCGTGGATCATCGCGCCTGGCTGGCTGCGCGGCACCAGATTGCCGTCATCGAGATAGGCGCGATCGGCAAAAATTTCTTCGACGATCTTGAGGCCGATTTCTTTGCCGGCCAGCGCCATCTGCGAAGCGGCCGGCGCCAGCAGGATCAGCGAGGAGTCGAGACGATGCACCGCACGCGCCACCGCATCGGCCACCTTGCGGTCGGCGCTGGCGATGTTGCTCAGCGCACCATGCGGCTTGACGTGCGTCACCTTGCTGCCTTGGGCGCGCGCGCAGGCATCCAGCGCACCGATCTGGTAGATGAGCATGGCCTCAAGTTCGAGTCCCGGAATATCCATTCGCCGTCGGCCAAAGCCCTGTAAATCCGGGAATGAAGGATGCGCGCCGATACTGACGCCATTCTTCTTGGCACGCTCGACGGTCTGAGTCATCACCAGCGGATCGCCGGCATGGTAACCACAGGCTACGTTCGCCGAATTGACAATGCCGAGCATGGCGGCGTCGCCGGCCATAACCCAGGCACCAAAGCTTTCGCCCAGGTCAGAATTCAGGTTGAGTTTTTTCGTCGTATTTTGGGTCATGTTCTTCTCCTGACTGATTTTCTCAAGGAATGCAGTGTTCGATTCAGCAGCCCGGTCCGCTCACCATCTCGATGGTCGCCGCCCACATCTGCCACTGCGCTTCCTGCGCGGCGCGCGCCTGGGCGGCCTGAACAGCATCCACTGCGGCAAAACGCAACGCCTGCCCCGGCCGAACCTGCGCCAGACGCGGCAGATCGGCGGAAATTACCGTGGCGATTTTTGGATAACCACCGACCGTCTGGCAATCAGCCAGCAGGATAATCGGCTGACCATTACCCGGCACCTGAATCACGCCGGGCACAACGCCATCGGAAACGATATCGGCCAGCGCTGGCTCACGATGCACCAGCGCCTTCCCTTCCAGACGCATGCCCATACGGTCACTCTGTGTCGTCGCCCGATATTCGCCGTCAAGCAGATCCGCAATTGATGCCGCCGTGAAATGGTCATCCTGCGGGCCGAGGATGATGCGAATGGGGCCTTCGGCGTGTGCCCAGGGCGAAGCCACAAAATAGCCGCCCTCTTCGCCGACCCCGCCGCATTCTTCCGGCGACAAGACAGCGCAGGGAATCTGTGCATCCAGCGTCAGCGGCACACCGATTTCGGCGCGCTGATAGGTCGAACGGCTGCCCAGCTGCACGGGTGTGGCAAAGCCGCCGGATACGGCAACATAGGCCACGCCGCCGGGCAGAAAACCCACATGCAACTCGTCCCCCGCTTCCAGCGTGACGCTTTGCCAGGCGGGAATTTCAAACGTATCACCATCGACGCGCACCAATGTCGCACTCAAATCACCGCTCAACGCAAAGCGTACCGGCCCGCGCCGGACGGCCAGTTTTGGCCCGGCAGCGCGCACCTCGATACAAGCAGCCTGTGCCGGATTCCCTGCCAGTGCATTGGCGCAGCGCGCGAGCATGGGATCGAGGCAACCGGAAACGGCGATGCCCATGTGGCGAAAACCCAGCCGCCCCAAATCCTGAATGCTGTTGGCGATGCCAGCGTCAACTACTTCGATCAGTCCGTCCATAAAATCCTCGCTCATCGCCGCGCCTCCTCGATCAACAGGCTTTCGCGCACAAACTCGCCGCGTAGCGCCGCCGCTTCCAGCCGCTCAAACTCGGCGCGGTCGACGGCACGCCAATTAACGCGATCACCCGCCGCCAAGAGGGACGGTGCGCTTTCCTCGCGCGCCGAGAACATCGGGATCGGCGTTCTACCCAGCAGCCGCCAGCCGCCGGGGCTTTCCCACGGATAGACCGCGCACATGGCACCGGCAATCGCCAGCGAGCGCGCCGGCAACGCCTTGCGCGGCGAGGACAGGCGCGGCATTTCGAGCGCAGCCGGCAACCCGCCCATATAGGGGAATCCCGGCATGAAGCCGATCATGTAGACCTGAAAGGTCGTTGCCGTCATCAGATCGATCACCGCATTGCGCGTCATCCCCTTCGCCTGCGCCAAATCATCGAGATCAAGCGCAAAATCAGCATCGAAGCAGACGGGAATCGACCAATGCCGCCCTTCCCGGCTGACGGCCTGCGCTGTCTGCGCCAGCGACAGCAACGCCTCGCCAAGCGCCGGCCCTTCGCTGCGCGCTGGGTCGTAATGTACGGTTAGTGAACGGAAGGTCGGCACGATATCGACAATGCCGGCGAACACGCCATCGTGCGGCGCGTCTTTCAAGGCATCAAGCAGGCCGAGCACGCGTGCGTACAGGGCTGGGTCGATATGGTTGCCGAACTCGACCGTCCAGGCGGTATCGCCCAGCGGCAGCAGTTTGAGTGTTGATGCAGATTCATCCATAAGATTTTTATTCCAGAAAATTCAAGCTTTCGCCTGGAGCGCCATTAAATAGCATGCCTTGCATTTAAATGTTCTTAAAAATTAGTAAAAATAACGAGCAAAAATACGCGCCCATAGGTCTTGCCAGGCAAACTTATCGCGTCCAGGAAACAAATCATGGCAAAATTTCGATGCGTGTATTTAATGGCACAAGCTCGTATAGTTCGTCTATCTCGTCGTCCATAACGCTTATGCAGCCATCCGTCCAGTCGCCAAATTTCAAAAACGCCTTGCCCATATACGAAAACTGATTTGGGATGCCGTGTATTTTGATATCGCCGCCAGGGCTTACGCCACGCGCCTTTGCGCGAGCACGGTCTGCCGCGTTGGGATAAGATATGCCTAGATTTTTATGAAATCTCGACGCGGCATTTTTGGCGTTAATCGTGTAAATTCCCTCGGGCGTTTTTTTGTCACCTTCCTGGAGCTTGTGCCCTTTGGGATTAGCGCCTAGCGCGATTTTATAGCTTTTTAAAACTTCGTCACCACCAAGAACTTCGAGCCTTCGCTCGCTTTTTATCGCGCGCAAAGACGTGATTTTTTTATCCTTTAAAAGGGTTTTTAACGGCACGTCTTGATTGATCTGCGCCGTGCCAGCTTCACTAAATTTAGCCAGAGATAACAAACCCACGATTAAAACCAGGGCAAACGTTAAAGCCTTTTGCATTCTCCGCCTTTAAATTCACGCCAGGGAAAGGTCGCTGTTACGCACGTCGGTGATCAGCATGTAGCCCGGCGCGTGGGTGATGCAGAATTCCGGCGCCATGGCCATCACAACCGCCTGCGGCGTTACCCCGCAGGCCCAGAAGACGGGCATTTCGCCGGGAAGGATTTCAACCGCATCGCCAAAATCCGGCCGGTTGATGTCGGTAATGCCGATCTGCGCCGGATCGCCCAGATGCACCGGCGCGCCATGCACGGCAGGCACCCGCGCGGTGATCTGCACAGCGCGGATGGCGTTGGCCGCCGTCATCGGCCGCATCGACACGACCATCGGCCCGTGGAATGGACCGGCCGGCACGGTCTGGATATTCGTCCGGTACATGGCGACATTCTTGCCCTGACTGACATGGCGCAGTTCAATGCCGCCCTCGATCAACGCGTGTTCAAAAGAAAAGGAGCAGCCCAGAACAAAGCTGACCAGATCGTCCCGCCAGAAATCGCGGATATCGCTTACCTCCGCCGCCAGTTCGCCGCGCTTCCAGATACGGTAGCGCGGAATATCGGTGCGGATATCGACATCCTCGCCCAGCGTCGGCAGCATCGGATCGCCCGGTTCGGAAACAGCGAGCAGCGGACACGGTTTGGAGTTGCGCTGGCAAAAACGCAGAAAATCGGTGGCCAGCGCTTCCGGCAGGATCGCTAGATTGCCCTGTGCATAACCGGGCGCCAGGCCGCTGGTATGGGAGTCCCATTCACCGCGGCGAATGGCCAGACGCGCCTCACGTGCATTGGTAAACGTACCGTAATTTGAAGCGCCCGCAGACGGGCAGGAGATTGCTGCGCTTATGTTCGCACTCATGGTCGCTTTCCTCCGCAAAAAGCCGTAAAACCTCCGCTCAGTGTACAACCATCCCGCCCTACGGGGAATGGAAACTTTCCGGAAAGGAATAAAAACCGTCGTATCCGGAACAATGCTGGCCGGCTTGAATGTCGCTGGCTTGACCCGGCTGAAACGCCCACGGGACGCGGGCTACAGGCCGGCCGAAGCCCGCGTGGAATGGGCCTCTCCGGGCATGCTTTTTCGACATGGGCTTCTCCGAGCGGCATGGGCACGCATTCCATCCCCCAGGAATGGCGCCGTTCCCGCAGGGAATACACCTTTCCCGTAGGGAATACACCTTTCCCGCAGGGAATACACGGCGGTGCATCTGCTACGCCTGCTTCGCTGAAACGAATACACCCTTCTCTTAAGGAATACCCCCTCGCCGGAAGAAATTGCGCCTTTCCGGAGGGGAACGGAATCTTGCCTGTAAATCCCTTGAACCGTGCGGACCCGCCCGCAGCGGCCTCACGCGGAGAACATACGCCAGCACACGCCGGCCGGAGCAATGGCAGCCGCCCGCCATCGCCATCAACGACGGCACACGGTCGGCAAAACGTCAGCCATCCATGTGCTGCGGCAGCCAGCCGACAATATCAGGAACAAAATAGATCAGCAGCACGGCAACCACCATCAGCATGAACATCGGGAAAGTGTGCCGTGCAATGAACGCAATATCCTTTCGGGTCATCCCTTGCAGCACGAAGAGGTTGAAGCCCACCGGCGGCGTAATCTGTGCCATCTCAACGATCAGCACGACAAAAATACCGAACCAGACAAGATCAATCTGCATCGCCTCGATGGTCGGCAGCAGGACGCCCATCGTCAGCACGACCATGGAAATGCCATCGAGGAAACACCCCAGTAGGACGAAAAACACCGTCAGCGCCAGAATCAGCGCAAATGGCGAAAGATTCAGGCTGACGATCCACTCCGCCACCTGCCGGGGCAGGCCGATGTAGCCCATCGACAAGGTTAGAAAGGCGGCCCCGAACAAAATCATCGCAATCATGCAATACAGGCGCGTGCCGCTGAGCAGGCTTTCGATGAAGGTCTTCCAGCTCAGATCGCCCTGCACGGCAGCCACTGCCAGAGAGCCGACCACGCCGAGCGCCGCGGCTTCGGTCGCCGTAGCGATGCCGGTGTAGATTGAGCCGAGAACGGCGAGAATCAGCGAGACGGCCGGCAGCAAGTGCCGGGAGGCGGCAAGCTTCTGCCGGAAACCCATCGTCTGATCCGGCGCCGGCACCTTATCCGAATTGAACAGCGCCCAGAGCATCGTGTACCCCATAAACAGGCCGGCCAGCACGACGCCCGGCAAAATGCCGGCAATGAACAGTTTGGCAATCGACACATTCGCCATGACGCCATATACGATCATGGTGATCGACGGCGGAATCAATAAACCCAGCGTACCGGCGCCCGCCAGCGTGCCGATCGAAATCGAGTCGGGATAACCGCGCTTCCTGAGTTCCGGCAGCGTCATCTTGCCGATCGTCGCACAGGTTGCCGCCGATGAGCCGGATACCGCCGCGAAGATTGTGCAGCCGATGATGTTTGCGTGAAGCAGTCGCCCCGGCAGTCTATCCAGCCAGGGCGAGAGCCCCTTGAACATGTCCTCGGAAAGCCGCGTGCGGAAAAGGATTTCCCCCATCCAGATAAACAGCGGCAAAGCGGTCAGCGTCCACGACGAGGAGGACCCCCAGATGGTCATGACCATGCTGTCGCCCACGGGACGGTCGGTAAACAGCGCCATGCCGATCCAGGCGACCCCGATCAGCGTCAGCCCAATCCAGACGCCACAACCCAGGAGGGCGAACAGGGCCAGAATAAGAAAAGCGGTGACATAAAATTCCATGAAACGCTCCGCCCCTCATTCGGTATGCGGCAGTTCGGCGTCGCAGGCCGCGCGCGTCATGTCATTCTCCGCACCGTTTTCCGTTTCACTCCCGGCCGTATCTGCGGTTTTTCTCCCCGTCGCCAGATCGAACAGTTCGGCGGCGAACGCCAGCCCCAGCAGCGCACTGCCGGCTGCCATGCCGATCTGCGGAATCCACAGGGGCGTTGCGTCGAGGCCGGGCGAAATATCGTTGAACAGAAACGATTGGCGCACCAGCCGAACCGCATACCAGGTCAACAGAACAGCAACCGCCAGCGCCACAACATGGCAAAAGAGATCGAGCCGGCGGCGTCCCCAGCCGGGCAGGCGGTTAAGCAAAAGCGTCACGCGGATATGTTCGCCGCGCCGCAGTGTCGCCCCCAGCGACAGGAAAGCCGCAACGGCCATACAGTAACCGGCGTAGGCATCCGCACCCGGCAACGCCAATGCGGGCAGCAAGCGCCCCACAATACTCGACAGCACCGAAAGCAGCGTCAGCACCATGAAGATCCCGGCCAACCCGCCCGCAACCTGGAAAAGCCGATCAATAAAAATTCGCATGAAATGTCGGAAAAATTTCGGGATACGCCGGCACCTCAGAAAGAAGCCGAAGCAGCCGCAACACGCCCTCGGCGCGGTACGGATGCTTCATCAAACCGCATTCGCAAAAATTCACAAAAGAAAGCGGGCTGCAAAAAGTGCCGGCTGCGATCACTTCTTGAACGCGTCGATAACGGCCTGCCCATCCGCTCCCGTCTGCTTGACCCATTCATCGACCATCGTCTGGCCGATCTTCTCAAAATCCGCACGCAGACGCGGTGAAGGATCGGCGACGTTCATGCCATTTTTGACCAGTTGCTCGTTGTACCACTTGGTCTTTTCCTCGCACAACTTCCAACCGCGCGCCTCGGCAGCGGCAGCGGCGCTGATCACCGCATCCTGGGTCGGCTTATCCAGTTTGTCGAACGCCTTTTGGGAAACAAAGACGATATTTTTGGGCAACCAGGCGTTCGTCTTGTAGTAGTGCTTGATCTGCTCCCACACCTTGGTGTCGTACCCGGACGATCCGGAAGTAATGAACGCCGTCACCGCGCCGGTCGCCAGCGCCTGGCTCAGTTCCGCCGCCTGGATCGTCACCGGCTGCGCGCCGATCAGCTGGGCGATGCGGCTGGTATTGGGGTTATAGGCGCGCCATTTGACCCCCTTGAGGTCGGCCAGCGAATCGATGGGCTTGGCGCTGAAAATACCTTGCGGCGGCCACGGCACGGCGTAGAGCACCTTCAGCCCCTGTTTGGCAAAGCGCGCCTCAATCGCCGGCCGCGAGGCTTTCCAGAGTTTTTCCGAGGCTTTGTAATCCGTTGCCAGGAAAGGAATCGAATCGACGCCGTACATCGGGTCTTCGTTGGAATAACCGGAGATGATGATCTCGCCGATTTCGGCCTGACCGCCCTGCACGGCGCGCTTGATCTCGTTGCCCTTGAACAGCGAGCCGCTGTCATGAACGGTGATCTTCAACTGCCCTTTCGTTGCTTTGTCGATCTCGGAAACGAAATGGCGCACATTTTCCGTCTGATAATTTCCCGCCGGGAAAGGCGTCGGCATGTCCCACTTGGTCTGCGCCTGCGCAGCTGCGCCGAACAACACCATCACCGCGGCAGAACCCGCCGTCAGAAACTGCTTCAACATAAACGTTCCTCGTCAAAGAATGGTCCAAAAATCGGGAACCTGAAATCCGGAATCAAAAATCCCAAATCCCAACCAAAAAACCGGGGGTGGCCGGAGATGCCCTATCCACGCGGGTTTCCGAAGGGGCGCCCTCGCCCGCCCGGCCGAGCGTACCCGCTTCCGACCGCGCCTACCGGCACAAGCAGGCGGAACGCTAATCAAACCGGCCCGTGATGTCAATGAAAAGCCGGCCATTTTGCGCCAGCGCCAGCGCCGCATAAATACCGGCACCCGGCTGGGCAGCCCAAAATCGTCAGGCATACCGACCCGAATCTCACGCTGAATAACGCCTCGAAATCGCTGATGCCAACTTGAACTTTCCCATCCGATTGCGTAGTGTTCGCCATTTTTCCCGTTCTCTGAAACACGATCGATGTCTGCCATCCACGCTTCTGAACATCCGCAATCTTCCCCCGCAGCCGCCCGCATTCTCAACCGCATCGCAGAAGCGATCGGCTGCCGCAACCAGCAGGCGGAAGCCGCTGTAGCCCTGCTTGACGAAGGCGCCACCGTGCCTTTCATCGCCCGCTACCGCAAGGAAGCGACCGGCGGGCTTGACGACACGCAACTGCGCACGCTGGCCGAACGGCTGGCCTACCTGCGCGAACTGGAAGAACGCCGCGCATCGATCCTCGCCGCCATCGACGAACAGGGCGCACTGACGCCGGAGCTGGCTGCGCAGATCGACGCCGCCGAAACCAAGCAGACACTCGAAGACCTTTACCTGCCGTATAAGCCCAAGCGCCGCACCAAGGCGCAAATTGCGCGCGAAGCCGGGCTGGCGCCGCTGGCCGAATCGCTGCTCGCCGATCCGACGCGCGCCCCGGAAGACGAAGCGGAAAAATATCTCAATGCCGAGGCTGCCGCGCTCGGCTTTACCGATGCCAAAAGTACGCTCGACGGCGCGCGGCAAATCCTCATGGAACGTTTTTCGGAAGACGCCGCCCTGCTTGGCGAACTGCGCGAATACCTTGAAACGCATGGTCTTGTCACCTCGACGGTAGCCGCAGGCAAGGAAAGCGAAGGCGCCAAATTCCGCGATTATTTCGACTACCGCGAACCGCTCGCGGCCATCCCCTCGCACCGTGCGCTGGCGCTGCTGCGCGGCCGCAACGAAGGCATGCTGCACATTGCGCTGGCGCTCGACACCGACCTGGTCGCGAACGATGCAGCAGCGCGCTCGTCCCTCCCGACCGCAACGGAAACGACGCCGAAAAGCGCCCTCCCCGCCACGGCGGCGACGATGAAAGCCGCCAACCCCTGCGAAACACGTATCGCCAGGCACGTCGGCATCGCCGATCACGGCCGTCCGGCAGACAAATGGCTGGCCGATACCGTGCGCTGGACCTGGCGCGTCAAACTGTTCCCGCATCTTGAAGGCGAATTGATGGGGGCACTGCGCGAACGCGCCGAGGAAGAAGCCATCCGCGTCTTCGGGCGCAACCTGCACGATTTGCTGCTGGCCGCGCCCGCCGGTCAGCGCCCGACGATGGGCATCGACCCCGGCATCCGCACCGGCTGCAAGGTCGCCGTCGTTGACGCCACCGGCAAGCTGCTGGAAACAGCCACCATCTACCCGCACGAACCGCGCCGCGACTGGGACGGCGCGCTGTCGACACTGGCCGCGCTGGCAAAAAAACACGCCGTTCAGCTCATCAGCATCGGCAACGGCACCGCCTCGCGCGAAACCGACCGGCTGGCCGGCGATCTGGTCAAAATGTTGCCGGAATTGCATCTGACCAAGGTCGTCGTTTCTGAAGCGGGCGCCTCGGTCTATTCGGCTTCCGAATACGCCGCGCGCGAATTTCCCGAACTGGATGTCAGCCTGCGCGGCGCGGTTTCCATCGCCCGCCGTCTGCAAGACCCGCTTGCTGAACTCGTCAAGATCGAGCCCAAATCGATCGGCGTCGGCCAGTATCAGCACGATGTTAGCCAGACACGGCTGGCAAAAGCGCTCAACGCCGTGGTCGAAGACTGCGTCAACGCCGTCGGCGTTGACGTCAACACCGCCTCGGTGCCCCTGCTCACGCGCGTTTCCGGCCTGAACGGCACGCTGGCAGCCAATATCGTCGCCCACCGCGACCAGCACGGCGCTTTTCGTAATCGCAGCGCACTGCGCGAGGTGCCGCGCCTAGGCGACAAAACTTTTGAACAGGCCGCCGGCTTTCTACGCATCACGCAGGGCGACAACCCGCTTGATGCCTCCGCCGTGCATCCGGAAGCCTACCCGCTGGTCGAGCGCATCCTCGCCGATATCCGGAAAAACATCGGCGAAGTGATTGGCGATGCCCGCCTCATTCAGTCACTGCGTGCGGAAAAATACGCCGATGAACGCTTTGGTCTGCCCACCGTGCACGATGTGCTCAAAGAATTGGAAAAACCCGGCCGCGACCCACGACCGGAATTCAAAACCGCCACTTTTCAGGACGGCGTCGAGGACATGAAGGACCTGCGCGCCGGCATGATCCTCGAAGGCGTCGTCACCAACGTCGCCAACTTTGGCGCATTCGTCGATATCGGCGTACATCAGGACGGCCTCGTGCATATTTCGGCGCTCGCCAACCGTTTCGTCAAGGACCCGCGCGAAATCGTCAAGGCGGGCGACATCGTCCGCGTCAAGGTGCTCGAAGTCGACCTGCCGCGCGGCCGCATCGCGCTCACCATGCGTCTGGACGACACGCCGGAAAATGCGGGAAATGCCGGAAACACAGGAAATGCAAGGCACACGGGCGCGCCCGCCAAAGCGCAGGCACGGCAAAGCAAACGGCCAGCGCACCCCGAACCGCAAAGCGCCATAGCCGCGGCGTTTGCCAAACTCAAACGCTAGCCGCCCGCCAGCCCTTGTCAACAGGGCGTTTCCGAAAAGGCGCCTGGAAACCCTTATAAACAGGGCATCTCCAGCGCCCCTGCCATGAAGCCCTTTATTCATAAGGCTTCCAGAGGCGCCTGCCTGGAAACGCCCTATCCATATGGGGTTGCGGGCAGCCATTTTTAAAGACCGACAATCTATAGCGGCTCGACTTTGCCAAAAGACAAGGCGGCGAGCTGTAGGTAGTAGTACGTTTAGTACGGCAAGGCGAGTCAACGCCGTATTTTGGCAAATGAGGACGCTATTTCAGCGGGGCGTGCTGCCGCTCAGCGCAACGGCATCAAAAGAAGTTGCGTGGGTGAAGGTCAGCGCGCATACTTTGGCGATTCTTGTTTTTAGTTTCAGAGCACCTGCTCGGAAACGCCTTATCCACGCGGACTTCAGCGGCGCCCGCTTCCTACCAGCTTTGCAAAGCCGCCAGCGACAACGGAACGGATATGCTCGAACGTCTCGACCACCTTGTGCTGACCACGAATGACGAAAAGGCATGCGTCGATTTTTATACGCGGCTGCTCGGCATGCGCCTGGAAATCTTTACCGGCGGCACGCCGGCGGTAGAGCGCAAGGCCTTCCGCTTCGGCCGGCAGAAGATCAACCTGCACATACGCGGCAAAGAGTTCGAGCCGAAAGCCAGTTCGCCGACGCCCGGCAGCCTCGATCTTTGCTTCATCTCGGCGCAGCCGCTGCACGAGGTCATTGCGCGGATCAAGGCCTATCCGTGGCCGGTGCTCGAAGGCCCGGTCATGCGCACCGGCGCGGAAGGCAAGCTGCTGTCGATCTATCTGCGCGATCCCGACGGCAATCTGATCGAGATTTCGGAGGAAGTGCGCGACGGCTGAAGCCATCACCAACGGGTGACGCCACGCGCACGGCGCCACATGCGGCGCCGCGAGAAGCCGCAGACGCTCATGGCTTGGCCCGCGCGCCGCCTGCCCGCTAGCCCGCGTATTTAGGGCGTTTCAGAGGAGGATGCTCTGAAGCCCTTGTAAACAGGGCATCTCCGGACACCCTACCCTGAAACCCTTTTTTTATAAGCGTTCCAGAGATGCCTGCCCGCAAACGCCCTATTCACGCGGAGTTGCGGGCAGCCTTTTTAAAAACCAGGCAATTTATAGCGGCTCGACTTTATCAAAAGACAAGGCGGCGAGCCGCTGACAGTACGAGTAGTACGGCAAGGCGAGCC
>CALAIL010000077.1 GCA_937923255.1 uncultured Propionivibrio sp. | reverse complement strand
GCAAAAATGTATTGTTATATAAAACAGCAAAACTCCTGTTAAATCAATGGACTTAAAATGTTTGATCCATCGGAGAAATTCATCCGTAATGCTTTATAGCATTAGAAAAAAAGCGTGCAATAGCAGCTGACAAAATATATTTGCTGGTAATAAGGTGGGTGCAATTCGAAAAGGCCAAACATTGCTAACGCTGTTGACAAAAAATAAGGCAGGTTTTTGCCCACCTTATTTCATCAATCACACACTGTTTTTTAAAAGTTCGGTACTCAATATCAATGTTGATCGAGATAATCAAGCAGCGTACGTGCGGCAACGCCCGGTGTAATTTGTCCGCTGGCGACTTCGCCGGAAAGTTTGGGCAGTGCGGCGTGAACTTGGGGATGGTTGCGAAAGCGTTGACGCAGACCACTCTCTATCATGCTCCACATCCAGGCAAGCGCCTGCTTTTTCCGTTTTTCTTCCAGCTCGCCTGTTTTTGTCATAATTTCACGGAATTTCTCGATTTCACTCCAAAAATCGTCGATTCCCTGTTTTTGCAAGGCACTCAATGTGATAACTGGGGGGCGCCAGTTGGGTGAAGTTGGACGCAGCATCTGAATGGCCTGTTTCCATTGTGCACAGGCGATAGCTGACATTTGCGGGTTGATGTCGCTCTTATTAATGGCAACGAGGTCTGCAATTTCGACAATGCCTTTTTTGATAGCCTGTAAATCATCACCCGCATTAGGTAGTTGTACCAGGATAAACATGTCGACCATGCCGGCAACGGTCGTTTCACTTTGACCGACACCGACAGTTTCGACGAGGATGACGTCGTAGCCGGCAGCCTCGCAGGCCAGCATAGATTCGCGCGTTTTGGCAGCAACACCACCCAGGGAACCTGCGGAGGGACTAGGACGAATGAAAGCGCCGGGGCGCTGGCAAAGTTGCTCCATACGCGTTTTATCACCCAGGATCGATCCGCCAGACACCGAAGAGGAAGGATCGACTGCCAAAACGGCAAGCTTGTAGCCGTGATCAATCAGCCAGATACCCAGCGCTTCAATAAATGTTGATTTTCCCGCGCCAGGTACTCCAGAAATACCAAGACGAATCGCCTTGCCGGAATGTGGCAGCAATTCTCCAAGAATTTCGTTTGCCCGCTCTTGGTGATCATCGCGGGTCGATTCAATCAGCGTAATGGTTTTTGCAAGTGCGCGCCGCTGTCCGGCCAGTACGCCATTAACAAGCTGCTGATCTGCTTCGGAAAGCGTATTGCGTGGGGTGTTGGCATCCATGATTGAGCTTTCGTTTTGTTTAAAAAGGCCAAAGCAACGATTGGTAAAGTGAGGCGCAAAGAATCAATAATCAACAAACCAGCTCTTTCCTTATTGCGTTGGCTCACCGACCCGTGCTGTTTCTGGCCCGCTGTTTTAGGGAAAAGTTAATTTTTCCGAAACTATAGCTAAATGTCTAAAAATCAGTGACGCGATGTTGCGCTACCCCTGTCATACCAGGTACGTGATTGTAGTAGCGCTTCTTCTTGTGACTGCCTTTTTTATTCAGCTATCTCGTTAGTACTGTTTTTAGTTTTGGCGGCAACTGAACGCATCGCCGTCAAAAAAGAAAAAAAGCCAAACTCCGGCGGAGACCCCCGGAGTTTGGCCAGATAAAACAAAATTACTTGCTGTTGGCCTTAATGATTTCTTCCAGCACCTTGCGTGCGGAGTCTTCAATACGGGTACCAGGACCAAATACGGCCTTGGCGCCGCCAGCATACAGCGCATCGTAGTCTTGTACCGGGATAACGCCGCCAGCAAAGACCACGATATCGTCGGCACCTTGATCCTTCAGCGCCTTAACAAGTTGCGGGACTAGTGTCTTGTGGCCAGCAGCCAGCGACGAGCAGGCAACGGCGTGCACGTCGTTTTCAATAGCCAGGCGGGCAGCTTCTTCCGGTGTCTGGAACAGCGGACCGACATCAACGTCAAAACCAAGGTCAGCATAGGCGGTAGCAACCACCTTCGCCCCACGGTCGTGACCGTCCTGACCGAGCTTGGCGACCATGATACGCGGACGACGGCCTTCCTTGGCAGCAAATTTCTCGATATCCGCCTTGATACTTTCCCAATCGCTTTCGCCAGCCACGATGCCTCCGTAAACGCCAGAGATGGTTTGATTGTTGGCGCGGTAACGGCCGAAGACCTTTTCCAGCGCATCCGAGACTTCACCGACCGTGGCGCGCAGGCGCATGGCCTTGATCGTCAGGTCGAGCAGGTTGCCTTCACCGGTTTCAGCACACTTGGTAAGCGCCGCAAGTGCTGCGTTGACTGCAGTGTTGTCGCGGGTTTCGCGAATCTTCTTGAGGCGAGCAATCTGCGATTCGCGCACGGCAAAGTTGTCGATATCGAGAATTTCGATTTCGGCTTCCTTGGCCAGCTTGTACTTGTTGACGCCGACGATGACTTTTTTGCCGGAATCGATCAGCGCCTGGGTTTCGGCTGCGCACTTTTCGACTTCCATCTTCGCCCAGCCAGATTCGACCGCCTTGACCATGCCGCCCATCTTGTCGATCTGCTCAATGATGGCCCACGCCTTGTCGGCCATGTCCTGGGTCAGTTTTTCCATCATGTAGGAACCGGCCCACGGGTCGACGACATTGCAGATGTGGGTTTCTTCCTGAATGATGATTTGCGTGTTACGCGCGATGCGTGCCGAGAATTCCGTCGGCAGGGCGATCGCTTCGTCGAGCGCATTGGTGTGCAGGGACTGCGTGCCGCCAAATACCGCCGCCATCGCTTCGATGGTGGTACGGATCACGTTGTTGTACGGATCCTGTTCGGTCAGCGACCAGCCAGAAGTCTGGCTGTGCGTACGCAGCATCATGGACTTGGCGTTCTTGGCGCCGAAGCCGCTCATGATGCGGTGCCACAGCAGACGCGCGGCGCGCATTTTGGCAATTTCCAAATAGAAATTCATGCCGACGGCCCAGAAGAAGGACAGACGACCTGCGAAAACGTCGACGTCCATCCCCGCGTTGATGCCGGTTTGCACGTATTCTTTACCATCAGCCAGCGTAAAGGCCAGTTCAAGCGCTTGGTTAGCACCTGCTTCGGAGATATGGTAGCCGGAGATCGAGATCGAGTTGAACTTCGGCATGTTCTTCGAGGTATAGGCGAAGATATCCGAGATGATCTTCATTGAGGGCTTGGGCGGATAGATGTAGGTATTCCGCACCATGAACTCTTTGAGGATGTCGTTTTGGATCGTACCGGTCAGTTGCTCTTGCTTGACGCCTTGTTCTTCGGCAGCAACGACGTAGCCGGCTAGTACCGGGAGTACCGCACCGTTCATGGTCATCGAGACGGAGATCTTGTCGAGCGGAATGCCGTTGAACAGGATCTTCATGTCTTCAACGGAATCAACGGCTACGCCAGCTTTACCGACGTCACCGACAACGCGGGCGTTGTCGGAGTCATAGCCGCGGTGCGTTGCCAGGTCGAAGGCAACCGAAACACCCTGACCACCAGCAGCCAGTGCCTTGCGGTAAAACGCATTGGAGGCTTCCGCGGTCGAGAAACCGGCGTATTGGCGGATGGTCCATGGACGCACGGCATACATGGTGGCCTGCGGGCCACGGATGTAGGGGGGCAGACCGGGCAAGGTATCCGAGTAGGGCAGGTTGGCGACGTCCGCTTTCGTATAGAGCGGCTTGACGACGATGCCTTCGGAAGTGACCCAGTTCAGTTTGGCAACATCGCCGCCTGGGGCGGATTTGGTTGCTGCTTTTTGCCAGGCGTCCAGATTGGACGAATCGGAAAATTTATCATTGGACATGACTTTACCTTTCAGGAAATGAAAACTTTTCGTTTTCAACTTGAGATGCAATCCGCCGTATCGGACAAAAGCGCGGTGATACCAAAGCGCAGAATCAATACGGCATTACAGACTATCAAAACGCGCCTGTAACGATTAATCCTACTGTATCGCTTGTGGTCGGACAAGGAGATCCGATACAAAATGTGGAAAGCCACAAGCCCTGCCGTCATGTGCCTCAAGCGATAACGACCTGCCCTGTTGTGGTGCGACAGCGGAATATCAGAATATTCTTGGGCACTAGTAGCTAAGTAGGTGCGGAGGCCGTTTACTGATCGGCAGATTGACAGGAATGATCTGCACAAGACTACGTGCCGTATCCAAGATGGATGTGGCAGACAGTCGTTTAGCAGCTTAAAGGGTAGTCAGTGATTAATCCGCAGCCATTGTTTAGGTATGGCCGGCGAAGGACGGAAAAAATGTCAGGGAAGCCGGGACTCCAGGGCGTACAGTGCTTCCTCGGTTTCACGGTGACGAATCAGATGCACGATGCTGCCATCAACCATAACCTCAGCGGCGCGCGGGCGCGAATTGTAGTTTGAACTCATGGTCATGCCGTATGCGCCCGCCGAAAGAACAGCAAGCAGATCGCCGGCTTTCAGCGCAAGAGAACGGTCATGACCAATAAAATCGCCCGTTTCGCAGATGGGGCCGACAATTTCCCATGTGCGTGGTGCATCATGGCGTGGTTGAGCCGGAACGATTTCATGCCAGGCGTCGTAGAGCGCTGGCCGGGCAAGGTCATTCATGGCGGCGTCGACAATGGCGAAATTTTTTGCCTCGCCGGGCTTGAGATATTCAATTTTGGTGAGCAAAACGCCGGCATTGCCGACCAGGCGGCGACCAGGCTCCAGGATGATTTTTAGACCGCGTCCTTTGAGCTTTGTCAGTAGAGGCTGCAGATAGCTTTTGACAGTTGGTTCCTGCTCATCCTTGTAGCGGATACCGAGGCCGCCGCCTAAGTCGATGTGGCGCAGTTGGATGCCGTTAGAGGCAAGCTGGTCGACGAGTATCAGAATTTTGTCGAGCGCTTCGGCGAACGGCGAAGGATCGAGCAGTTGCGAGCCGATATGGCAATCGATGCCAGTGATTTCAAGATTCGGTAATGTCACTGCGTGCTGGTAAAGGGAAAGCGCATCATCATAGGCCACGCCAAACTTGTTCTTCTTGAGGCCGGTAGAGATATACGGATGCGTTTTGGGATCAACGTTGGGATTGACACGCAAGCTGATGGGCGCTTTTTTGCCCAGCACACCAGCGATTTCATTAAGACGCTCAAGTTCGGGTGCTGATTCGACGTTGAAACAAAAAATATTGTGTTCGAGCGCCAGCTTCATTTCTTCGCGCGACTTGCCGACGCCGGAAAAGACCACTTTCTTCGGGTCGCCACCGGCTGCCAGAACGCGTTTGAGTTCGCCACCTGAAACAATGTCGAAGCCCGCACCGAGACGGGAAAAAACATCAAGAATAGCGAGATTGGCGTTGGCCTTGGCGGCGAAACAGACAAGTGCATCGACGCCCATTAATTCTTGCAGATATTCGTCAAGTGCCGTTTCCAGCGCTGTGCGTGAGTAGACATAGCAGGGTGTGCCAAAGCGGGCGGCAATATCGGACAGGGCGACAGATTCGGCGTATAGCTGGCCGTTTTTCAGCGTGAAGGCACTCATCGGGAAGCGTCCTGTGGGGTATTGGTGTTAGTATTTGTCGGTGTTGGTGCAGGGGGTGCGGCCTTTTGTGCAGGCAGGGGCGGGAGTGTCAGCGGGCCTCGCGTACCGCAGGCGCTGACGCCGCAGGCGACGGCAATCACGGGCAGAAGAAGTGAGAAACACCGAGAAATCCTTAGTGAGCGCCGTGCGGGAAAATGCGCATGCGAAGTATGCGCAGGTTTTGGAAACATGGGTATCAAGCGGAATTAATCAGAACCTGGATGGTAGCATAGGATGACTGAAGCAGAATTTAATGCGTTGGCCGATGTTGCCTTGGCGCGAATCGAATCAGCATTGGAGGCAAGTGGGGCTGACCTTGATTACGCTTGGGTGGGGGACGGTATCATTGAGATCGAGTTTGCCGATAACAGCAAAATTGTGGTGAACCGCCACTTGGCAGCCCAAGAGTTGTGGGTGGCGGCGCGTTCTGGTGGTTATCACTTTCGCTGGGATGGGGCGGCGTGGCGTGATACCCGAGATGGGACGGAGCTAATGAGTTCGCTTGCCCAGCTGGCGTCTGCGCAGGCAGGTGAGAGTGTCAATCTGGCCTGAAGCGTGCAAACAGCAAATTGCCTAATTCGGCATAACCGTTTTGTCGCGTGTTTGTGTGGTTCTGTGTAGTGGTCAGTGGAACTGCTGCAGGTGATCGTAAATAGGGTCGTTCTGCGTATCTTCTTCTACAGGACTGTCAGGTTCAGGCTCGGGTGGTGTGAGATCGGGCACGTTTTCCTTATAGAAAATTTCCCGGCTTGACCACGGCGTTTCAACGGAAACTAATCCTGGCGGTTGCGGCAGGAAAGTCTGCGGAACATTTTTAAGCGCTGTTTTCATGTAGCCGATCCAGATAGGGAGCGCCGTCGTACCGCCGGTCTCTCCTCGCCCCATATTTTTGGGCTGATCGAAGCCGATCCAGGAACAGCCGACGATGGTGCGCTGATACCCGCAGAACCAGGCATCGACGTGATCGTTTGTCGTGCCTGTTTTGCCTGCCAGATCACGCCGTTTGAGTGTTGCTGCGGCGCGGCCAGCAGTGCCGTAAATAGTCACGTCGCGCATCATGCTATCCATGATATAGGCGTTGCGTGGATCGATGACCAGCGGCGCATCAGCGGCCTTGACAGGCCGCGCCTGCGCTATGACCTGATCCCTGGCATCGCGGATTTCGCTGACGATATACGGCTGGATGCGGTGGCCGCCATTGGCGAATACCGAGTAAGCTGTGACCATTTGCCAAGGTGTCACCGAGCCTGCGCCAAGCGCCATGGTGAGATAAGGCGGATGTTTGCTGGACTCAAAGCCGAAACGGGTCACGTAATCCTGGATGAAATTGACCCCACTGGCTTGCAGCAGGCGGATCGACACCATATTCTTGGATCGGGCGAGCGCTGTACGCATACGCATCGGCCCATCATAACGGCCATCGTAGTTTTTCGGTTCCCAGGCCTGGCTACCGGTTACGGAGGCGGGAATACTGATTGGGCTGTCGTCGATGACCGAGGCGGCCGTAAAACCTTTTTCAAGCGAGCCGGAATAAATAAACGGCTTGAAACTCGATCCTGGTTGTCGCCATGCCTGGGTGGCATGGTTGAACTTGTTGCGGTTGAAGTCAAAGCCACCAACCAGTGCGCGAATGGCGCCGGTCTGCGGGTCTGCGGCAATGAAGGCGGCTTCAACATCCGGCATTTGCGTGATGCGCCATTTATTTTTGTTGTCCGATTGCAGGCGGATAACGGCGCCACGCCGCAGGCGTTTGTTCGCCGGCGCTTTGCTATCGAGCATTCTGAGCGCTGGTCTGAGTTCATTGCCCGCCAGGGTGACGATCTCGCCACCGTGTCGGTAGGCGCGAATTTGTTTGGTGCTGGCTTCGAGCACGATTGCCGGATGCAGGTCGGGCGAATCTTCAAAGTCCTGCAGAAGCTCGTCCAAGGTTTCATCCTGGTCAGATTTGATTTCGCTCAAGTCCACGTAGGCTTCGGCGCCGCGATAGCCGTGGCGCCGGTCGTAGTCGAGTACGCCTTTGCGTAGACTGTCGTAGGCCGCATCCTGGTCTTCTTTACGAATTGTCGTATAGACCTTTAGGCCGTGCTGATAGACGCCGTCCGGAAACTGTTCGACGACCATCTGGCGCGCCATTTCCGCAACGTATTCAGCATGCATGGAGAAACCGCTGGGCTCACGCTTGATGACCAGTGTTTGGTCGAGTGCTTCTTTGTGTTGCTGATCGGTAATGAAGCCAAGTTCGCGCATGCGGCGTAGTACATATTGCTGTCGAAGGCGGGCGCGCTGCGGGTTGACAATCGGGTTGAAAGCCGACGGCGCTTTCGGAAGCCCGGCGAGCATGGCAGCTTCAGCCGTGGTGATTTCCTTGAGCGGTTTACCGTAATAAATCTGTGAGGCAGCAGCAAAACCATAGGCACGGTGCCCGAGAAAAATCTGGTTGATGTATAGCTCGAAAATCTGATCTTTGCTGAGATTGGCTTCGATTTTGAAGGCGAGTAACGCTTCGTAGATTTTGCGGAGGTAAGTTTTCTCAGGCGACAGGTAGAAATTACGGGCAACCTGTTGCGTGATGGTCGATGCCCCCTGCTTTTTAGCGCCGCCCAGAATATTCTGGATGATCGCGCGTAGTACCCCCGTGGCGTCGATGCCACCATGCTGATAAAAACGGTCGTCTTCGGCCGCCAGGATCGCTTGTTTCATGACCTCAGGAATGTCTCCGATATGCACGAAAGCCCGCCGTTCTTCACCAAATTCGCCGATTAGATGATCGTCAGCTGAGTAGACGCGCAAAGGAATTTTGGGCTGATAGTCGGTGAGAATATCCAGCGAGGGTAGGTTGGGGTAGGTGAGCGCCAAAACGACGGCAACCATGCCTGCAACGACGGCAATGGCGCCGATGACGACCATGAAACCATAAAGTACCCAGCGGGAAACGCTGGGTAAAGTTTTGTCCGAAAAGTTAAAAGGTACCATCTCTCATATTATAAATAAGATGCTTGCCGATATCATCAGTGGTTAGGGGTGTGGCGACAAAGCGACGATTTGTGTTTTTTTCATAAAATTCGCTTTACATATCTTAAAGCTTGCTGTTAGCATCTAAAGCAGATTATCGATAAACAATCTAACTATAAATTATCCAAGGGTTTTTCTAGCAAGGAGTAAAATCTTGCAACTCGGTCTGCCATTTTTAGGTTCGCAGTCCCGATCCCTCATCGGGCTGGATATTAGCTCGTCTGCAATCAAGATGGTCGAGTTGTCGCTTGACGGCAAGAAAGGCTATCGCGTCGAGCGTTATGCAATTGAGATGTTGCCAAGAGATGCAGTTGCCGACGGCAATATCGTCAACCTTGAGGCGACTGCAGATACTGTGCGATTGGCCTGGAAGCGTCTGGGCTCCTCGACACGTTTTGTAGCCGTCGCGCTGCCTCCATCACACGTAATCACTAAAAAAATTATTGTGCCGGCCGGAATGCGCGAAGATGAGCTTGAAGTACAAGTGGAATCTGAGGCTAGTCAATATATCCCCTTTGCACTTGAAGAGGTGAATTTAGACTTTCAAGTGTTGGGGGTTGCGCCGTCGTCACCAGATGAAGTCGAAGTGTTGATCGCTGCTTCGCGCAAGGAGAAGGTCGAGGATCGTGTGGCGGTAGTTGAGGCGGCCGGATTAAAAACCGCCGTGATGGATGTTGAATCTTATGCCGTTCTTTCTGCGCTGGATTTGATTGAACAACAGCTGCCTGGCGGTGGCAAGGGGTGTGTTATTGCTGTGGCGGATATTGGTGCCAATACGACGAATCTGATGGTCTTAAAAGATGGGCAGCAACTTTATGCTAGAGAGCAGGCTTTTGGCGGCAACCAATTGACTCAGGATATTGCCCGTCTGTTTGGAATGGCATTTGAGGAGGCTGAGGCAGAAAAGCGGCGCAATAACCTTCCGGAAAATTACGAAACCGAATTACTTCGTCCATTTGTCGAAAATATGGCACTTGAAGTTTCTCGGGCGCTGCAGTTTTTCTTTACTTCAACCCAATTTTCCAAAGTCGATTATATTGTGTTATCTGGCGGTTGTGCGGCTTTGCCTGACGCAGAAAAAGCGGTGGCTGCACGTACCCAGGCAGATACGCGTGTGGCTAACCCATTTGCCGGCATGACTTTTTCTGGCAAGGTTTCCAACAAGCGTTTGCTGGCGGATGCATCATCGTTAGTAACGGCTTGCGGCCTCGCGCTTCGGAGGTTTGACGAATGATACGCATCAACTTACTTCCTCATCGGGAAGAGAAGCGCAAAGCCAAACGGCAACAGTTTTATGTGTCGCTTGGTCTGGTTGGGATTTTGGCATGTTTGATGGTGTTTTTGGGGTATACCATTATCAATGGTTATATCTCTGCACAGGAAAGCAGGAATGAATTCCTGAAAAAAGAAATTGCGGTTCTTGATAAAGAAATCGAACAAATCAAACGCCTCAAAGAACAGATACAGGCATTGCTTGCGCGTAAACAGATTATTGAGTCATTACAGCAAGATCGTGCGGATGCTGTCCATTTATTGAGTGAGTTAACAAAGCAGATGCCAGAAGGTGTGTATATCCGCTCGCTCAAACAGGTCGGTGAAAAAGTTACACTCAATGGCTTTACGCAATCGAATGCCCGCGTTTCGACGTTGATGCGAAATGTTGAGGCGTCACCATGGCTGACGAATCCCCAGCTGATCGAGATTAAGGCTTCAACGGTAGATAAGCGGCGGCTGAATGAGTTTACGTTGGAATTGTCAATGAAGCGGGAACAGCCACAACAGGATAAACAGGATGAGGGGGTAAAATGAGTTCTCTTACTTCCCAAAAGATTGATTTTCAATCAATTACTGATGACTTTCGTAATTTGAATCAGGATGTCGGCGCGTGGCCTGCGGCTCCACGAATTGCTGTTCTAGTTGGCGTGCTGTGTTTTATTTTGCTGGGGGGATGGTGGTTTTTGTGGAAAGATCAGCTGGAAGAATTGGATCAGCGCCAGCAAGAGGAGTTAAAACTCAAAAATGAATTCATTGCAAAAAAAGGCCAAGCAGTGAATCTGGATCTTTACACACAACAACTCAATGAGATTGATCGTTCATTTGGGGCTCTCCTCAAACAGCTGCCTAGCAAGGCGGAAGTGGAATCGCTTTTGGTTGAAATCAACCAGTCAGGAATGGGGCGCGGACTTCAGTTTGAGCTGTTTAAGCCGAATGCCGAAATCGTCAAGGATTTCTATGCGGAATTGCCGATTAGCGTGCGCCTGACGGGGGGGTACCATGATTTTGGAGCATTTGCTGGCGACATCGCCGCCTTGTCAAGAATCGTGGCGTTGAGCAATATTTCAATTGGTGTGAATAAACAAGCCAAGGACGATAGTCTGGTAATGGATACAGTTGCACGGACGTTCCGTTATCTTGATGAAGAAGAAATTGCCGCAAATAAAAAAGCGGCTCAAGCTGCCAAGGGCGGGACAAAATGAAACATATCCTTGTTGCAGTCATAGCGGTAATTCTGGCCGGCTGCGCCAGTGAAGAGCATAGCGATTTGCGCGCCTGGATGGCTGATGCCTCAAAAGATCTCCGAGGGAAAGTGCCGCCTTTGCCGCAGGTCAAACCCTATGAACCTGTGCCCTACGATGTGGGCAACCTTCTTGATCCTTTCAAACCTGGAAAAATAATTGGTGCAGAAAAGAAAAAAGAGGGAGGGGGACTGCGTCCGGATATGGATCGTCCGAAAGAACCGCTGGAAGCCTATCCTTTGGAGTCGCTGAAATATGTAGGCTTCATGACGAAGAAAAAGAAAACCTATGCTTTGATTCAGGTTGATGATGCGCTGTATCAGGTAAGGACGGGAAATTACATGGGACAAGACTTTGGCGTGATTACAAAAATCAACGAGACCGAAGTTTTATTGAAAGAACTGGTACAAGATCCGGTTGGCGACTGGACTGAAAGAGACAGTTCGTTGCAGCTGCAAGAACAGGAGGGTGGAAAGTGAATCAAATCAAACGGTATTTTCTTGGCCTGGTTGCAACCCTGTTTATGGCCGTTCCGGTGCACGCGCAGGATGCACCGCCTAATTCGCTTGAATCGATTGCAGTTGCGCAGCAAGGCGCGACCCTAAATGTCAGGATGACTTTCAGGGATGCACTAACGGCGGTTCCGCCGAACTTTAGTGTGGCAAATCCCGCGCGGATTGCATTTGATCTATTGAATACAACCAATGGTTTGGGAAAAAACTCGCAGACCTATAAGGAAGGTGATTTGCGTAGTGTCAATATTGCCCAGACTGCTGGAAAAACGCGCGTCGTTCTGAATCTGTTGAAGATGGCGGCGTATGAAAGCCATTTGGATGGCAACAATCTGATCGTCAGCTTGACACCCAATCCTGGCAACGAGACGACGGGCGGCGTTGTCTCGAAGGTTGAGCATTTTTCTCAGGCGCCGTCATTGCTGACTTCAAATATTATTCGTGATATCGCATTCCGCCGAGGCAAGGATGGCGAAGGTAGAATTATTGTAAATCTTAGCGATCCCAATGCAGGGATTGATATTCGCCAGCATGGAAAGGAGCTTTCCGCTATTTTCCTGAAAACTAATGTACCCGATTCACTGCGTAAGCGTTTGGATGTTACCGATTTTGCAACACCGGTCGTTTCGGTTGACACGCTTCAGGACGGCGCTAATGCGCGAATCAAGATCAACTCGCACGGATTGTGGGAACACAATGCTTATCAAAGCGATGGTCAGTTTGTGATTGAGGTTAGAAAAGTTATCGTTGACCCGACCAAACTGGTTCAAGGGACTCGCGGCGGCTATCGGGGTGAAAAACTTTCATTGAACTTCCAGAATGTCGAAGTTCGCCGTCTGTTGCAGGTAATTGGCGAATTCACCGGAATGAATATTGTGGTAAGCGATTCTGTGAGCGGATCGATTACGCTGATTCTAAAAGATGTTCCCTGGGATCAGGCGCTGGATATCATCTTGCAGCAAAAAGATCTTGATATGCGCAAGAACGGGAATGTCATTCTGGTTGCGCCGCGTGAAGAGTTTGCCGCCAAGGAAAAACTTGCTTATGAGGCGAGAGCGCAGATTGATGACTTGGAGCCGCTTGTCACCGAAACCTTCACGATGAATTATGTTAAGGGCGAAGAGTTGCGCAAACTGATGATTGACCCCAAACAAACGATGCTTTCGAAGCGAGGTAGCGTGTTGCTGGATAGCCGCTCAAATATCATGATTATCAAGGATACGCAGAAACGAATTGAAGATATTCGTACGATGCTTGCTCAGATCGATATTCCTCTGCGTCAGGTGATGATTGAAGCACGTATTGTCGAAGCGGGCGACTCTTTTGCCAAAAACTTGGGAATTCGCCTGTCTATGGGCGCTACTGAGAGAGATGGGCAAAATGGTGGGCTTAAGGAAACTGATAAGGCGTTTATTGTTACAAATAATCGTACTGCACACAAAGGTTCTGTCAATCTGCCAGCGACACCACGTAATTCCAATGCGGGTACTTATGCGCTGACGCTATTCGGTCGAGGTTTCTCGCGGTTCATTACCGCCGAAATCTCGGCGCTGGAAGCGGATGGTAAAGGTAAGATTATTTCCAGCCCGCGCGTGATGACCTCGAACCAGAATGAAGCGTTGATTGAACAGGGTGTAGAAATTCCTTATCAGGAAGCGAGTAGTTCTGGTGCTACGAGTGTGTCTTTCAAGAAGGCAAACCTGTCGCTGAAAGTCAAGCCACAGATTACACCTGACGGCAAGGTAGCCATGATTCTGGATATCAACAAAGATACGCCGAATACCTCGCTTTCAACCGGTTCAGGTGTAGCTATCGATACCAAGCACGTCAAGACAGAAGTTTTGGTGGATAACGGCGGGACGGTGGTAATTGGCGGTATTTATACGCAAACCACGAGCAGCAATACCAACCGTATTCCACTCTTGGGAGATTTGCCCTACATCGGTTGGCTGTTTAAGAACCGAGAATGGATTGACGACAAGACAGAATTGCTGGTATTTATTACACCGAGAATTATGGCGGAAGGGCTGTCTATTCGCTGACCAATTCTTAAAGCAGAAAACCGGCCGTCAGGCCGGTTTTTTTTATGCCCTAAAAAAGCAGAAAAAGCATGCGGTAAAATGCTTTTATGGAAAAAAAGTACGAAACAAAGAATATTTTTCTGGTTGGATTGATGGGCGCAGGTAAGACGACGGTTGGCCGTATGTTATCTCGTCGTCTGGGGCTAGGTTTCGTGGATTCTGATCGAGAGATCGAAAGTCGTACAGGTGTAAATATTTCAACGATATTCGAAATTGAAGGTGAAGAAGGGTTTCGCAAACGCGAGGCACGGATAATCAAAGAGTTAACGGTTCTGAATGGGCATGTTCTGGCGACAGGCGGAGGGGTAATCCTGCGTGAAGAAAACCGGAAGAATCTCCAGAAAAATGGCTTTGTCGTTTATCTGAATGCGCCGCCGCATGTTTTATGGGAACGTACGCGCAATGATAAAAACCGTCCGCTACTAAAGGTAAAAGATCCCTTGCAGAAATTACAGGAATTGTTTGTGAGCCGCCATCCGCTTTATCAGGAAGTCGCCGATTTCGTGGTCAATGAAAGACGGGGAAATATACGTTCTGTGGTTCAGTTGCTTGTTAAGGAGGTCAGCGAACGATGGAATCGCTAAATGTGGCGCTTGGCGCGCGCACCTACCCGATTTTGATCGGTGCGGGTCTGCTGGGCAATAAGCGGCTGCTATCCGGATATTTTCAGTCGGTACATCAGGTGGCTATCGTCAGTAATGTCACAGTTGCGCCGCTGTATTTGTCAACGCTGCGCGCTTTGATGGAACATCTGGGCATTACCGTGTCAGCGGAAACAATCCTGCCGGATGGTGAGATCTATAAGAACTGGGAAACGCTGAAAATGATTTTTGACGCTTTGTTGGCAGGGCGTTGTGAGCGTTCGACTACCCTGATCGCACTGGGCGGTGGCGTGGTGGGTGATATGACAGGATTTGCCGCTGCGTGTTATCAGCGCGGTATCCCGTTTATCCAAATTCCAACGACGCTGCTGGCGCAAGTGGATTCTTCCGTGGGGGGTAAGACGGCAATCAATCATCCCCTAGGTAAAAACATGATTGGTGCGTTTTATCAACCTTACCTGGTATTGGCGGATACGGATGTGCTGAAAACCTTACCCGATCGTGAATTGCGCGCGGGACTAGCGGAAGTTGTCAAGTACGCGCTGATTCGGGATATAGCGTTTCTGGGCTGGCTGGAAACGCATCTAGATGCCCTGTTGAACAAGGATCCTGCCGCACTCGAATATGCCATTTATCACTCGTGTCAACACAAGGCCGAGATTGTGGCCAACGATGAACAGGAACATGGAGAACGCGCCTTGCTTAATCTAGGCCATACCTTCGGCCATGCCATCGAAACAGGGCTTGGCTATGGTGCATGGTTGCATGGAGAAGCGGTTGCCGCCGGTATATTGATGGCAGCCGAGCTTTCGGCTGACCTGGGCTGGCTGGCGCGTGCCGATGTAATGCGCATCGAACAATTATTTATGCGCGTTGGCCTGCCCGTGCGTGGCCCGGCCATGCCGGTGAACCGCTACCTTGAACTGATGCAGCGCGACAAGAAAGTACAAGCCGGCAAAATGCGGCTGGTGCTGCTCAAACGGCTGGGTGAGGCGCTTGTCGTTGATACAGCGACGCCGACGGAAATTAGCAATGCAATCTGCGCACGCTCTTAGCCACTCGTACATTGTGTCGCGGCGGCATGCTTGGCAATGGGTTTGCGCGGCAGGTGACCTCACTCCGCTTGTCGGAAACTAGGCGCCCTAAATCCCGCGTGGTAAAGGATCTCCTAGCAGCCCTTCTGAATATGGCGGTTTCCTTTGCCGGAATACGGCGCTGGCTCGCCTTGCCGTACTGAGTGTACTGTCTGCGGCTCGCCGCCTTGTCTTTTGCAAAGTCGAGCCGCTATGTTTTAAATGTCCTAAATATGGGCGCCCTGAACTCCGCGTGGATAGGGCATTTGCGGGCATGCCTCTCTGAAATTCGCATGGATAAAGGATCTTCGGGCAGGGTAGTCTGAAACCCTTATAAATAAAGGGCTTGCGGGCAGGTGCCCGGAGATGCTCTGTTTACAAGAGCGCCAGAGCATCTCCTCTGAGATGCCCGTAAATAAAGGACTTGCGGGAACCCTTCTCTGAAATGCCCCAAATACGCGGGCTTTCGGGCATCCTCTTTAGGGAAAGCGTAACGGAGCGGTAGCGTAGGCGGTCGATGGGTTTTTAATTCTCCCCCTGTGGGGGGATGCCCCGCAGGGGCGGAGAGCGCAGCAAGCCGAAAACGGTTTCTTTATTTCAGATGGGGTTTGATTTTGCGCTCGGCACTTTTTCTACCTTTTTGCCCTTGACGCTCTTTTTACCGCCTTGCCCTTCCCTAAATCCTTTTCCCAAAGGGCGAGGGGCTTTTGGGGCGCTCCAGAACCCGCACGGATAGGGCATTTGCGGGCATGTCCTCTGAAATGCCTGTGGATAAAGGGCTTCCGGACGCCTCCTCCGAAATGCCATAAAACAAGGGCTTCCATGAAAGATGGAAGCCCTTGGTTCGATTGTCTTCGAGGCGTCTGCCGCAGGCAGACGGCATTTTATTTGGACGCGTTGAGCGTATTGAGTACCTCGTCCAGCATTTTCTTGGCATCGCCAAAAAGCATCCGGTTGTTCTCTTTGTAGAACAGCGGGTTATCGACACCGGCATAGCCGGAAGCCATACTGCGCTTCATGACAATCGATGTCTTTGCTTTCCATACTTCGAGAATCGGCATACCCGCGATCGGGCTATTGGGATTTTCTTGCGCAGCCGGATTGACGATATCGTTGGCGCCAATCACGATGGCAACATCCGTGTCGGCAAAGTCGTCATTGATCTCGTCCATTTCAAGCACGATATCGTAGGGGACCTTGGCCTCAGCAAGCAGAACATTCATGTGGCCAGGCATCCGTCCCGCCACCGGGTGGATGCCAAAGCGGACATTGACGCCACGCTCGCGCAGGACGCGCGTAATTTCATAGACACTATGCTGTGCCTGAGCAACGGCCATGCCGTAACCGGGGACGATAATGACATTCTTGGCTTCGCTCAGAAGCTCGGCAGTTTCCGCGGCCGAGATCGGTGTCGTTTCCCCTGCTGGCGCCGCGTCACCGCCCGATGCCGGTTTGAACGCATTGCCGCCCGAACCGAAGCCACCGCTGATGACGCTGAGGAAGTTGCGGTTCATGGCATTACACATGATGTACGACAAAATGGCGCCGCTCGAACCGACCAGCGCACCGGTGACGATCAGAAGGTCGTTGGACAACATGAAACCGGTAGCCGCCGCCGCCCAGCCTGAGTAGCTATTGAGCATCGAAACAACGACAGGCATGTCGGCGCCGCCGATGGCCATAACCATATGCACGCCAAAAAGCAGCGAAATGGCCGTCATGATGACCATTGGCGTAATGCCTTCGGCAACGCTCTGCGCGTTGAGGAACTCGCGGCCATACCAGATGACGACGAGCAGGCCGACGAGATTGATCAAATGGCGGCCGGGCAGCAAAAACGGTTTTCCGCCAATGCGGCCGGACAGTTTGCCGAAGGCAACGACCGATCCGGAAAAAGTTACCGCGCCGATCAGAACGCCCACGTACATTTCAACCTCGTGCACGGTTTGCTCTGCGGGCGAAAGGCCGACCGAGGCAGCCGGGTCGATAAAGCTTGCATAACCGATGAACATCGCTGCCAGGCCGACCATGCTATGCATGAAAGCGACCAACTCGGGCATCTGCGTCATCTGGACGACGCGCGCCAGATACAGCCCGATTGCACCGCCGACGACCATGCAACCGATGATCCACGGCAGTCCGGCGCTCAGGACACGCGGCCCGAATACCGTAGCGATGACGGCAATTGCCATGCCGATGACGCCGTACAGGTTGCCGCGTCGCGCGGTTTCCTGGTTCGACAGCCCGCCAAGGCAAAGAATGAAAAGGATGGTGGCTCCGATGTAGGCAACAGTAGCCAAACTGGTAGGCATGAGTTTTTCTCCCTTTTCTTATTTGCGGAACATTTGCAGCATGCGCTGTGTGACCGCAAAGCCGCCAAACATATTGATCGTCGCCAGCACGATGCCGCCGATGGCAAAACAGCGGATCCAGTCTACGGAACGGCCGGCAATGATATCGGCGTGAATGTCGGTGAGCGGCGGCGCAATTTGCACCAGCGCGCCAATGGCGATGATGCTGCTGATGGCGTTGGTGACGCTCATCAACGGCGTATGGAGTGAAGGTGTGACATTCCAAACCACCATATAGCCTACGAAACAGGCCAGCACGAACACGGTGAAGTGCGACAAGAAGGCGGGCGGCGCCGTCAGGCCGACCAAGACGAAGAGCACGGCAATGATGCCGCCGATGATGGCTAGCGTACTGGCCGGCATCGGCTCTCCACTGGCGCCGTGTCCATGCCCTTTTTTCGCGGCAGGCGCAGGTGCTGCGGCCGCAGGCTTGGCGGGCGGCGGCGCGGGAAGTTTCAGGGGAGGGGGCGGCCAGGTGATCTCGCCATTCTTGATAACGGTCAAGCCGCGAATGGCATCATCTTCCATATTAACGTTCAGAGTGCCGTCCTTGGTCTTGCACAACTCTTCCGTCAGGCGCAACAGATTGGTAGCGTACAGTGTCGAAGACTGTTTTGACAGACGGCTGGGCAGATCCGTGTAACCGATGATCGTGACGCCATATTTCACGACGGCCTGGCCCGGCTCGGTCAGCTCGCAGTTGCCGCCCTGTTCACCCGCCATATCGACGATGACGCTGCCCGGTTTCATACTTTTCACCATATCTTCGGTGATCAGTTTGGGCGCGGGCTTGCCGGGAATCAGCGCGGTCGTGATGATGATGTCTGCTTCCTTGGCTTGCTGGGCATACATCTTGCGCTGGG
Source organism: uncultured Propionivibrio sp. (assembly GCA_937923255.1). GTDB lineage: Bacteria > Pseudomonadota > Gammaproteobacteria > Burkholderiales > Rhodocyclaceae > Propionivibrio > Propionivibrio hellwigii. The sequence goes on along the minus strand of CALAIL010000077.1, from coordinate 5,149 downwards.
CCTGCTGGAAGCCTTCGCTCATCACCTTGGCGTAACCGCCGCCGCCGGAGCCGTCTTCTTCGTAATCTACCTTGACGAACTCACCCCCCAGCGACTTGACTTGGTCGGCGACTTCGGCGCGCGTATCGTTGGCGCGCACAATGGCGCCCAGGTTGGCCGCCGTGCCGATCGCCGCCAGGCCGGCGACACCCGCCCCGGCAATGAACACTTTGGCGGGAGGCACTTTGCCGGCGGCCGTAATTTGACCATTGAAGAAACGGCCAAAAGCATTTGCTGCTTCAATGACGGCCCGGTAACCGCTGATGCCGGCCATCGAGGTCAACGCATCCATTTTCTGGGCGCGGGAAAGCTGGCGAGGCAGAGAGTCGATGGCCAGAACGGTCGCTTTCCGGGCAGCCAGTTGCTGCATGAGTTCCGGGTTCTGGGCCGGCCAGATGAAGGAGATCAGCGTACTGCCTTCGCGCATCAGCGCGACTTCTTCTACCGTCGGGCCGCGTACCTTGAAAATGATGTCAGCGCCAGCCCAGAGCTGGGCGGCGTCGGCGACAATGTCTGCGCCGGCTGCGCGATAGGTCTCGTCATTGAAATTCGCTGCTTCGCCCGCGCCAGACTCAATCGCAACCTTGAATCCAAGCTTGATCAGCTTTTCGACGACATCGGGAACAGTCGCAACCCGTTTTTCGCCGGGAAAAATTTCGCGCGGCACGCCAATAGTCAGTGGCATTTAAAGCTCCATGTCATGAAAACAGAGGTATTTTGGATTGTCGGCAGGGTACTTGCGGGAGGTTTTTTATGATCGTGCGTAAATCACAAGAAGCTTCCGGAAAATTCGACCGAAAATGCATTGCGCGAACGGGAGAAAAACCACGGAGCGCGGGCAGTAAATACGACAATCAAAGCTGCCCCGCGTCATCAGTCATGCATTTCTACCGCCATGAACGCAAGGTTCCGGCGCAGCAGTCCTTTCGACAAGGACAAAATCGTATCACGGCAAACCGTTTGGCAGAAGAAATCGCGCTTGCCGAATACCCCGTTGCGTATCATTTCCATCCAATTTCTGTCTGTTTGGGCCCCAGCAAGGGTGCGATTGGATTGTATGGCCTGTTTGTGAAAGACGGGTGTGCGGCCAAATTGCCGGCCGTATCGGCAGATGCGGTGTTCCTGTTTCATAGAATAACCGGTCGGGCTGTGTCGCCAATCGGGGGATCGAATGTATCGATTGACCGTTGCCCGATAAATTTCTCCGGCGGCACAGGTCGGTATTGTCCGGACGTGTCCGCGCGTGACCCGCGACAATCAGCAAACCGCCGTCGGCAGTGGCGTTCGCTTCGGTTCTGCATGATGCGCGACGGCTGGAAAGAAGGCTGTTATGCTATGAAAATCAAAATCTTTATTGCTGATGGCGTTTTTTGTCGCCAATTTCGCTGCCAGCCCCCCGATATTTGGGAAGCGGGCGTAAAGGGGGCGCAAAATGCGCCGAGAGCGGCTCATTGCGCCGCGGCGGCTTCATGGAGTGTGGAGTTGAAACGATGAATATTGTCATTCTGGCGGCCGGGCAGGGAAAGCGGATGCATTCTGACTTGCCCAAGGTGTTGCATCCCCTTGCCGGCAAGGCGCTGGTTGCGCACGTCATCGACACGGCGCGCAGCCTGCATCCGGAAACACTGTGCGTGGTCTATGGGTATGGCGGCGAAGCCGTGCGTACTGCCCTGGATGCGCCGGATATTTCCTGGGCCTTGCAGTCGCCGCAGCTGGGGACGGGGCACGCCGTCATGCAGGCGTTGCCGCATCTAGCAGCTGCGGCGGAAACGACGCTGGTACTCAATGGCGACGGGCCATTGATCCGCAAGGAGACGCTACAGCGGCTGGTTCGCGAGGCGCACAATGCGCTCGCAATTCTGACCGTCGAACCGGCCGATCCCTACGGCTATGGCCGTATCGTGCGCAATGCTGCCGGCGAAGTTATGCGGATTGTCGAGCAGAAAGATGCGACACCGGCAGAATGCGCTATCCGTGAGATCAATACCGGCGTGATCGCCGTGCCCACGGCCTGCCTTGGCGGGTGGCTCCGGCGCCTGTCGAACGACAACGCGCAGCATGAGTATTACCTGACCGACATTGTGGGCATGGCGATTGCCGACGGCGTGCCGGTGCGCACTGCGCAGCCGGATGAGCCGTGGGAAGCGCTTGGCGTTAATGACAAGGCACAGCTGGCGGAACTGGAGCGTATCTACCAGCGCCGTCAGGCCGAGCGGCTCATGGCGCAGGGCGTGCGCCTGGCCGATCCAGCGCGTATCGACGTGCGCGGCGAGCTTGTTTGCGGGCGCGACGTATTTATCGACGTCAATTGCGTTTTTGAAGGGCGGGTGGCGCTGGGCGACGGCGTTGAGCTGGGGCCCAACTGCGTGCTTAAGGATGCCGTCATCGAAGCGGGCAGTCATCTGGCCGCTTTTACGCATATCGAAGAGGCCGTCGTCGGCGCGCATGGCCGTATTGGTCCTTTTGCCCGCCTGCGCCCAGGGACGACATTGGCTGAGGACGTCCATATCGGCAATTTCGTCGAAGTCAAACAGAGCGCGTTTGCAGCGCACGCCAAGGCCAATCATCTCGCCTATATCGGTGATGCCAGCGTCGGCCAGCGCGTCAATATCGGCGCGGGGACGATCACCTGCAATTACGACGGCGCCCATAAACATCAGACGGTGATTGAGGACGATGCCTTCATCGGATCGGATACCCAGCTGGTTGCGCCGGTGACGGTGGGCCGTGGAGCCACCCTGGGCGCCGGCACGACGCTGACGAAGGATGCGCCAGCCGATGCGTTGACTATTTCGCGCGCCCGGCAGACTTCGATTCCCGGCTGGAAACGTCCCCGTAAGGAACGGTGATAAGCTTGCGCTCATCCATGATTTCTGACTGGATTCGCGCTTTTCTAGGGTGATGAAGGCGCAATGAGAGCGATCAGAGGGCAGCCGCTTCGGATTGGGCAACGTAAGCGCTCTGCGCGCCTGCTCTTCTGACTGTTGAGACGTTGAGTATTCTGTTTGAGATGCGGAGTAAAAATGTGTGGCATCGTTGCTGCGGTCGCTGATCGCAATGTTGTATCCGTATTGCTGGAAGGCTTGCGGCGGCTTGAGTATCGCGGCTATGACTCGGCCGGTCTGGCGTTGATCGGTCAGGGCGGTTTGCAGTGTCTGCGCGCCGTCGGGCGCGTTTCAGAGCTGGCGGCGCAGGCCGAGCAGTCCGCCGCCAGCGGTGAAACGGGCATTGCCCATACGCGCTGGGCGACGCATGGCGTCCCGAGCGAGCGCAACGCACATCCGCATGTATCGGGCGGTTTGGCGGTCGTTCATAATGGCATCATCGAAAATCACGAGCCTCTGCGCACCCGCCTGCGCGCGGAAGGTTACGAATTCGTTTCGGAAACCGATACCGAGGTTGTGGCGCATCTGATCGCCTCGGAGCTGAAAAAGCACGATGATTTCTTTGCTGCCGCACGTGCCGCAATCGCCCAACTGCGCGGCGCTTTCGCCTTGGCCATCCTCCGCAAAAGCGAACCGGGACGGATTGTCATGGCGCGTGACGGCGCGCCGTTGCTGCTCGGCATCGGCGAGAACGGTCACTATGCCGCATCGGATGTCTCCGCGCTGTTGCAGGTGACGCGGCGTATCGTCTATCTGGAAAACGGCGATTGCGCCGAGATAACCCGCGACGGTTTCCGGATCACCCGCGTTGACGGGACGCCTGTCAAGCGCCTGGAGTCGGAATCGCAACTGTCGGCAGATGCGGTGGAGCTGGGCCAGTATCGTCATTACATGCAGAAGGAAATTTTCGAGCAGCCCGCCGCCTTGTCCAATACGCTGGAAATGCTGGGCGCCACGTACAGCGTGCAGCCCGGACTGTTCGGCGCATCGGCAGAACCAGTGCTCAGGGCGGCGCGTCAGGTGCTCATTCTTGCCTGCGGCACCAGCTACCATGCTGGTTTGACGGCGCGTTACTGGCTGGAGGCGATTGCCGGCCTGCCGTGCAGCGTCGAGGTCGCCAGCGAATACCGCTACCGCGATTCAGTCGCCGATCCGGCAACGCTCGTGGTGACCCTTTCCCAGTCCGGCGAAACCGCCGATACGCTGGCTGCGCTGCAACATGCCAAATCACTGGGAATGCGGCATACGCTCTGTATCTGCAACGTGCCGGAATCCTCGCTGGTGCGCGAAAATGCCTTGCGCTTCATTACGCGCGCAGGGCCGGAGATCGGCGTCGCCTCGACCAAAGCCTTTACGACGCAGCTGGCTGCGCTTTATCTGCTGACGCTGACGCTGGCAAAACTGCGCGGCTGGCTGACGCCTGCCGATGAAGGGAAAGGACTGAGCGCCTTGCGCCATTTACCCGTCGCCGTTGGCAAGGTGCTTGAGCTTGAACCCCACATTCGCGTCTGGGCAGAGCGCTTCGCCATGAAACAGAATGCGCTGTTTCTCGGACGAGGCCGCCATTACCCGATTGCCATGGAAGGCGCGCTCAAGCTCAAGGAAATTACGTACATCCATGCCGAAGCCTATCCGGCGGGCGAACTCAAGCATGGGCCGCTGGCGCTCGTCGATCAGGACATGCCAGTGATTGCCGTTGCCCCGAACGACGCCTTGCTGGAAAAGCTCAAATCCAATTTGCAGGAAGTGCGCGCACGCGGGGGCGAACTGTTCGTATTTGCCGACGCCGACAGCGAAATGTCAGCGTCCGACGGCCTGCACATCCTGCGTCTGCCCGAACACTATGGCCAGCTCTCGGCGCTGCTGCATACGATCCCGCTGCAACTGCTCGCCTACCATGTCGCGCTGGTGCGCGGCACAGATGTGGATAAACCGCGCAACCTCGCCAAGTCGGTGACGGTGGAGTAAAGCTCGAATACCCCACAGGGCAGCTATTGCTGCCCAGCCGGAAAAGCACCTGCCCGGAAATGCCCTATTTATAAGGGCTTCAGGGCATACCTCCCGGAGATGCCCTAAATACACGGGCTTGCGGGTAGGCGTCCTGAAACTAAAAAAACAAGAATTGCCACAGCCTGCGCGCTGATTTTTACCCACGGAACTCTTTTTGATACCGTTGCGCTGAGCGGCAGCGCGCCCCGCTGACTTTCTTTGCCTCGCCAAAGAAA
>CALAIL010000076.1 GCA_937923255.1 uncultured Propionivibrio sp. | reverse complement strand
CATAGACTGCCAAAAGTTCTCCTTTAAAACTGTCTCAACTCAGGGGAAGGCTACGGAAGGAGAGACTTCGTTTTGCATAACGTGTGGCGATGCCACGCCATCTCTTGAGGTGAAGAAAGGCGTTCTCGACCAAGTGGCGTACACGGTATAGAGCTTTGTCATAATCGCGTTGCTCCCTGCGATTCTTTTTGGGCGGGATGACGAGCTGGCAGCCGGACTCAACAACCTTGTCTATAAGCTCATTGCTGTCATATCCCCGATCAGCCAAAAGCGCCTCCGCGCTCAAGCCGTCAATCAATGCGCACGCTTGCTTGCAATCAGCTCTGGTACCTTCTGTAACAGCAACTCTGAGCGGCATACCATGCGCATCCACGGCCAGATGTATTTTGGTGTTGAGCCCCCTTTTGTGCGATTCATCGCCTGGTTGCCGCCAACCGCTCCGGCAGCATGGGGATGCACTTTGCAATGGCTCGCATCAATCATCAGCCACTCATGGTCAGGCTCAACCATGAGCACTTCAAGGAGTTTTTCCCAAACACCCCGGTCACGCCAACGGCAAAACCGGCGATGGGTATTTTTCCAGTCCCCAAGGTCAGGAGGCAGATCGCGCCATGGCGCTCCCGTCCGCAATATCCAGAACACCGCGTTAATAAACAGCCTGTTGTCTCCGGCCGGGCGACCAACACCCCCTTTTTTACCGGGGAGATGTACCTGTATGTTTTCCCAAACCCTGTCAGAAATATCATGTCGTCGATGTGCGTACATAGCCCCTCCCGTTATGAATAACATGAAGAGGTGTTACCACATTGTTTATAGTTTGACGACACTATCTAGCTGAAAAAGCACTTTCATGTAACTGACTTCGTTTGAGGAGACAAGCATGACGACTTATGCCGATTTATTGATTGATACAGCAAACCGCGCTTATGAACGATTTGTGCGTGCCTTTGACGGCGTAAGCGTGGAGCAGGCGAACGCTTTTCCTGTAGTCAGCAGTGCGCCGCAAATCAAATCGATGACCTGGCTGGCGTGGCACACCGCCCGCGAGCTGGATTTTCAGATTGCCGCATTAAACAGCGCAACCCCGCTGTGGCACAGCCAAGCATGGAAAAACCGCTTCCCCTTTACCGTTACCGACGACGAGCAGGACTGGCGGCACACACTGAAACAGGCACAGCGCATTCAAACCGACAGCACCGAAATCGTGCTGGGCTACCTGAAAGCCGCAACCGATGCAGCGGCGGCCTATATCGCCAAGCTGCGCGAAACCGACCTTGACGATATCGTGGACGAAAACTGGACACCGCCCGTTACACGCGGGGTGCGTTTGGTTTCTATCATCGACGACGCGGTCATGCACTCGGGGCAGGTGTTTTACGCCAGACGCCTGCTGGGCTTGACCGATTAATTGGAATCAAAGGAGTAGCCATGTCGCAACAGAAACAGATTTTGGACTACGCCTCCGAACAATACGGTGCTTCCCCCGAATACTTGTGGGAAAAATACCCAACCTTCGCCATCCTGCGTCACAGCAACGCGCACAACAAATGGTTTGCCTTAACAGGCAGGATTGCCAAAAGCAAATTGGGCTTGACCGAAGAGGGCGACACCGATTTTCTGAATATCAAATGCCCGCCCGAGATGGTCGGCATGTTGCGGCAAGACCCCAACTTCCTGCCTGCCTACCACATGAACAAAGAACACTGGCTGACCATCGTGTTGGACAATGGCGTAGCAACAGACGAACTCTTAAAGCTGCTTGATTGGAGTTTCGATTTGACGAAATAAGCCAGCGCAGCAAGTAGATTGGCTTGATAAACCCAACATTTCTAGACATTTAACGGTTTTGTTGAGTTTCGCCCCAATCTGCGCGCGCTCAAAAATCCAACCTCTACAGAGTCAAAAACCAATTTTCAGGCGACCTTTTCCTTTCAAATAAACCTCAGCCAAGGAATAGCCCCATGACCTTAGCCATCACCAATGCCAGCGGTCACAGCGGCGACATGGTCGCCCGCCACCTCAGCACACGCGGTCTGCCGCTGATTCTGCCGCTGCGCAATCCCGCCGGATGGTCCAATTTTGTGGACTTTCATCCATAACCATTTGGGCAATAGCCAATGAAACCAAAAAAACTGCTGATCGGTCTCGCACTGGCAATAGCCGCATCTGTTGGCCTATACCTGTTGATGAATGCCCGCTGCTACCAGCTCATCGGCAACCTTGTCTGCCACGGCACGAACGACCACAAACGCATCGCCCTCACCTTCGATGACGCGCCAAGCGAGCGCACCAGCGATGCCGTGCTGGCGGTGCTGGCCGAAAAAAACGTGAAGGCAAGCTTCTTCATGATCGGCGAAAACATGGCGCGCCACCCGCAGGCGGCACAACGCATCGCCGCTGCCGGACACGAACTGGGCAACCACTCCTACAGCCACCGGCGCTTTTTGCTGCGTTCGCCGGCGTTCATCGCGCGCGAAATCGAAGACACCAACGCCCTGATCCGCGCTGCCGGCTATCACGGCCCCATCCATTTCCGCCCGCCCTACGGCAAAAAACTGCTCGGCCTGCCGTGGTATCTCGCCCGCCACAACATCACCACCGTGATGTGGGACAGCGAACCCACCCGCCACCAGCCGCCCACCGCCGAAGCCATTACCGCCGCTGCCCTCGCCCAAGCGCATAACGGCGCCATCATCCTGCTGCACCCGTTTTGCCTTGATGCCTGCCGCGCCGAACGCGAAGCACTACCGCTTATCATCGACGGTCTGCGCGCCCAAGGCTACACCCTAACGACCGTTAGCGAACTGCTGAAATAAAAAATGCTGTCTGAAGGTTATCTTCCAGACGGCGTGGCTTATTCCAAAAAAACATTGAGCAATAGGGTGGCAAGTGGCACCATTTTCTCCTCCACCCAACCCAAGGAGACACAACATGAACCTCGCCATCACCGGCGCCAGCGGCCACATTGGCGGCATGGTCGCCCGCCACCTCAGCGCACGCGGTTTGCCGCTGATTCTGCCGCTGCGCACCCCCGCCAAAGCGCCCGAACTGCCCGCTTGCGAAGCACGCCTCTTTGCCTATGGCGATTTCGATCTGGCCCGGCAGGCGTTGAGCGGGGTGGACGTGCTCTTTATGGTGTCCGCCGCCGAAAGCCCAACGCGCGAGCAGGAACACCTGACCTTGGTGCGCGCGGCAGCGGCGGCAGGCGTGCAGCATCTGGTGTATCTGTCATTCGCTGGTGCCAGCGCCAGCAGCACCTTCACCCTGGCGCGCACCCACGCCGCGACCGAAGCTGCCATCCAGCAAACCGCCATGCGCTACACCTTCCTGCGCGACAACTTCTACAGCGAAATGATGGCGACGATTGCCAATGTCGACGGCATCATCGCCGGGCCTGCGGGCGATGGCCACGTTGCCTGCGTCTCGCAGCAGGACGTGGCACAAGCGGCGGCCAACATCCTTGCCGCCATCGCCTCCGGCGACGACCGCCACCACAACCGCAGCTACACCCTCACCGGCAGCGAAGCGCTGACTTTCGCCGACATCGCCGCCGTTCTCAGCGAGATCACCGGCAAACCGCACCGCTACCACAACCAAACCCTTGATGAAGCCTATGCCAGCCGCGAACGCGACTACCCCGACACGCCCGCCTGGCAAATCGAAGCGTGGGTATCCACCTACACCGCGATCGCAGGCGGCGAACTCGCCACAGTTTCAGACGACCTGCAGCAACTATTGGGCCGCGCACCACGCCGTTTTGCCGAAGTTGTGAGGAATATTTATGCAGCCTGAACGCATCCCGCTGATCGAATTCAAAAACGTCAGCAAACGCTACGACAGCCACGCCGCCGTGAGTGAACTGAACCTCACAATCTACCAGGGCGAATTTTTCGTGCTGGTGGGCGGCTCCGGCAGCGGCAAATCCACCACCTTGCGCATGATTAATGCGCTTACCGAGCCGACCGACGGCAATGTGTATTTCAACGGCCGGCGCATCAAAGACTACGACATCCGCCCGCTACGCCACCGCATCGGCTACGTGCTGCAACAAATCGCCCTCTTCCCCACCATGACCGTTGCGCAGAACATCGAACTGATGCCCGACGTTCTCGGCTGGGACAAGGCGCAACGCAAAGCCCGTGTCGGCGAACTGCTCGAACTCGTTGGCCTCTCGCCCGCGCAATACCAAAACCGCTATCCGCACGAACTCTCCGGCGGCGAGCAACAGCGCGTCGGCATCCTGCGCGCCATTGCCGCCAAACCCGACATCCTGCTGATGGACGAACCCTTTTCCGCTCTCGACCCGCTCGCCCGCGCCTCCCTGCAAGAAACCGTGTCGTTGATCCATAAAAAACTTGGCACCACCATCGTTTTCGTCACCCACGACATGGCGGAGGCGCTGAAACTCGCCTGCCGCATCGGCGTGATGCATCAGGGGCGGCTGGTGCAAGTCGCAACACCGCAGGACATCCAGAACCATCCGGCGGATGACTATGTGCGCTCGCTCTTCAGCGCGACGCAGACGAATGACAACGCCGCCCGCATCATTGCCGGCTTTGCACAGCTGAACGAAATGGAAAAAGCCGAAGTGCGCGCGGCATTGGCATTGGACGTCACGCGCAAAGCATAAACAGCGATGCTTGCCGGGCGACGCCAACCTCGTCGCCATTGATGAACCCCGCCCATAACCCCTAGCTGCAGTTTTTCAACACGTTGTTCTCTGCAAAGCCGAGCCGCGTAGCGAGAGGCAAGTAACCGATAGCCGAGTGAGATTGATGGAAGTCGTCATGATGCATCCAAGGCGCGAGCGCATCAGCGCGATGCGCTGAAGACGGGTAACAATAGGCATCTGTGCATTCGCGCTGCAGCCGGCAGCATCATGATGAACAACGAAGGTATCGACTACGCGCTGAAAGCTAACCTCTTCAGGCGCAGCGTTCTTTCCTACACCGACCGCGAAATCCATCGTTGTCGCCACCATCGCCTCGCTGAGCAACGGTGTGGAAGCGCAATTTATCTCGCATCTGCGCAACAGCAACCACATCGGCATCCAGAAAACCGACCTGCAACACATCATCAATGCGGTGAAAAGCGTCAATCCCGAACAGGCTACCAACGCCCAGCGGGTGCTGGACGGCCAGGAGTTGAAATAGGTAAGCTAGGCTTAGTCTGCCTGAAAACGTAAAATCAGCCTAGCCATCGCCGCCCCTGTTTTCAGAAGCCTAAAAAAGTAAGGTCGCCTTTTTCACTCTCAGGAGTTTTTTATGAACGCCTCCAAAACCTTCAAACTGTCCCGTCGCCATATTCTTACCGCCGCCGATGCATTGGGTGCAACAGCCGTACTGCCAGTTGCCGGATGCACCGCTACCACACAAAAATAAGCAACGACACCCGACAAAAAGTCGCTTCTTGTATTTGGTGACAAACTGCAATCCGCCATTGATGAAGCCCGCAAACTGCCTGTGCCGAAAAATTTCCTTTGGGGTGCGGCATCCGCCGCCTACCAAGTAGAAGGCTACACCCAGGCTGACGGACGTGGCGAAACCGTGTGGGATTACTATCTCGACGAACTGAAACTCGGCGCAAACGGCGACAGCGGGCGCGATGCCATCCACTTCTATGACCGCACCCAATACCTGCGAGACATCGAAATTTTCAAGCAGATAGGGCTGAACAGCTACCGCTTTTCGCTAGGCTGGACGCGTATCATCCCCGACGGCACGGGGCAAGTAAATCAGGCAGGCATCGCGCACTACCGCCGCTTTATCGAAGACTTAAGAGCGGCAGGCATTCGCCCGCTGATTACCCTGTACCACTGGGATATGCCCAAATCGCTGTTCATGCAGGGCGGCTGGAAAAACCGCCAGTCGGTGAACTGGTTCAAGCATTACGCCGAAGTGGTGTTCGAGCATTTTCACGACGTCGCGGAAGATTTCGTCCTGATTAACGAGCCGAGCGTCAAGTTCGGGCAGGGCATACTGGCAAAACAGCGCGAAGCAGGCTCAGCATCCACCGCGCCCGCCATCCTGCCTACCTTTGCAAATCTGGCGGATGCGCTGAAAACCTACAACCACATCCTGCTAGCGAGTGCCGCCGCCAAAGAAGTCTTTAAAAACAAAGGTTATAAAGGTCGCTTGGGGCTGGCATTTCCCTACTTTCCCGTGCTCAACCCCAAAGACGCGACCACAGACGCTGACAAGAAGAACGCCGCCTACGCCGACGGTGTAGTCAATCGCTGGTTTCTGGACGCCATGTTCAAAGGCAGCTACCCTGCCGATATTCTCGCGTTGGCAGAGAAATACGAACTGGATACGGGCGTGCAGCCCGAAGATGCCGCCAAAGTTGGCGCAGCGAAACTCGAATTTCTCGGCATCAACTACTACGCCCCGCTCTACATTCGCGCGCAGAAAAACGCAAAAACCGACTACGCCCCCGAAATGCAGTTGAGCGATGGCGACAGCGAAGTTGCCTTTAACGGCGCTGTCCGCCCCGACCTGTTCAAAGAACTGCTGCTGCGCATTCGCGACGAATGGGGCAGCCCCACCGTCATCATTACCGAAAACGGCGCGGACTTCCCCGGCGATGACGAGATGAAAAACGGGCAAGTGAACGACGAAAAACGCTGCCACTATCTTGCCCGCCACATCGCCGCCATGAAAGAAGAGATGGCACAAGGCGCGAACGTTGCGGGCTACCATGTTTGGTCCAGCCACGACAACATCGAATGGTTCTCCGGCTACGGCAGCCGCTTCGGCATAATCTATGTCGATTTCAGAACCCAACAACGCACAGCTAAGGTGAGTACGGAAGTGTATAAACAGATTATTCGGAAAACGGAAAAGAGCTGAAAAATCGTTTGGATAAATAGAAAAAGTCGGATATCGCGCCCGACCTAAACACCTGTTTGACGCAATTAGGCCTCATCAAATTTTTCTTTTGGATTGTTCACCGGCCAAACCGTGTAACAACAAGCCCAAAACATCCTGCGGCAGCTTTTGCGGCGACGCGGCATAGAGCGCAGTCAGTCGCGGATGGCGCATCAATACGTCTGCCTGACGGATGAACAGGTCGATGAGTTCCACAGGCAAATCGGGGGCAATCAGGCGGCGGCTTTGCAGGGTGTGGAAGAAATAGCGCATGAAGGCGTATTTTTCTTCGTTCAGCTCCTTGAAAAATCGTTCCAGTTCCAAATCGGCGTTCTCTCCGATGTCGCGCAGGAAGGCAGCGGAATAGAGTTCTTCAAACGATTGTCCTTGCAGGGCGAACACGGTTTCGGCGACTTCGCGCAGGCCGCAGCGCCGTTCCAACAGGCTTTCGAATTCGGCGCGGACACGGTCTTTCTGTTCGATAACGATTTCACGCAAGAGCGAGTTTTTGCCACCATAATGTTTGTAGAAGGTAACGCGGCTGACGGCTGCTTCTTCGCAGATTCTGCCCACGGATACAGCGGCAAAACCGTATTCGCGGAACAGGCGGCTAGCGGTGGCGATGATGGTTTGCTGTTTGCGGGCGGTCATCGTTGTTTGTTGTTTGTTTGATGGCTTTCAGACGCAATAGAGCTGAAACAATTATTTTTTCAGTACAAGGCGAGCCGACGCCGTATGAAGTGAAGTATTTTAGCTATATTTTATGAAATCATGATTTTCCTACGGTATTCGGCTGTCCACAAACCGCATTTCGTTGCAAAATCATGCTTTTGATAAGTACTTGTATTCCTCTACCCCTCTTCCTATAATTTACAAAAATAGTAATTTTTATATAAATATGTAAACCACAAAAGGGCTAAGGAAATGCAGAAAACCACCCTCCGCCACCTGCCCCTGCTGCTTGCCGCCGCTTTCGCTTCCGAATGGATTTACGCCGCCAATGTGGCACAGGACACCGAACAGGTGCAATTGGAAGAAGTCGTCGTAACTGGCGAACGCGTCAACCGTAGCGGCTTTGAAACCGCTACGTCTAACCGCGTCTTCACCACGCCCGACATCGACCGCAGCGGCCACAATCTTTCCGCCACTGACCTGCTCAAACAGACCGTAAATACCGTCGATTTGGGCAGCGGCAACGATTTGCCGACCATGCGCGGCGTGGATGGATCGGGCCCAGCAGTGGGCGCAGTGGCGTTTTTCGCAGGCACGCGTCCGCGCCTGAACCTGTCCATAGACGGCCGCTCTGCCACCTACAACGAATACGCCTTCGGCAAGCAGTCGCTGTGGGACATGCAGCAGGTGGAAGTCTTGCGCGGGCCGCAAAGCCATGTGCGCGGGCAGAACGCGGTGGCGGGCGCGGTAGTGATGCGTTCCAAAGATCCGACCGACGAATGGGAAGGCGCAGTCCGCCTAGGTTTAGGCAATCAGAAAACGCACAACATCGCCGGCGTGGTGTCCGGCCCGATAATAAAAAACAACCTTGCCTTCCGCTTGAGCGCGGAGCAGCAGCAGCGCGAAAGCTACGAACCGTTCGTATCCTACGAGCCGACGGGTAACCCGCGCCGCGTGGAAAACACCAACGTGCGCTTCAAGCTCTTGTTCACGCCTGAAAATAATCCCGACTTTTATAGCCGCCTGACGCTGAACCACATCCGCTCCCGCGCGCCGCAGAACGAAATCATGGGCAACACCGCCAGCCGCCGCTTTCTAAAGGAAAAGCCCGTGTTCGTAACCGGCTCGACATCGGGCATCTGGGATGTATCGTGGCAGCTTAACGACTACCTGAAACTGGAAAACAAACTGGTTTACAGTAGCTACCACAACGAACGTTTGCACTTACCGATGACCGTCAATCCCCAAGGCGTGCCGGCTGAACTCAAAGGCCGCGAGCTGGAATGGGAACCTGTGCTGCATTTCAGTAACAAAGGCCGTCTGAAAGGCTTTGCCGGACTGCACTACTTCCACAGCAAGCAGGACGAATGGGTGGATATCCGCAGCGTCGGCGGCCGCAACACCTTTGACGACCACAACAGCGTGCGCGCCCTGTTTGCCGAAGCCACTTACAGCCCCACCGAAAAATGGGACATCACCGTCGCAGGCAGGCTGGAAAAAGAAACGCACCAACGAAACGGCGGCAGCGGCGCACTGCGTCTCGATTTAGACAAGGGACAGACCGTCTTCCTACCCAAGATCGACATCGCCTTCAAACCCACCGACCAATGGGTCAGCGGCATCAAAACCGCGCGCGGCTACAACCCCGGCGGCGCAGGCATCACCTTCGGACGCCCCGTCGTAACCTACGCCTACGAACCCGAGTATGTAAACAACTACGAGTGGTACACCCGCTGGCGCAGCGCAAACCGCCGCCTGCAACTGTCTGGCAACCTGTTCGTGAACCACTACCGCGACATGCAGCTTCCCTTCTATCTCGGCACCAACTCAGTGGTCATTCGCAACGCCAAAAAAGTCCACACCTACGGTGCGGAACTCGGTGCCGACTGGCAGGCAACCGACAGCCTGAAACTCACCACAGGCTTAGGTCTGCTGCATACCAAAATCAAAAGTTATCCCGACAGCGGTATCGAAGGTAACAAACTCGGCCGCGCGCCCAAGTACACCGCCAACATCGGAGTGAAATACCTGAACCCGAACGGCTGGGAAGCAGGCGGCGACGTGCGCTTCTACAGCGGCTACTATTCCGCCGCCGACAATGCCGAATCGGGCAAAATCAGCGCATATAGCCAAGTCAATCTCTACACCGCCTACAACTTCAAACAAGGCCGCGTCTCGCTCTACGCCGACAACGTGTTCAACCGCCACCGCCCCATATTCATCTCCGGCTCCGACCGCCAAGACGCCCTCTACCAACGCCCCAGAAGCGTGGGCGTGAGTGGAGAATGGAAGTTTTAAGGTACAGGCAAAATGAAATAACCGCCGAAACAGAAAGGTCATCTGAAAGCAAAGCTTCAACGAAGTTAAAACAAGGAAACCGCTTTTCAGACGACCTTTCGGACAAACCGGCGACGTGCAGGTCGGCATTTATGCCCGGCACAACCCAACCCGATTCCGCCGCCTACTATCGGGCATTCATGCACGACCTACTGCAACTGCCCCCAATACCTAAAGGAAACCCGAATGCACTACTTCACCCCTGCCAAAGCCCTGCCCGAAGGCACTATCTACCTGACCGACCTGACCCAGGTCGCCGATTTTGCCGACTGGCTGGCCGAATTTGGAACCCTGTTAAACCAAAACCACCGCTTCGCCACCGTCTGTACCCCCATGCAGCGGGAGGTAAGCGACGAGCAGCGCATTGCCGACCGCAAAGACTACATCGCCTGGATAAAGGCGCACCAAACACAGCTTGCCGAACGCTGCGCCGCCATGCTGCTCATCGAACCCGATGCCGCGCAACTGGAATTCTTCCGCGAACAATCGTCCAAACTTGCCTCCGCATTGGGTGTGAACTACATCGCTGAAGCGGACGAGGTAAGTGCCATGCGAAAGGCGGAAGAAGCGTTGAAGGCAATCTGAAAAGCCTTCAGACGACATTGCAAAAACCGCATTCGATTATGCGTACACAAACTCGAATTCTTGCACCAAATCAGATGCATGCTACGGCCGACAATGTACATCTCGCGGGTTGCCGTTTCCAATTAGCGGGGCAATTCCGAGCGGAGTAGCTCCGCCTCGAATGCAGCATTCAGGTGAAATACGATATTGGTTCGGGTAACGCGGAAGTCTTCCATAGAGACTTTATTACCGCCTTCGGCATAACAGCGGACGAAATCCACCCCTTTGCTTCGGCTTTCAGAGTCATAATCGTTCTGGTGCAGGATGCCAGCGCGGAAGCGAGATAATCGGTTGTGGTCATAAAATCGCCCTTGCCGCCCGCAGCCTGCGGGCCGTCCGTATAAACAGTCTAACCGCCTGCAAGATAGGCGTCCTTCTGGCACAAGCTGCCTTAGTATTCGGCCATTACGGTAATTATCATAAATAATCCTTTAATTAATAAAATGGGGCAGTATGGTTTAACACAGTATGCGGTTTGGGTTGCCTACCACTGCGGCTTTCAAACAGCCTTTTGCACCCGCCCCAACCAAGGAAAACCAAACCATGTCCCAAGCTCCCGCCCCGCGTGACTGGCTGCTGCTCGTACTCGGCAGTACCTACAAATTCACCCTGACCGGCTTTTACCTGGTCGCGCTGATTGCCATTTTAAAAAAACACGGTTACAGCCTGAACCAATTAAGCTGGATACATTTAATCGGCGGCATAGAAGCGGCGAAAGTGCTGTTTGCCGCACTGATGGAACGCCGCAAGCCGGGACGGTTCGGACGATTTCGCGGCTGGCTGCTGGCGGCGACGCTGGGGCTGGCGGCGGTGTTCGCGCTGATGATGTCCGCCGACATCGTCGGCAATTTCCCGCTGCTTCTGACCTGCTGCGTGCTGCTCTCGGCCATGTCCGCCGTGTACGGCTGCGCCATGCTGGGCTTGTCGTGCATCATCCTGCCGCGCCGCGAACGCGGTTTCGGCGGCGTGATTCAGACCATGGCGGCGCGCGGCGGCAAAATGATAGGCGGCGCGCTGGTGCTGTGGCTGTATCAGGAATACGGGCAGACGACGGCGGCGGTCTTTATGCTTGCATTCACGTTACTGGCACTGCTGCAACTTTTACTTTACCGCGAGCCGGAAAGCCCGACGGCGCAAGGCGGTTTGAAAGAACTGGCGGCGCGGCTGGTTTCTTTCTGGCGGCAGCCCGAAACCGGCTGGCGGTGGCTGGTGCTGCTGTTGTCGGTTGCCGCGCCCTATGCGTTTGCGGCGGCAACCTTCGTACCGAAACTGGCAGATTTGGGGTTCGACCCGAAACAGACGGGCGAGATTCTGGCGGTAGGCATACCCGTTGCCTGCCTGATCGTTACGCCGCTCTCGGGCTGGCTGTCGCGCCGTTATCCGCGCCGCAAACTCGTTTTTCTGCTCTACGCGCTGCAACTGCCGCTCTTGGCATCTATGACCGCCATCGACGCGCTCGCCCGCGTCCAGCCGTGGCTGCCGCCTGCGTTAATTATCGCGTTGAGTCTGAGCTACACGCTGCTACTGCCGGTAATACTCGCCTTGGTAATGGACAAATCCGACCGCACCACCGCCGCACTCGACAGCAGCCTGCAATTTTCCGTCGTCCTTATCGGTAGCTACGCGGCAGGCTTTGCCGCTCTGCGGCTGGCGAAACTTTTGGGCTACGCGCAAGCCTATTGGGTGGCGGTGGGGCTGGCGCTGCTGGTGGGCTGTGTGCTGTGTGCATGCCGGCGGTTGTTTGACGCGAGCGAACTGTAAATTAAAGAAGCAGACCGTCTGAAAGGGTAAATCGAGTAAAGATCCATATTGGATTTTATCTTTCAAATAATGCGGTTAAACGGCTATTTTCTATTTTTGGACGGCCTGTTGAGGCAACGCGGGACAAAACCTGCCCCGCCCAAATTGATGAAATTCGTGCATAGTCCCTAGCGAAGCGGCCCTGTTTATCGCCCGCCGCCCGCCCGTTATCATGCCCAACCTGCAATCACAGAGGAAAACACCATGCAAACCTTCACCCTGAACAACGGCGTCGAAATCCCCGTCCTCGGCTTCGGCGTCTTCCAGATTTCGCCCGCAAAAACCGCGCAGGCTGTGGCGGAGGCCATCAAAGCAGGCTATCGCCACATTGACACCGCCCAGGCTTATGCCAATGAAGGCGAAGTGGGGCAGGGCGTCAAACAAAGCGGCGTGCCGCGCGGCGAACTTTTCATCACCAGCAAAATCTGGGTGGAAAACTACGGCTATGAAGCCGCCAAAGCCTCGCTGGAGCGCTCGCTCTCGCGCCTTGACTGCGGCTATATCGACCTGATGCTGCTGCACCAAGCCCTTCAACGACATCTACGCCGCCTGGCACGCGCTGGAGGAATATCAGGCGGCGGGCAAAATCCGCGCCATCGGCGTGAGCAATTTCCAACCCAACCACTTTATCGACCTGGCCTCGAACGTGGAAGTGGTGCCGGCTGTGAACCAAGTTGAGACCCATGTTTTTTGCCAACAACGCCGAGCACAGCAATATATGAACGAGTTTGGAACGTACACCATGTCGTGGGGACCGCTTGCTGAGGGCCGAAATGGGTTCTTTACCAATCCCGAACTAACGGCCATCGGCGAGGCACACCATAAGTCTGCCGCCCAAGTGGCATTGAGATACCTCACCCAACGCAATGTTATCATCATACCCAAAT
>CALAIL010000075.1 GCA_937923255.1 uncultured Propionivibrio sp. | reverse complement strand
CTGTCAGCGGCTTACCGCCTTGTCTTTGGCAAAGTCGAGCCATAGCGGCTTCCTTTGCCAAAATACTACGTTGGCTCGCCTTGCCGTACTAAACGTACTGCCTGCGGCTCGCCGCCTTGTCTTTTGGCAAAGTCGAGCCGCTATAGATTATCTGGCCTTTAAAAAGGGCTGCCCGCAACCCCTTGTGGATAGGGCGTTTGCGGGCAGTCGCTTTTGGAACCCTTATGGATAAAGGGCTAGCGGGTAGGATATCCGGAGATGCCCTAAATACGCGGGCTAGCGGGCAGGGTTCCTAAAACTAAAAAATAAGAATCGCCACCGCATGTGCGCTGACTTTCACCCACGGAACTTCTTTTAATCCCGTTGCGCTGAGCGGCAGCGCGCCCCGCTGACTTTCCTACCTTCTTTCTTTATCTCGCCAAAGAAAGTCAGCAAAGAAAGGCGACCCCAGGCGCAGAAAACTCCTTGCCGCGGTTTTGCCTGGCGGCGGGCTTGATAACTCGCTGCGCTCAGACAATCAAGCCCTTGCTTCCGCCAAGCTGCCCCGCGCCTGCGGCTGCGCCTAAGGGGTTTTTGGGTACTTCGTAGTGATCGAATGCGCGAAGGAACATACCTGGAACCCCGTGTGGATAGGGCGTTTCCAGGCAGGCACGTCTGAAGCCCTTATAAATAAAGGGCTGGCGGGCAGGGGTGCCGGAGATGCCCTAAATACGCGGGCTTCAGGCTACCTCTTTTGGGAGATACGCTTGCGCTTCCGCCTCCCGAATTTTTCCAATTCTCCCTCTGTCGGGGAGAGACTCCGAAACCCGCGCGGATAAAGGACTTCAGAGCATCTGCCCGGAGGCGCCCTGTTTACAAGGGTTTCAGAGTACCCCTCTCGGAGATGCCCTAAATACGCGGGGCTCAGGGCATCCATATTTGAGACAAAAAAACATAGCGGCTCGACTTTGCCAAAAGACAAGGCGGCGAGCCGCTGACAGTACGAGTAGTACGGCAAGGCGAGGCCAACGCGGTATGTCTACCAAGGGAACCGCGATTAGGGAAAGCCGCCATGCAAGGTTCAGCGATATATCCACGCGATGTCTTCATGGGTGAACGCTTCGGGGAACAGGTATTCGCCGCGAAATACGGCGATGTCCAGGTACTGCCATTTTGGATTGAATTGCGGCGCGTGCCGGCGCACGGCATCGAGCACCACATGCGTGCAGTAAAACGGCTGATGATTGCGTTCGTCCAGCACGAACGGTTTGCCTTGCAGACGGGCGGCGTAGTCGGCGCTTTGCCGGCGCTGGCTGGCGTTGAGAAAACGCGGACGGGCGACGGCCACCGCATCCGCCTTGTCCGCCGCCGCGAAGTCGGCCAGTGGCGTCAGCAGGACCTGATTGGGCAAATCGGGGTCGTCATCGGTGGTGGCATGCGCGACGACAATATGCGGGTCGGTCTGCACCACCATGCCGATATGCGAATACGGGCTGTGGCTGATGCGCTTGATGAAGCGGCTATCGACGGAAACGCCGCTGCGGAAGATCCAGTCGCCGGCCTGCAAGCGCGATGTGTCGGGCAGCAATGCCTGTGGTTGCGCCGCCGGCAGAGGCTTTGCGGGCGGTTGCCGGTCATGCGCGAACCCGATCCAGGCGGCGGCCGAGAGGCCCGCCGATAACGAGAGGGCGGCCGCAAATAATAAAACCGTCCGCTGGCGCGGGCGGTTTTTCCAAAATGTCATAGCCGGACTTTCCAGCCTGTACCGGTGTCGATCAGCCTCACATAATCCTGCCGCGAATCTCCTAGCTTGAAGCGGATTTTGACCCTGACGTTGGCCCGCTTGTTGTCTTCGGGATCAAACCGGGCCGGTTCAGCCGTGATTTCTGCGATGCCGCCGCGTTCTTCGGCATATTTCTTTTGTTTGGCCACGCTTGCCTTGACTTTGCCGCTGACAATTTCTTTTTCGCCGGGCTTTTCTTTACGCTCGTCGGGCATATAAATCATCGCAATGACCGCATCGGCATTGCCGCTGTAGCTTTCGGCAATGAATTTTTTGGCCGTTTTTTCTGGCGAACTGCTCGAACAGGCAGCCAGCAGAAATAAAATGGCAAGCACGGAAAGGCATTTGTTGATTACACGCATGGCGGAATCCTTATCGAGAAATATACGGTGATGAGAAAAGCAATTTTAAACCGCCGAACAGAGGTTCGTGGGCTGGGCTGAATGGGTCGCGGTGGCGTGGTGTAGGGGGAAACGCGGGCGGAGCATGGAATTGACTGTAGCGGGCGCCGCCTTTCGGCCTCTGGCAAAACAGAAAGCGGAAAGAGTAGAAAGGCTGCCCGCCCGTCACCGTGCGTGGCCTACAGCACGGCGGCGATGGATTCGGCCACGTAATCGACGTTGCCTTCATTCAGCCCGGCGATGCACATGCGGCCGGTGCGGACGAGATAGACGCCGAATTCTTCGCGCAGGCGGTCGACCTGCTCGGGCGAGAGGCCCGAGTAGCTAAACATGCCGCGCTGGGTGATGAGGTAGCCAAAGTCGCGCCCCGGCGCTTTGGCCGAAAGCACGTCGAAAAGACGCTGGCGCATGGCCTTGATGCGCACGCGCATCTCACCGACCTCGGCCTGCCACTCGGCTTTCAGTGCGGGATCGCCCAGCACCGTCGAGACGACCAGCGCCCCGTACATGGGCGGGCTGGAATAGTTGCGGCGGATGTTGAATTTAAGCTGGCCAAATACCTGCGCCGCCTGCTGCGCATCCGGGCAGATGATGGACAGCCCGCCGCAGCGCTCGGCATAGAGCGAAAAATTCTTGGAGAAGGAATTGGAAACGGCAAAGCTAAGATCAGCGTCCGCCAATGCGCGGACAAAGAATGCATCTTCCTCGAAGCCGTCGCCAAAGCCCTGATAGGCAATGTCCAGAAAAGGAATCAGCTCGCCCGCTTTGAGCACGTCAAGAATGCGCAGCCATTCCGTCCGGCTGGGGTCGAGGCCGGTCGGGTTATGGCAGCAGGGGTGCAACAGGACGATGCTGCGGCGCGGCAGCGATTTGAGGCAGTCCAGCATGGCCTCAATGCCCAAGACGCCCTTTTTGCCGTCGTAATACGGGTAATCATTGACGATAAACCCGGCGCCGGCAAAGATCGAGCGGTGGTTGTCCCAGGTCGGATCGCTGACCCAGACCTGCGAATCGGGAAAAGTCGCCTTGAGAAAATCCGCCCCCACCTTGAGAGCGCCTGAGCCGCCGATCGTCTGGATGGTCGCCACGCGTCCGGCTTTGAGCAGCGGATGATCCTCGCCAAACAAGAGCTTCTGTACCGCTGCGCGGTACGCCTCCAGGCCCTCCATCGGCAGATAAGGCTTGGGCAGCGCCATTGCGGCAATACGCGCCTCAGCCGTCTGCACGCAGCGCAGCACCGGCACCTTGCCTGATTCGTCGTAATAGATGCCGATGCCCAGATTGACCTTGCGCGGGCGCGTGTCGGAAAGAAAAGCAGCCATCAGGCCGAGGATCGGATCGCCGGGATAGGGAGGAACGTGTTGGAACATGATGAAAACCTGTCAGAAAATCGGAAAATCAGGAGAAATCAGCGTCAGCCGGAACAAGGAGAACGCCGCAGCGGAGGGCTCATGCTGGTACGCCGGATAAACGCACTACCAGAATCAGTCCACCAGCCCGAAACGCCGAATCGGGTTCCTAAATGACACCGCTGTGCTTACTTGCCAGGAGAACCGATGCTACCAGCTTTCGCCACACAGCGGCGGACCGGATAGGGTAAAAATCGACGATATCGGGGCGACTTCAGTTTCGGGTGAGTTGGCATATCAATATCTGATTGATGCATGGAATGATCGACTGAAGCCAGTTCTATGGAAAATTCAATAAAATTTTATTCGCGAGAATAAGTGTGAAAAATAAAAAAGAAAATAGCTATTAGAATTATAAAAAGCGTTCGATAAGGGTTGGTAGGTAAATTTTTAGAGCGATTAGCTTGTTCATAAATTGTAAAAAATAGGATAGAGATAGGGAATGGTTTAAAGGGATCATTGTATGATTGAGCTTCAATTAAATTATCAGGATTTTTCCTTACAGTATAGTCTGCATAAATCAATAGTAATATAAAAATAATCCATATTGTGGCAATAAAAATCTCAAACGCAGACATATTTTTTACTATATCTATGATGATATCTATCATTTGTTGTCCTGGTAAAAGGCTCTAGGTATTTTACCTTGCATAGTATTTATGTGATTGATTGTTTGAATGTGGACTTAATCGTAGATCGTGATACCCCTTTAGTCTATATCTACTATTTTTAACGATATTGTGGCACTCTGAAATACTCTGGTTTTTTATTCAGATGTAAATCTTACATAAAGATAAGCTTACTGTTTATGGATTAGACTTTTATTTTCAGATATCCTTTATTCTGGGCTTTATCAAAAAATTCGCCTAAGTAATCGATAGCTGTGATCGTTAGCCTATTTTTTCCGGCAGGAAAATTTGTCTTTAGCAAATGAACTTGGGAAGTATAAATGGATTTCTAAGTGACGGTATAAAAACTCAATCGTCAACATCTCAGGCGCGATCATGCTGCAAAATGTCTATTTGCTAAAATGCACGCTCGAAAATTCCTTGCAGCGGCTTTGCGCCGCGTTTGTTGTCCTTGAAACGCCAGATTACCCACGACGATGATTCCCGTACCGGGCGCGCTGTCAGCGCCTCCGGGGCATCCCATTTGCCGGGTGTGGCCGATGCGCCCAGTGCGCTCAATCGCCCCGTCTCGCCTGATCTGCGGGATGCGCCCGAATCCCCCGAATTCTCCGATTCTCACCATGTACCCGCTGCGCCGGGTACGCCGCATGCGTCCCGCGTGCGCCGGGAGGCGACCACGCCCCAGCCTCCGCACATGGCCAATGTGCCCAACGTGCCCAAGGCGACTCGTACACGTCAATCGCCGCGCACGCCGCAGGCCGACTGCCTGGCCGCGGATGTGCGCCGTTTGCGGGCGATGGCGCGCGATCTGCGCCATTTGTACGGGGCGCGGCGCGATGCCTTGCAGGCTGAATACGATGCGTTGCGCGAGAAGTCGCGGGCAGCGGTGGCGGCGCGGCGGGCGGGGATACCGCGGCCGACATTTTCCGACGAGCTGCCGGTCAATGCGCGGCGCGCGGAGATTGCAGCGCTGATCGCCCGCCATCAGGTCGTCATCGTTTGCGGGGAAACCGGCTCGGGCAAAACGACGCAGCTGCCGAAAATCTGTCTGGAACTGGGGCGCGGCGCAACCGGGCTGATCGGCCACACGCAGCCGCGCCGCATCGCCGCGCGGGCAACGGCCGCGCGTATCGCCCAGGAGCTGGGCAGTGAGCTGGGCCGCCACGTTGGCTACAAGATTCGCTTTACCGACCGTACTTCGCCGGCCGCGTACATTAAGCTGATGACCGACGGTATTTTGCTCGCTGAAACGCAGGGCGATCCGCAGCTGGCGCAGTACGACACGCTGATCATCGACGAGGCGCACGAGCGCAGCCTGAATATTGATTTTCTGCTCGGCTACCTGAAGCAGCTGTTGCCGAAGCGCCCTGACTTGAAGCTGATCGTGACTTCGGCGACGATCGATGCCGAACGTTTTGCGCGGCATTTCGCCGTCGGCGGGCGGGAC
Source organism: uncultured Propionivibrio sp. (assembly GCA_937923255.1). Classification (GTDB taxonomy): domain Bacteria; phylum Pseudomonadota; class Gammaproteobacteria; order Burkholderiales; family Rhodocyclaceae; genus Propionivibrio; species Propionivibrio hellwigii. Next base: position 30,115 of record CALAIL010000075.1, on the reverse strand, counting down.
GCGCCGGTAATCGAGGTGTCCGGGCGGCTGTTTCCGGTCGAAGTGCGCTATCGCCCCGTTCAGCCGGAAGCGCCGTCCGGCGCCGAAGCCCCGGAAGACGGGGTGCGCGGAGAGCACGATGGGCGCGATGCGCGTGATGAGCGTGATCTGTACGAAGCCATCGTTGATGCCTGCGACGAGGTCAATCGCATCGGCGCCGGCGACATTCTGGTTTTTCTGCCCGGCGAGCGCGAAATCCGCGAGGCGGCCGAGGCGCTGCGCAAGCATACTTTCAACCGCGGCGGTTTCAACACGTCGACGGAAATTCTGCCCCTGTTCGCCCGCCTGTCGGCCGAGGAGCAGGCGCGCATTTTTCGCCCGCATCAGGGGCGGCGCATCGTGCTGGCGACCAATGTGGCCGAAACTTCGCTGACCGTGCCCGGCATCCGCTATGTGGTCGATACTGGGCTGGCGCGGGTCAAGCGCTATTCTTACCGCAACAAGGTCGAACAGTTGCAGATCGAGCCGATTGCGCAGGCGTCCGCCAACCAGCGCGCCGGACGCTGCGGGCGGGTGTCCGCCGGGGTGTGCATCCGCCTTTACGATGAGGCGGACTTTGCTCGACGGCCGCTTTATACCGATCCGGAAATCCTGCGCTCGTCACTGGCGGGCGTCATCCTGCGCATGAAGGCGCTGCGTCTGGGCGACATCGAATCCTTCCCCTTCCTCGAAGCGCCGCCCGGTAAAGCGATTGCCGACGGCTACCAGCTTTTGCAGGAGCTGGGCGCGGTGACGGACGCACGGGCGCTGACGCCCGTCGGCCAGGAACTGGCGCGCCTGCCGCTCGACCCGCGCGTGGCGCGCATGATCGTCGCTGCACGCAATGAAGGCTGCCTGCGCGAGGTGCTGGTGATTGCCGCCGCGCTGTCGGTGCAGGACCCGCGCGAACGCCCACAGGAAAAGCAGGGGGCGGCTGATGCGGCGCACAAGGCGTTTGCCGATGAAAAATCCGAATTTCTCGACTGGCTCAAGCTGTGGCGCTGGTATGAGGAGGCGCTCGAACACAAAAAGTCGCAGCGCAAGCTGGTTCAGGCGTGCCAGGCGAATTTTCTCTCGGCGCTGCGTATGCGCGAGTGGCGCGACATCCACGGCCAACTGCGCGCACTGATTACCGAGCATGGATGGCGGGAGAACGAGGTGCCCGCGGATTACGCGGCGATCCACCGTGCGCTGCTTGCCGGTCTGCTCGGCAATATCGGCTGCAAGTCGGAGGCATCCGGCCATTATTTGGGCGCGCGCGGCATCAAGTTCCTGATTCATCCGGGCTCGCCGCTGGTCAAGAAGGCGGGTAAATGGATCGCTGCCGCCGAGATTGCCGAGACGAGCAAGCTTTTCGCGCGCGGCGTTGCCCGTATCGAACCGGAGTGGCTGGAACAGGTGGGCGCGCATCTGATCCGGCGCAGTTATTTCGACCCGCACTGGGAGAAGAAGGCGATGCAGGCGGTCGCCTTCGAGCGCTCGACGCTCCACGGCATCGTCATCAACCCGCGCCGGCGCGTCAATTATGGGCCGATGAATCCAGCCGAAGCGCGCGATCTGTTCATCCGTCAGGGGCTGGTGGGCGGAGAAATCGCCGACGAATACGTGCGGCGCTGGGCGTTCTTTACACACAATCAGCAACTGCTGCTCGATATCGAGATGCTCGAACACAAATCGCGACGCCCGGATGTGCTGGTCGACGACGAGCTGATCGTCACCTTTTACGACCGGATGATTCCGGAAAACGTCGTCGATGGCGCGTCGTTCGAGCACTGGCGCAAGGGGGCTGAGCGTGAGCAGCCCAAACTGCTGTACTTGCAGCGCGAGGACCTGATGCGCCACGCGGCGGCGGGTGTCACGACGGAGGCATTTCCGCCGCGTATCCGTCTGGGCGGTGTGGATTTCGACCTGTCTTACCATTTTGAACCGGGGTCGCCGCGTGATGGGGTGACGATGACCGTGCCGCTGGCCCAGCTCAATCCGATTCCGGCCGAGCGTTGCGAGTGGCTGGTGCCGGGCTTGCTCAAGGAAAAGGTCATCCAGCTTGCCAAGACGCTGCCGCAGCGGATTCGCGCCAAGCTGGTGCCGCTGCCTGCCTTCGCCGCGGAATTTGCGGAGGCCGCCGCCCAGGTCGGCACACACGCAGGAACCACGCCGGAAGTGCGGATGAATCAGGGGCTGATTCCCGCGCTTATCCAGTACATCCTGAAAACGCGGGGGCTGAACGCGCGCGGCTGGGAAATTACGCCGGACGCCTTCCGTCCCGACGCCCTGCCAGCGCATCTATCGTTTAACTTCAAGCTGGTCGATGAACATGGCCGGCAACTGGCGATGAGCCGCAACCTTGCCGAACTGCGCGCGGAATGGGGCGGGCAGGCGCGGCGGGAATTTTCTGAACTGCATGAAACGCCGGCGGAATACACCGGCCTGACCGACTGGCGCTTTGGCGAACTGCCCGAACTGATGGAAATTCCCGTCGGCGGGCAGCGCGTGATCGGCTACCCGGCGCTGCGCGACGATGGCGATTCGGCCTCGCTGTGCGTCTTCGATACGCCTGAGGAGGCGCAGGCCGTCCATGCCGGCGGTCTGCTGCGGCTGTTCCGCCTGCATTTCCGCGAGCAGGTCAAATATCTTGAAAAGAATTTGCCGAACCTGACGCAGATGGCGATCCGGTTCATGGCGCTCGGTACGCAGGCCGAGCTGCGCGAACAACTGATCGCAGTGACGCTGCGCCGCGCCTGTTTGGCCGAACCCTGGCCGCTCGATGCGGCAGCATTTGCGCAGCGCTGCCAGGAAGCCCGGCCGCGCCTGGGCCTGCTGGCGCAGGAAATGTGCCGTCTCGTTGGCCAGATTCTCGACCAATGGTTGACGGTGCAGAAAAAACTGGCGGGAGCCAAAGCCTTTACCGCCACTGTGCAGGATGTCGAGAAACAGCTCGGCCGTCTGATGACGAAGCGCTTTGTCGCCGAAACGCCATTTGAGCGTTTGCAGCATTTTCCCCGTTATTTGCAGGCCATCGCCATGCGTCTCGACAAGCTGCGCAGCGGTGGCGGAGAAAGCGGCGTATTGCGTGATGCGCGACTGCTGGCTGAGTTCTCACCGCTCTGGACGGCCTACGAGCGGCGCGCCCAGCTGCTTGCCCGGCAGGGGGCGACGAACCCGGCCGTCGACCAGTTCCGCTGGCAGCTTGAAGAACTGCGCGTGCAGCTTTTTGCGCAGGAATTACGCACGCCAGCGCCCGTCTCGGTCAAACGGCTGCAAAGGCTGTGGGAATCAATTCAGTCGGCCTGATGCGCGGTATCCGGCGTACCGACCGGCAAGCCGCCGTGCCGCGTACCCCGATGATCCGGCTGATTCGCGATAATGCCGGTTCAATGGTTAAAATGTGTCAATCCCGCGCCAGGCGGTGCGGCAGCGGAGAATTTCGATGAGCGACATTCTGCAAGCATTTCGGCGTACCCTGTCGACGCTCTCCAACGGGCGTCCGTGGCGCTATATTTTGACGCCAGCGCTCGTCGCGCTGCTTTTGCTCGTCATCCTGTCGTTGCTGTGGCTCAAGGCGCTGGCTTCATTATTCATGAGCCTGCCGCCGATCAGCTGGCTGGATGCCTGGAATCTGCACTGGCTGGCGCAGATACTGGCTTTTCTGGGCGGCTGGCTGGCGATTTTGCTATTCAGTTATGTCTTGGCGGTGCTGCTGGCTGCCGTTGCCGTCATGCCCTGGCTGCTCGATTATCTGGCCGAAGGCGAGTATGCCGACGTTGCGCGGCGGGATGCGCGCAGCCTGACGGCGTCGGTCTGGAATAGCATCTGGTCGGCGCTGATTTTTATGCTGGGCTGGCTGCTGACCTTGCCCTTGTGGCTGGTCCCCGGGTTGAATCTGGCCTTGCCGACCCTCTGGATGGCCTGGCTGAACCGGCGGACTTTCGCATACGAAGCCTGTTCGCTGCATACGACGGTAGCTGAGTGGGATAAGCTGCGCCAGCATCATGCCGGCGCGCTGTTTCTGCTCGGCCTGCTCATGGCGCTGCTGGCGTATGTGCCGGTCGTCGGGCTGCTGGCGCCTTCGCTGACGGCGCTGGTCTATAGCCATTATTGTCTGGAAGCCGTGCGCCGCCTGCGCCTGGAGTGCGTGGAAGAGGACTCTTTGCCGGGAGAAACTTTATGAATTTCGGTGCGTTGATTCTCGGCGACGAAATCCTTTCGGGCAAGCGGCAGGATGCCCATTTCGCCCGGCTTGCCGGCCTGCTGGACGAACGGGGGCTGCGTCTGTCGTGGGTGCAGTATCTGGGCGACGATCAGGCGCGTATCGCCGAGGCGCTGCGGCACAGTTTTGCCGCGGGCGATGTGGTATTCAGCTTTGGCGGTATCGGCAACACACCGGATGACCGGACACGGCAGGCGGCGGCTGAGGCGCTGGGGGTTGATCTCGTCCTGCATCCGGAGGCCGAGCGCGAAATTCGCGCCCGTTTTGGCCGTGAAATTACGCCGCAGCGGCTCCTGCTCGGTGTTTTTCCACGCGGCGCGGAAATTATTCCCAACCCGTTTAACCGTATTCCTGGTTTCGCCATTCGGCAGCACTACTTTCTGCCCGGGTTCCCGCAGATGGCGCACCCGATGGCGGCGTGGGCGCTCGATACGTTTTATTCCCATCTTTTTTATCGCCAGCCGAAAGTCGACAGGGCGTATCTGCTGACCGGCGACCGTGCTTACGAGAGCGTCCTGCTCGACCTCATGGAGCACATCGTTGCGGCGTATCCCGATCTGCGCTTGTATAGCCTGCCGTCGATCGACGCGGACGGGCAGCGCCGTCATCTGGAACTGGGCGTGGAGGGGGAGGCAACGCGGGTCGAACGGGCGCTGGCGGAAATTCGTCAGGAAATCGAGTCGCGCGGCATCGCTTGGACGTGGCGGGATTGACAGGGCAAAGCGAAATGCCGGCGCGCTGAGACGCGCGTTTCCGGGGCGCGCGTTTTAATGCCGGCCTTCCGCGCTGCTAAAGGCGCGGACGACTTTGCCGCTCTCGTCGAAGCTGACGTTGAAGTAGGCGTCGAAGCCGCTGTTGCCGGGTGTTCTCCAGTACCAGACGTATTCATTCTTGAGCGGGAAATACTGTTCGCGCGCGGGCTGGCCGAGCAGGCGGCGAATCTGTTCGCGTGTCATGCCCGGCTGGATGCGCGCAAAATTTTCTTCGGTCAGTACCTGGCGAATGGCTTTCAGTTTGCCGTCCGGCGCGATGTCGAGCATGTAGTTGACCACGCCTTCCGGTGTGCGCGGATACTCCCAGGTCTGCGATCCGTCGGCATCGCGCCATTCGCGGGCGGGCGCGCCCATGACCTGGCGCACGGTTTCCATCGAGGATTCTCCGGGTTTGAGCCGGGAAAAGTTGTATTCATCGCAGGCGGGCAGAATCAACGCCGTCAACCCGGAAAGAAGGCTTGCTGCAATACGCATTTTCATGAACGGTCTCTATGCGCGTCTGTCAGAAATGTCCCAAATGATACTCCAGACGCACCGTTCGTCAGCACGGGCGCTGCGTTCGGCTCGATGCAACGCGGCCAAGAAGCCTGGCTTAGGGGCGATGTATGCGACATGGGCACGATGGCAGGGGAACGTATAAGGGAATGCGCCGGAGGTACGGCGTGCCTGGGTTGCATGGGCGTCGATGTGCTAAGCCCCTGCTGATCCGGCGCGTACTCGTCTGTTTCCACTTAATTTGCTTGCCGATCATCGGGAACAAGTATTCCAGCATGCACGTGTATCCGGTGTGCTGAATATATTGCCCGGAGCGGTTTGGCGTGCCGCAGCTTGGGCGCAGTCCAAACTGAATATCCCACAGACTGCACAAAGGCTATGAATCCTCACAGGCTGCGGGTTGGCTGTGGATCGGTTGCAGGTCGGTTGTGAAATGCGCGGCGTCTTAAATATGGTCGGTGGAAACCGGTCCGTATGGGGGCGGCGTTGCCTGGAGAACGGCGCTCTCGCATCCCAATAGCGCCTTTGCCGCAGCGGGAATTGGTTTTTTGTTAAAAGCATGTAAAAAATATCGAAATTCCAGAACTATTCTGACCCTTCATGTTCATATTCCGACCCGAACAGGGAATATTAGTTTTAAGTAGATGATTTAATTCAGGATGAATATTTTTGTAACGACATGTTTATAGGGTGATTATGTCAGAAGAAACCTTTGCTATTATGCAATCTACAACTAAAAACAAAAACGGCAATGACCGCTCTCGCAACGCAAGAGACTTTTGTTGATCAGGAGACTAGGCATGATGACACAACCCAAAGCCAGCAAAGTTTCCAAGGCGCCGGAATTGCTGATTCAATCTGGAGAGCAGGCGGCTGCTTTACGTAAGAAACTGGGCATTAACCAATCTGTTTTCTGGAGTCGCATCCGCGTCACGCAGTCCGGCGGCTCGCGTTACGAATCCGGACGCAAACTGCCGCACACGGTGCAATTACTGCTCCATCTGGTTTACGCTTCAGAAGCGCAGGCACACACACTGCTCGATTCGCTGCGCAAAAACGACGCGTAATACGCGTAACAGTTCTGGGTTTTCTTTGCCTGTTTACCGTGCGCATGGGGGGTACTGTAGGCGCATGGCGTGGTGAGTTTGTGTGTGATGCAACATATGCACTTGTGTATCGAACGGCGGGGTGATTTTAAGAGAACAAACCAAACGGAACGCGCATTTAAATAAAGCGTGCGTGCTGCATGGTGTTCGCCGGCACGGTTGGCATTGTTGTTTGCAGCGCCGTGCCGTATTTTCCGGGTGATGCGCCATTTTCTACGGGCGGTTGTGATAAGTCAGTGAGTGATCCCGATCACAATGCACTGGTAATAAGCATCGACGGTCATTGCCGCGCCGTTTTTCTCCGTTCATAATGCGTATGATCGGTCGATTGATTTTTCTTGCGGGAAAAACCGGAGCCGTAGGGAAGGCCGAGTTTCCCGGCGTTGGTTTCCATAAGGTTGCACAGGCCACCACGCCGTTCAGCTATCAAGGGAAAGGGGGATCACGATGGGCCAGACCGTCATCTATGTTTCCTGTCAGGACAGCCGGGAAATCGATGTGTTTGCGCTGGACGGTCAGTCCGGTGAACTCGCCGTCCGTCAACACTTGATTACCGATGGCGCGCCTTCGCCGATGCGCGTGCGGCCTGATGCCGCCCGCCTTTATGTCGGACTGCGTCATGAACATGCCGTGCAGGCATTTGCCATTGCCCCCGGTTCGGGAGAATTAAGCCCGTTGGACAGGGTGCGCGTCCCTGGTGCACCGGTGTATCTGTATGGCGATCCGGCGCTGCGCGTTTTGTTTTCCCCTTCATATGCCGATGATAATTTGTCGGTTATTCCGCTTGATGCGCATGGCGAGCCACAAAACGTCAGTCAGCGCATCCAGGATTTACCGCGCGCCCATTCGGCGCGGCTTGACCAGACCGGACGCTGGCTGCTGGTGTCAACGCTGACGACCGATGCCATCCATATTTTCCGCCTGACCGACGATTTACGCTTGGTGCCGAACGACCTACCCAGCATGCTGATGCGGCCGGGGCGTGGTCCGCGCCATGTGCTTTTTTCTGCGGATAACCATTTTGTCTACTGCCTCAACGAACTGGACGGCAGTATCGATGTGCTCGCTTTCGATGCGCAGAATGGCGGACTGACCTTTCTTCAGACCGTCAGCCTGATGCCGGCGGGTTTCGTCGGCAAGCCGTGGGCCGCCGAATTGCGGCTATCGCCGGATGGCCGCTTTTTGTACGCGACGGAACGGCGTAGCAGCACAATCTCCGCCTTTGCCGTAAATGGTGCGAGCGGTTTGCTGTCACACAGAGACTGCATACTGACGGAACAGCAGCCACGTGGTATGGACATTGCCCCCTCGGGTCGCTGGTTGGCGGCGGCGGGTGAAATTTCCAATCACCTGACCGTGTATGCTGTTGATCTGGACAGCGGCCGTCTGACGGCAAGCCAGCGCTGCGCTACGGGCGAACGCCCGATCTGTGTTGAAATCGCCGAAGTCTAATTAGAATCAGAACGCTGCTTCTTCCTCTGGAATTGATTGGCAACGATAGGGAGGAGAAGAAACACAGCCATGCGCCGGGGTGAGCTTGCTCGATATCTGGGGCGTCGGGCGGGGCTTGCCCTGGGCTTGGGCGGCCTTTCGGCCTGGCAATGAATGCCCGTAGATATTGCGGGACGGCTGCTTGCAGTCGATCGAGCAGTATCCGCGCGAGCGCTTTGATGCGGTGGTCAGCCGGATCAAACTCATCTCCGGACTGGATATTTCCGAACGGCGTTTACCGCAGGATGGCCGCTTTTCCATCCGTTCGTCGGCGGTGGATACCGATGTGCGCGTTTCTGTCATTCCCGGTGTGCTTGGCGAGTCGCTGGTTCTCCGGTTATTGCCGAATACGCAGAACACGCGCTTTGACCTTGAAACGCTCGGTATCGAAGCCGACCACCTGGCGCCCTATCGGCAATGGATGGCGCAGCCGGACGGCATCGTGCTGGTGACCGGGTCAACTGGTTCCGGCAAAAGCACGACGCTGTATGCAACGCTGGTCGCCTGCGATACGCGGCACGAGCGTGTACTCACCGTCGAGGATCCCGTGGAATATCACATCCCTGGCGTTACGCAGTTTCAGGTGCATCCCGATATTGGTTTTACCTTCCCCGCCGCGCTGCGTTCGATTCTTCGTCACGACCCGGATACGATCATGATCGGCGAAATACGCGATGTCGAAACGGCGCGTATTGCCGTACAGGCGTCGCTGACGGGGCACCGTGTGTTTTCGACCTTGCACACTAACGATACGGCGACGGCTTTTTTGCGTCTGTCCGATATGGGTGTGGAATCTTTTCTCGTCGGATCGACGGTGCGCGGCGTGACCAGTATTGAGGAAGCACTGGGCGTGACCGGAGGCCTTTGAAGAATTTAACAGCTTTGGCAGCCAGTGTGTCGCAGTATTGCCGGGCGTCGATTTCGGCGTGCTAGTAAATGCGCGCCGTGCCGCCGAGGTTGACCGCAAGCGGCGGTGATGATGCGTCCGTTCGCCGGGACGCAGAAATTTTTGGAAAATGTTGCGCCGGAGCCGGACCGGCCTTACGCCGCCGGTGATGCAGCGGGCATCCGCAGGCTATCGTCGTGCACCTCGACGCCGTGCACGGTGTCGAGCAGGTCGGCAAAGCTGTCGAAGCCGTATTCTTTAAATGACCAGCGCGGAGTGACATATTTTTCGACCGCGTGGATTTTCGCCCAACCCTGTTTGTTCTGGAATTTCGGCAGCGCTTCATTGGCCAGCAGCTTGATGAGTTCGCCGTAGGGAATTTTGCGGCAGAACATGCGGCTGGCTTCGTCGTGGCGGAATTGCAGCCCGCCGAGCGCCTTGAGCATTTTGGAGAGTTGGCTGTAGCCGTAGGTGCGGGTGTCGAAGTCGGGCAGGGTCTGGCTGAGGTAAGTGCCGATTTGCCCAACGAAGGCCCAGCCGGTCGCTTCGTCGGTGCAGTTCTTGACGGCCTTGTTGAGCGTATTGCGGATGCCGGCATCCAGCGCCTGGCGCGTCGTCGGGGCGGCCGGCTTGTCCTTGTTGTCTGCACCCTTGCTGGTGTCGCGGCCGTTTTCCGGCGCGTGCTCGTCGGAAGCGTCGGGCGTGTCGGATGTATCAAGTGCGGCGTTGCCGTTATCGCTGTCCACCGGAGGCTTGAGGTTTTCCACGTAGAAAAAGCGGTCGCAGGCCTGGCGGAAGGCTTCCGGCGTTTTCTGCCGCCCGAAGCCATACACGGTCAGCCCGGCGGCACGAATGCGCGCGGCCAGCGGCGTGAAGTCGCTGTCGCTGGAAACCAGGCAGAAACCGTCGAAGGTGCCGCTGTAGAGCAAATCCATGGCGTCGATGATCAGCCCCATGTCGGTGGCGTCCTTGCCCTTGGTGTAGGCGAATTGCTGCACCGGAACCAGCGCATGCCTGAGCAGGATTTTCCGCCATGCATTGAGGGTCGGACTGCTCCAGTCGCCGTAAATCCGCTTGACGCTGGCGATACCGTATTTGGCGATTTCCGCAAACAGCTCCCGCGCCACCGCGGCGGAGGTGTTGTCCGCGTCGATCAGCACCGCCAGCCGGTTTTGTCGTTCATTCCCCATCGTTTTTCCCGAATGCCGAGCTTGATGTTTTGCCGGTACGGCATCGCCGTGGCGCTGCGCCGACTACTGCTCCGGCGCGTTGACGTTTGCCGCAGGTTGCAGCGTCAGAGGTGCGCCGCTGTCGGGCGCGGGGGCGCCGTCTTTTTTCTTGGGCTGGATGATGGCGCGCACGCGCGCTTGTTTTTCACCGACCGCCGTCTTGGTTTCGCCTGCGCCATTGGTGGCAAGATACTGCTCGGTCAGCGCGTTATAGGAAATGTACTGGCCGCGAACTTCGTCCGCGCCGCTCTTGACCCAGGCGCGAGAGAACAGCTCGGTTTTTTCCTCGCGCGCGTTATAGACGATACGTTCGCCCTGCCCTTCAAAATATTCGTCTTTGCCTTCGCGTTTTTGCCGGAAGTAGGACAGTCCTTTTTCACCGCCCGTCGCCACGCCGGTCTGGAAGCCGTCGGCGTCCTGCGTAACGACCAGTTTGCCTGTGCGCAACATGATGGTGCCTTGTGTCAGCACAACGTTGCCCTCGAAAATCTGTACTTTGTTGATCTCGTCGGCGCTGGCGCGGTCGGCAATGATGTTGATCGGCTTCTCGCGATCGCCTTTTTCCGCTTGCGCTGTGCAGGTCAGGGCAACCAGCAGGCTGGCGGTCAACAAGCGGATTGGCTGTGCAGGCAGTTTCATGGTGTTTTCTTTCTGGCGCGCGGGCTTTCCAGCATCGCGCGTACCCGTGATTCGATGCGGTAGGTTTCGGCGCGCATGTCCATTTGCAGGCCAATTCCCTTGGCCCAGGACGTGCCCTGGGTTACCAGCACCGGCGATTTTGTAAAGGCCTTGTCGGCATCGGGAAGCACGGTCAGCGCCGGTGTTGCGCCGGTCAGTGCCTTGTGTTTTGGGGACGCGGCGCGCCGGATGATGACATTACCGTTAAGGTCGATGCGTTCGTTATCTTCACTGACGTGCGCCGTATCGGCCGTCACCGTCACCTGCGCCCCTCTGCCGGCATGGACGAGGTTCGGTTTGCTCACGTCCAATGTATCGTTGTCCGGATAGTGCGTGACGGTGTCGGCCTTAAGCGTATATTCCAGACGGCCGCTCTCACCGATCTTGCGCAGCGTGGCGTCATACATGATGTAGTCCGGATCGTGCCGGTTCTTACCGTCGTTGCGCGTTTCCGGCTGGTCGGTAACGTAGCGCAACCAGTAAGTCAGGCTGGTCAGCGTCAGCAACAGCACCAGGGGAAAGAGGGCGCTGGACCAGTGCTTCATTGCCCGTCTGCCGGCAGGTAAGGCGCCAGCGCCGCATTCAGCTTGCCTTGTGCATCGAGAATCAGCTCGCAGACTTCACGTACTGCCCCCTTGCCGCCCGGCTTGCTCGCAACGAAGCGGGCGTACTTCTTTGCCAGAAAATGCGCATCGGCCGGCGCGGCGGAAAAACCACAGGCATTCATGATGCGAATATCGACGATATCATCGCCCATATAACCGGCGTCCTCCGGGCGTAAATTTAGTTTGGTCAGCAGTTCGTGCAGGGTCGCCAGTTTGTCGCCAATGCCCTGATAGAGCAGGTCGATGCCCAGGTTTTGCATACGTAGCTCGACGCAGTGCGCCTTGCGGCCGGTGATGACGGCGACGGTCAGTCCCGCGCGTTGCAGCATGTTCATGCCTAACCCGTCGAGACTGTTGAAGGCTTTCATTTCAACGCCTTCATCGGTGTAGAACAGCGAGCCTTCAGAAAGTACGCCGTCAACATCGAAAGCCATCAGCTTCAGGCATCCCGCACGTGCGCGGGCGTCATCGGAATAATTCATATCGCCTTGGTTCGAAAAAGATCGTGCATGTTCAGCGCACCGACGAGGCAACCGTGCTCGTCCGCCACCGGCAGCTGATTGATACGGTGACGCTCCATCATCTCGACAGCCTCGTCGACCAGTTTCTCGGGCCGGATTGTACGCGGGTGGGGCGTCATCACATCACTGACGCGCAGGCGTGTCAGGTCGTCATGCTTGAGCAGGGCGCGGCGCAGGTCGCCGTCAGTAAAAATGCCGAGGATCTGACGTTGTGGCGAGACGATGACCGTCATGCCGATCGTACCGCGCGCAATTTCGCGGATCGCCTCGGCGAGGCTGGCTTCCGGCGCGTTGGTCGGCATGGCTTCGCCCGTGCGCATGACTTCGCGCACCCGCATCAGCGGGCGGCGGCGGCCAAGTGCGCCACCGGGGTGTGAACGGGCAAAATCCTCGGCGCTGAAGCCGCGCGCATCAAGCAAGGCAATGGCCAGCGCATCGCCGAGCGCCAAAGCTGCCGTCGTGCTGGCGGTAGGCGCCAGATTAAGCGGGCAGGCTTCCTGTGCGACGCCGGCATTGAGATGTACGTCGGCATCGCGCGCCAGCGTCGACGCGGGATTGCCGGTCATGGCGATCAAACGCGCGCCCTGGCGTTTGATCCAGGGTAGCAGATTGAGCAGCTCCTCGCTTTCGCCGGAGTTGGAAATGGCGAGCACGACATCGGCGGCAGTAATCATCCCCAGGTCACCATGCCCCGCCTCGGCGGGATGGACAAAGAACGCCGGCGTACCCGTGCTGGCCAGCGTCGCTGCGATCTTGCGGCCGATGTGGCCCGACTTGCCCATACCGCTGACGATGACCCGTCCTGCGCTGGTGAGAATCAGGTCGAGTGCGCGCGGGAAAGAATCATCCAGCCGGTCGATCAGTGCGAGCACGGCTTCACCTTCGATGCGCAGCACGCGCTCGGCGAGCTTGAGCGCCGGGTCAGAAAAAGGGGGAGGTGTCTGAGTCATGAAATTTGGCCAAAAATGACCGGCAAAGTATAGCAGAAGCCCGCAACCGCCCAATGCATTCGGCCGGTGTGAATAGAAAACTGCCGGTGCCTGACCACGCTGTATTTTGCGAGCACCGTGCGCTTGATGAAAAACCGTCGGCAAATGGCAAATGACGGTTGCTGCGAGCGGAAGCGCCTATTGCGTACAAGGAGGGAAAGGGCGTCGTATTGTCCGATTCCCTGTCAGGCAGGGGGAAGCCATGCCTTAAAATCCGTTTTTTTAAGTTGAGCTTCACAAGGAGCCTCGATGGGAGCCGCGATGTTTTTTTTGTTTTCATTTCAGCGCCGCAGCGGACGTGGCGCCGGCGTGCCGGGTTTTTTCCGTTTGCGGGCGGCGTTTGGATGCGCGCTCTGCCTGCTGGCGTTGATGCTCGCGCCACCTTTGCGCGCCGCAGAGTCACCGACGTTGCCAGCGGAAGTGCTCGCCGCCCTCAAGAGCGCCGGCATTTCGCCGCGTCATGTAGGCGTCGTCGTGCAGCGCGTCGATAGCGCCCAGCCGCTGATTCGCCACAATGCCGACCAGGCGATGAACCCAGCCTCGGTGATGAAGCTGGTCACGACGTATGCGGCGCTCGAGCTGCTGGGGCCGTCGTATGTCTGGAAAACGGAAGCGCTGGAAGACGCCGCCGGCAATCTCTACCTGCGCGGTAGCGGTGATCCACGTTTGGCGCTCGAACAGTTCTGGCTGCTCCTGCGGCAGTTGCGCGCACGCGGGGTCGGTGAAATTACCGGGGATCTCGTCCTCGACCGCAGCGCGTTTGCCCTGCCGCCGCACGATCCGGCGGCCTTCGACGGCGAGCCGCTGCGTCCTTACAATGTCGGCCCCGACGCGCTGCTCATCAATTTCAGGAGTGTGCATCTGACGCTGCGGCCGGATACGGTCGGGGGCGGGGTGCTCGTCCTGCCGGAGACGCCGAGCGCAGGTCTTCAGATCGTCAATCACCTGCGCCTTGCCGAAGGTGCGTGCGGCGACTGGCGTGAAAATCTCCAGATCTCGCTTGATGCGCCCGCGACGATCGGCCTGGCCGGGCGTTATGCCGCATCCTGCGGTGACAAGGCACTGTTTCTCGCGCCCTGGACGGCGGATGTGCAGGCAGAAGGGCTGTTTCGCGCGCTCTGGCGCGAGCTGGGCGGCACGTTGCGCGGCAGGGTGCGCGCCGCGGCCACGCCGTCGTCGGCGGTGCTGATTGCCGCGCATGAGTCGCCTTCGCTCGCAGAAATCGTTCGTGACGTCAATAAATACAGCAACAACGTGATGGCGCGACAGGTTTTTTTGACGCTGGATGCGGTGCGCCCGGCGACGCCGGAGGGCGCGCGACAGCAGGTGATGCGCTGGCTGGGCGGCAAGGGGTTGAACGTATCCGGCATCATGCTTGATAACGGCTCCGGGCTGTCACGCGACGAGCGGATTTCCGCCGATGCGCTGGGCCAGTTGCTGCGGGCGGCCTGGCAGAGTCCGGTGATGCCGGAACTGATGGCGTCCCTGCCGATCCTGGGCGTCGATGGCACGCTGAAAAAGCGTATGAATGGCAGCGCACAAAGCGGTCGCGGTCACCTGAAAACCGGCTATCTGGAAGGCGTGCGCGCGTTGGCGGGTTATGTGCTCGACAGCCAGAATCGCCGCTGGATTCTGGTCTTCCTCATCAACGATGCGAAATCCACGGCCGGCAAACTGGCCATGGACGCGATGCTGCGCTGGATTGCAGCGCAATGAACGGACGCGGCCCCAGCCGGGCGATGCGGGATGGCCGCTGCCCGACGCGCGTGGCATGTCGGCGCATGGTCAGGGGCGCGGGAATCGTAAGCGGAGTGGCGGCCCGGGTGGCCGATCCGGGTAATGACCGGATCGGGCGCTCGACCAAGGCTGGGCCGGAGCGCATTGCGCGCCGGACGAAAAGCTGCGCGGCGCGTTTGGCGATATACTGATCGCCGCGCTGGTTTCCGCCATTTTCATCATTTCCACCCTTCCCACTGCGTCTGCCGCACGCGCTATTCCCATTACTCTCCCTGTTTTCCTGACCGATTATTCCGCCGCCTTGAATCCGAGCCACCAGAATATCGCCGCCGATTTTTCCGCCCCGGCGATGCCCGTTGCCGATGTCCCTCAAGCCGCCAAGCCCGTGCGCGCCTTGCGCATCCTGGGGATCGACCCGGGCCTGCGCGCAACCGGCTTCGGCGTGATCGAAAAAACCGGCAGCCGGCTGGCGTATGTGGCCAGCGGCTGTATCCGTACGGATGCCGGCGCTTCGCTGCCCGAACGTCTGGGAACGATTCACGCCGGCGTGCGTGAATTGGTGGCGCTGTACCGGCCGGATCAGTCGGTGGTCGAAATTGTCTTCGTCAACGCCAACCCGCAATCGACGCTGCTGCTCGGGCAGGCGCGCGGTGCGGCGATTTCCGCCTTGGTGGCGGGCGGCGTCGAGGTGAGCGAGTACACGGCTTTGCAGGTCAAGCAGGCCGTGGTTGGGCACGGCAAGGCGGCCAAGGAACAGGTGCAGCATATGGTGCGCCGGCTGCTCGCTTTGTCCGGCGCTCCCGGCGCCGACGCCGCCGATGCGCTGGCGTGCGCGGTGGCCCATGCGCATGGCGGGCAGGGGCTGGGGACTTCGGGGGCGCTGGCAGGCAGAAAACTGCACGTGCGCAACGGGCGTATCGCGCCTGCGGACTCGCATCGTGAAATAGGGAAACAAGGAAACCGGAGGTGAAACGATGATCGGCCGTCTGACGGGCATCCTGATCGAAAAAAATCCGCCGCAAGTATTGATTGAGGCGCAAGGCGTCGGTTATGAGGTCGATGTGCCGATGAGTACTTTCTACAATCTGCCGGCGATTGGTGAGCGGACGACGCTCCTGACGCATTTTGCCGTGCGCGAGGACGGGCATTTTCTCTACGGCTTTGCCAGTGAGGGCGAGCGTTTCGCCTTCCGGCAGCTGATCCGGATTTCCGGCGTCGGCGCGCGTACGGCGCTCGCCGTGCTGTCCGGCCTGTCTGTTGCCGATCTGGCGCAGGCTGTGGCGCATCAGGAAAGCGGCCGCCTGGTCAAGGTGCCGGGGATCGGCAAAAAAACCGCCGAACGTTTGCTGCTCGAACTCAAGGGCAAGCTGGCCGACGCCCTGCCCGTGACCTCGCGCGCGGCGGGCGACAGCCGCAGCGACATCCTCAATGCCCTGCTGGCGCTGGGGTACAATGAACGCGAGGCGCTGGCGGCGATGAAACAGTTGCCTGCGGAAACCGGCACGTCGGACGGTATCCGGCAGGCACTCAAATTACTCTCGAAGGTGTAGCGTTGCTCTCGAATCACAAACATACCTTGCAGTTGGCCATCATCGCATTGTTGCTGGGCGGCTGCGTCGCCGTATTGATGCCGTTTGTCGGCACGCTGCTGTCGGCCATCGTTATCTGCATCGCCAGCGCACCGCTGCGCACGCGGCTGCTGCGCGTGTGCCGGGGACGCCGCACGGTAACCGCAACCGTGCTCTGCCTGCTGCTGGTCGTGCTGTTCGTGCTGCCGGTGGCGCTGTTGTCCGGATCGCTGGCCAATGTGGTGGAAATGGTCATCGGTTATGTCAAGCCGCATCTTGAATCCGGCCTGCCCGCCGATCTGCCGGGATGGCTGCGTAATTTGCCGATGGTCGGCGCCAGTCTGGATGAATACTGGCACCAGTTGCTCGCCAGCCGCGAGGAAATGAATGAGCTGCTGCGCCAGCTGATTGCGCCGGCGCGCAAATTTGCCTTGGCGGCCGTGTCCGTTTTCGGCCAGGGACTGTTCCAGTTGGTGCTGGTGATTTTCTTTGCTTTTTTCATTTTCCGTGACGCTGAAGCCTATGCGAACACCGTCCGCCTGGCCAGCCGGAAGCTGGCCGGCGATCTGGGCGATCGCATGTTCCAGATGACCGGCAACACTGTCACCGGCGTTATGGTCGGCATCGTCGGCACGGCGGCGGCGCAGGCGCTGGTCGCCATCATCGGCTTTTTCATTGCGGGCGTTCCTACCGTCATTCTGCTCGGTGTCGCCACGTTCTTTTTCTCGATGGTGCCGGTCGTCGGCGCCACGATCGTCTGGCTGCCAGCCGCCGCCTGGCTGTACGATACCGGGCAGATGGGATGGGCGATCTTCCTACTGTTCTGGGGCATGTTCGGCATCAGCGGCGTCGATAATTTCATCAAGCCTATTCTGATTTCGCGCACGGCCAGTCTGCCGCTTCTGCTGATCGTCGTCGGCGTCTTTGGCGGCGTGCTCGTCTTCGGTTTTATCGGCCTGTTTCTCGGCCCGACCTTGCTGGCACTTGGGCAGATGCTGATCCGTGAGTGGCTGGAATATCCGGGCGATGGTACGTCGCCAGCGCCGGATGAGCGTGCGCCCGCCCAGCCCGAAGGCAGCGCGCCATGATCGAGACCGACCGCCTGACGGCAGCGGGCGATGCTTCCGACCGGCTGATTTCCGCTGCCACGCAGTCTTCGCAGGAAGAGGCGATCGAGCGCGCCTTGCGCCCGAAACGCCTGGCGGAGTACGTCGGGCAGACGAAAATCCGCGAGCAGTTGTCCATTTTTATCGAAGCGGCGCGCCGCCGCCGCGATGCGCTCGACCACGTGCTGCTGTTCGGGCCGCCGGGGCTGGGCAAAACGACGCTGGCGCACATCATTGCCGCCGAAATGGGCGTCGGCCTGCGCCAGACCTCCGGGCCGGTGCTGGAGCGCGCCGGCGATCTGGCCGCCATGCTGACCAATCTTGAGCCGCACGATGTGCTGTTCATCGACGAAATTCACCGGCTCTCGCCGGTGGTCGAGGAGATCCTTTATCCGGCGCTCGAAGACTTTCAGATCGACATCATGATTGGCGAAGGGCCGGCCGCCCGTTCGGTCAAACTCGATTTGCCGCCGTTTACGCTGGTCGGCGCAACGACGCGCGCCGGTATGCTGACCAACCCGCTGCGCGACCGTTTTGGCATCGTTGCCCGGTTGGAGTTTTATACGCCGGAGGAGCTGACGCATATCGTCACGCGCTCGGCACAACTGCTGGGCGTGCAGGCTGGTCATGAAGGCGCGCTGGAAATCGCGCGCCGTTCGCGCGGCACGCCGCGTATTGCGAACCGCCTGCTGCGCCGCGTGCGTGATTTCGCCGAGGTCAAGGCGGCCGGCCGCATTGATCGGGAGGTGGCGGATCAGGCCTTGCGCATGCTCGATGTCGATCACGGCGGCCTGGATCTCATGGACCGCAAGCTGCTCTCCGCCGTCATCGATAAATTTGGCGGCGGGCCGGTCGGTGTCGACAATCTGGCCGCTGCCATCGGGGAGGCGCGCGACACGATCGAGGACGTTCTCGAACCCTATCTCATCCAGCAAGGCTTTCTGCAACGCACGCCGCGCGGCCGCATTGCGACCCCCTCGGTTTACCGTCACCTTGGCCTCGACGCGCCGGCATCCGGCGGGCAGCAGGCGCTGTGGCAAACGCCCTGAACAGTTGCCCGGAGATCTTTTATCCCTGGGCGTTTCAGAGGGTGTCCGCCAGCCCGCGCCAGTCGGGTATCGCCAGGCGCCTGCCCGGCAGCCCTTGTCAATCGGGCATCTCCAGAGGGGATGTCCGGAAATCCTTTATCCACGGGGGTTTCCGGGGTGTGTGCCGGGAAACGCCCTGTTTACGCGGGCTCCAGAGGGGGCGGGAAATGTCCGGTGTCGATTCAGCCGCCCTGAACAGTTACCCGGAGATCTTTTATCCCCGGGCGTTTCAGAGGGGTGTCCGCTAGCCCGCGTCAGTCGGGCCTCGCCAGGCGCCTGCCCGGAAGCTCTTGTCAATTGGGTATCTCCATAGGGGGTGTCCGGAAATCCTTTATCCACGCGGGTTTCCGGGGTGGGTGCCCGGAAACGCCCTGTTTACGCGGGTTCCAGAGGAGGCGGAAATACTTGACGTCGATTCAGCCGCCCTGAGCAGTTGCCCGGAGATCTTTTATCCTTGGGCATTTCAGAGGATGTCCGTCAGCCCGCGCCAGTCGGGCATTGCCAGGCCACTGCCCGGTAGCCCTTGTCAATTGGGCGTCTCCAGAGGGGGTGCCCAGAAATCCTTTATCCACGCGGGTTTCCAGGGTGGGTGCTCGGAAACGCCCTGTTTACGCGGGCTCCAGAGGAGGTGGAAAATACTTGGCGTCGATTCAGCCGCCCTGTTCCTGTAGCCGCGCTCTGGCGGCGACGAGGAATTCTTCGACGATCGGCCCGCTGTCGAGCAGGCCGCCGCCTGGCACATGAAACTCCGGGTGCCATTGCACGCCGGCCAGGTAATAGCGGCCGACGTGACGGATTGCCTCGACGATGCCGTCCTGCGGTGAGATGGCTTCGACGACGAGGTCACTGCCCAGTTTGTCTACGCACTGGTGGTGGATGCTGTTGACGAGCGCTTCTTCCTGCGCCGGATAAATGGCCGCCAGGCCGCTGCCGGGAAGGATGCGGATGCTGTGGCGATGCGCATCGTAGAGCGCCTCGTTGCGGTGCGCGATGGCGTTGGGAATATGTGCGGCGATGTCCTGGCAGAGCGTGCCGCCCATGGCGACATTAATCAGCTGGCAACCGCGGCAGACGCCGAGCACCGGCTTGCCCTGCATCATGAATTCCCGGATGAGTTCGATTTCGTACAGGTCGCGGACACGGTCGCCTGCCCAGTCTGGACGTTCGGCGGCCGCGCCATAGCTTTCCGGGCTGACGTCGGCGCCGCCTTGCAGGATCAGACCGTCGAGGGTGTCGACGAAGTCGCGTGCTGAAACGGCCCGCCGCGAGACTTCCGCCTGCTCGCCGAGCGTCGGAATCATGTAGGCCAGCGCATCGTGCGATAGCACCCAGTGCGCGATCGACTGTTCCAGATATTGCAGCGTTTTCCCCGGAAAGCCCAGTTCCGGCGGTGGGTCGTACAGCAGGCGCGCGGAGAGGCCGATGCGTAGCCGACGTTCCGGCACATTCAGTCTCCGCGCCAGCGCAGGCACTGTAGCCGCACGACTTCAGGCAGCAGCGATTCGCGCGCCTGCATTGCGCGGATCCAGTCGGCATCGCCGCCCTGCTGGGCGACGCGGCGCAGGCTGCGAATCATTTCTTCGGCGCGCAGTTCGCCAGCATGATGCTCAATCCGCGCCAGCGTGCCGAGGATTTCATCCTGCAGGGTTCGGCGCTCGTGCGTCTGCGGGTCGACATAGACGCCGTGCAGGCCGAAACGCGCCGCCTGAAAGCGGTTGAAGGTATAGACCATGTAGTCGTCTTCGTCCGGACGGAATGGCCGCTCGGTCAGAAACCAGCGCGAAACGGCCTGGATGAAGGCGGCCAGTTCGGCGGCGCGGGTGATCGTCAACGGGGTATCCATGACGCGCACTTCAATCGTGCCGAATTCCGGTTTCGGCCGGATATCCCAGTAAAAATCCTTCATGCTTTTGACGACGCCGGTATCGGTCATTTTGTCGAAAAACCGTTCAAACTCCACCCAGGTTTCGACGAACGGGATATGCCCGCTCATCGGAAAGGCGGCGACGGAGTTGATGCGCGCCGAACAAAAACCGGTGTCGAATCCCTGCACGTAGGGCGAGGCGGCGGCCAGCACGATGCAATGCGGCACGTAGCGCGATAGGCAATGGCTTAGGCTTAACGCTTCGTCGGGGCCGGCGCAGCCGATGTGCACATGCTGCCCAAAGACGGTGAATTGTTTGGCGAGATAGCCGTAGATTTCGGAGAGGTACTGATAGCGCGGCGCATCCGAAATACGCTGGTTCGCCCAGTGCTGAAAAGGGTGCGTGCCGCCGCCGCAGAGCGCGACGTTGAGACGGTCGGCAGCGGTAACCAGCGCGTCGCGCAAGGTGTGCAGCTGATCGAGCACTTCCGGGTAATCGGTGCATACGCCGGTCGACAGCTCGATCATGCTGGCGGTAATTTCCGGCTTGATGTCGCCGGGCAGCGTTTGCCCTTCAAGGCTGCGCAGCAGGTCGGGCGAAGCGTCGATCAGGTCGTAATCGTGCGTGCTGACGATTTGTAGTTCCAGTTCGACGCCCAGCGTCAGCGAGCGCGAATTGGCGAACGCTTCGAGTCGTTTTTTGGATTCGGCAGGCTCCATATCATCCTCCGGGTTTCCAAGGTTGCCGCGTACTTTGCGCCTCGTCGATCCAGCGCAGGCTGCGTTGCATGAGGATCGGCCCCAGAATTTCCAGGATAAAGATCATGCCCATGACGACAGGTTCGAGTTCGTCGTTGAGCGCGGGAAAAATCTGCCCGATGTCGGCCGCGAGGACGAAAGCCACGCCCGACATCGGCGCCAGGCTGATCCCCAATGCCAGCGACTGGCGCAGCGACAGCCCGCTGGGTTTGCCCGTCAGCAGCACGCCGAGTAACTGGGCGCTGCCGCGTACAGCAATCAACAGCAGCGCGATCCATACGCCCGTTTGAAGGGAACGCCAGTTAAGCGATGCGCCGATGATGACGAACAGCAAAATGACCATAACCCCGCCGACCGAGCCGAAATGCTGCGGCCAGAGATGCGGCCGCGGGTCGCTGTGCTTAACGATGATACCGGCCAGCAGCGGTGCCAGCAGCGCGGGCAGTTTAAGGGCTTGCAGCAGTGTCATGGCGAGCGCGAGAAAAATGAACAGCATCAGTGCCGACTGCTCGCGCGCCGGGTCGAAACAACGGCGCAGCCAGTAAAAACTTTTGGCGAGCAGGTAAGCGACCAGCAGCGAGCCGGAAAACTGGTAAAGCGGGTGGCAGATGGCGGTGATCCAGTCGTTGCCATAACTGTGGTGGATGAAACCAAGCACGGCGTGAGCCGTCAGCACGGTCAGCGTGACATTGAGGGCGGTCAGCATCAGCAGACGATTCGTCACCTGGCCGCGCGCCTTGATCTGTCCGATCATCGCCATCACCACGGCGGGCGAGGTCGCCATCCCGACGGTCGCGGCAACCAGGCCGGTTTCCAGGGTGTAGCCGAGATAATGGACGACAAGAAATACGGCGACAAAAGCGAGCAGGGATTCGAGCAGTCCGCTGACCAGCACCAGCGGGTTATGGCGCAGCCAGCGCAGATTGACGCGGATGCCGATTTCGAACAGCAACATGGCGAGCACAAGGTCAATCAGCAGGCGCAGACCGGCGAGTTCGTGCACGCTGATCCAGCCGAGCAGGGCAGGGCCGCAGACGAGGCCGGTCAAGGAATAACCGGTGATGCGCGGCAACGACAGGAAGCGGGCGAACAGTTCCCCGATGATAATGGCGCCCAGAAGCGAGAGCGCGGCGACGGCGAGCGGGTCGATTGCCGGCGGCCAGGCGGGAAATATCTGTGACGGCACAAGATCCCCCTTTCTGTTCTGCGGCAGTCTTGCAGCGAATCCGCAGGATGCGTAAACGATGGCGCAAGCCTAACACAAATCAACAATCGGTCTGTGGCGTATTGCTGCGGCATGAACCACACAGGCGGCAAACAGCAGGACGCTGCGGTGTACGATAAAATCCGCTCCCATGATGTTGTCTGCAGGTGAGAAGCTCTTGTCCACACCGCTTCCCGGGCCGCTTTCCCGCTCATGTTCCGCGCCATCTTCTGGTCTGCCCGCTCCGGAGAGGTTCTCCGTGGCGGTTCGTGTGTATTACGAGGATACTGATGCCGGTGGCGTCGTCTATTACGCGAACTACCTGAAGTTTCTTGAGCGTTGCCGTACCGAGTGGCTGCGCGCACTCGGCTACGATCAGAGCGCGCTGCTGCGCGCGCCGGGCATTGCCTTCGTCGTGCGCAGCGTCAGCCTGGATTATCTGAAGCCGGCGCGGCTCGACGATATCCTGTCGGTCGACCTCGCGCTGGAAAAGGTCACGCGCGCCCAGCTGTTCTTGCGCCAGCGCATTCGCCGTATCGACCCGCAGCGTAACCCGGACGATCTGGCCGAAGATTCAAGTGCGTCCGAGGCGTTGTTACTCACCGCCAGAACCCAAGTTGTCTGTGTCAATGCCGCAAAGATGAAGATCATCTCTATCCCCGCGCCGATGCGCGCTCAGTTGGAAGCCTGCCAATGAACGTTTCGCAAGACCTCTCGATTCTCCACCTGATTCTCAATGCCAGTGCCGTCGTTCAGGCGGTTATGCTACTGCTGGCGGGGGTGTCCTTTATTTCCTGGTACTACATTTTCCGCAAATGGTTCGCCGTTAAAAAAGCGCGCGTGCAGACCGAGGAGTTTGAGCGCGATTTCTGGAGCGGCGGCGACCTCAATACCCTGTATCAGAGCGCCATCAATCACCGGCATGACATCGGCAGTATGGAACGCATCTTTGAAGCGGGCTTCCGCGAATTCACCAAGCTCCGGAGTCAGAAAAACCTCGACCCGAAAGACGTGATCGACGGTTCGCGCCGCGCCATGCGCGCCACCTACCAGCGCGAGGTCGACGCGATCGACGCGCATCTGGCTTTTCTCGCTTCGGCGGGGTCGGTCAGCCCTTACGTCGGCCTGTTCGGGACGGTGTGGGGCATCATGCATGCTTTCCGTGGTCTTTCCAATGTCGGACAGGCCACGCTGTCGGCGGTTGCGCCTGGCATTGCCGAAGCGCTTGTGGCGACGGCGATCGGTCTGTTTGCCGCGATTCCAGCCGTGGTCGCTTATAACCGCTTTTCACACGAGATCGATCGCCTGGCGACGCGCTTCGAATCGTTTATGGAAGAGTTTTCCAATATTCTGCAACGGCAGATGCGCTAAGGAGTACACGCGATGCGCGAACGCCGCCTGAAAAATGAAATCAACGTCGTCCCGTATATCGACGTGATGCTTGTATTGCTCGTCATCTTTATGGTGACGGCGCCGATGATGACAACCGCCAGTATCGATGTGCCTTCGGTTGGCAAGGCCGCACAGGCGCCGGACAAAGCCGTGCAGGTAAATATCCGCGAGGATGGCGCCTTGTCGCTGACGTTGCCGGGTAAATCCGAGCAGGCGATGAGCCGCCAGGAGCTGACGCAGGCCATCGTCGCTGTGCAGCGCGATAATCCGGAACAGCCGGTGCTGATCGTCGGTGACAAGCGCGTCAAATACGAAGCCGTGCTCAGCGTGATGGACGAACTGCAACGCCAGCAGGTCAAGCGTGTCGGCCTGCTCGTGCAGCCGACGGGTCAATGATTTTGGCGGGCTACCGCATCGGGTGAAACGCCGTGGATATGTATTTCTCCCGCCCCGAAGAAGAACGTTTCAGCCCGGCAGCGCTGGCGCTGGCCGCGCTTGTGCATCTTCTGCTGGCGGGCGCCCTGTTTTTTGGCGTGCAATGGAAGCGGCAGGCGCCGTCAGCCGTGGCCGTCGAATTGTGGGGCGGTTCTCTGCCGGCCGCTACGTCGGGATCCCGGTCGTCGGCGCCACCTGCGCCAAAACCTGAACCCGTCTCCGAACCGAAGCCGGAACCCAAACCGACGCCGAAGCCGGAACCTAAACCCGAGCCCAGGGTCGAGCCGGTGAAGCCGGATATTGCTGTCAAGGATGAGAAAAAGCCTGTTCCGGAACCGAAGAAACCCGATCCGAAGCCGGAACCCAAGCCAGAACCGAAACCGGAGCCTAAGCCAGAGCCTAAAAAACCTGAGCCGCTGCTGAAACCGCGCAGTTTGGCCGATGAACTTAATCGCGAGCTTAAACAGTCCCAGCAACGGTCGCGGCAACGTGCCGCCCAGGACGCGCGCGCGGCGGCCAGTGACCGCATTGCGGCCCAGCTTGGCGCTGAGTCGGGCACTCATGATGGTTCGCCTTCTGGCGGTGCGGCAGGAGGGGCTGCCGGCGGGCACGGTAACGCACGCGGGATGCAGAAATATATAGACAGGGTTATTGCCAAAGTGCGCCCTAATGTCGTCATACCACCAAATATTCCGGGCAACCCGGAGGCCGTTTTTATCGTCAGGCAGTTGCCGAGCGGCGATATTGTCGGTGAGCCGCGCATGGTTCGCTCCAGCGGCCACCGGGCCTACGATGAAGCCATTGTGCGTGCGATCAAAAAATCCTCGCCGCTGCCCAAGCCTGATGATCCGAGCCTGTTCCAGCGCGAACTGGAGCTCAGATTCCGGCCGCTCGATTAGGCTTTAGCCGGCCGTCATGGCTTTGGATCAGGGAGTGTGCGCAAAGATTACGCTTCGTTACGGACATTTGTCATACCAGAAAGCTATAATCGGCCATCTTTTAGTTTTTTTGCACATTATTTCGTATCCTTGACTATGCTTTTGATGCAAAGATTTGGTGCGCGTCTCCGGAGTGCTGCGGCAATGGCGTGTTATGCCGCCGTGTTGTCTTTTCATGTACCGGCTTCGGCGCAGTTAAGTATTGAAATTACCGGCGGCGGCGCCAATAAAATTCCCGTTGCCATTGCCGATTTTGGTGGTGACGCGCGGGCATCGCAAACGCTCACGGGGGTTGTGAGAGCTGATCTGGAACGTTGCGGGTTATTCCAGATGATTAATGCGAGCGGCGTTTCAATGACTGAAACGACACCGCCCAATTTTGCCGACTGGAAAGGCCGTGGTGCGGACGCTTTGGCGGCGGGTAGCATCGGCGGCAGTGCGGATGGCCGTCAGGAGGCGCGCTTCCGCTTGTATGACATCAATAAGGAATCGGCGCTGACCGGCGCAGCGTTTGTCGCTTCGCCATCGATGCTGCGGGCGACCGGCCACCGCATTGCTGATGCCATTTATGAGGCGCTGACGGGCGAACCGGGGTTTTTTGCTACGCGTATTGCTTATGTGGTTAGGAGCGGCAAGCATCGCTACGAGCTGTTCATCGCTGATGTTGACGGGCAGAATGCCCAGGTCGCTCTACGTTCGCGCGAACCGATCATTTCGCCGGTCTGGTCGCCTGATGGTTCACGCTTGGCTTATGTTTCGTTTGAAAATAAGAAGCCGATTATCTACGTGCACTCGCTGGCCAGCGGCCAACGCACAGTCGTTGCCAATTTTAAGGGGTCGAATTCAGCGCCCGCCTGGTCGCCTGACGGTTCGCGTCTGGCGGTCGTGCTTTCCAAGGATGGCGGCTCGCAAATCTTTATGGTCAATGCCAATGGTTCCGGCGTGCGGCGCGTGACTTCTGGGGCCAGCATCAATACCGAGCCGGTATTTTCACCGGATGGGCAGTCGATTTACTTTACCTCCGACCGTGGAGGCAGTCCGCAGATCTACCGTTCCGGCGTCAATGGTGGCGATGCCCAGCGCGTGACTTTTGAAGGCAGTTATAACGTGTCGCCGCGTATTTCGCCGGATGGCAAGACATTGGCCTTTATTTCGCGACGCGATGGCGGCTTCCGTCTTGCCGTCATGGATCTTGCCAGTCGTCAGGTTCAGGTTCTAACCGATTCGCGCAAGGACGAATCGCCGTCTTTTGCGCCCAATAGCCGGATGATTCTGATAGCAACCGAAATGGGAGGACGCGGTGTGTTGTCTGCGGTTTCCATTGACGGTCGGGTCAAACAGCGGCTGTCGATTTCGGCGGGCGATGTGCGTGAACCCGCCTGGGGGCCATTCAATAAATAGGCCTAGATTTGTTTTTTTGACGCAAAGGGAGTACCTCATTATGAAACAACTCGTTATTCCTGCGCTGCTGGCGCTGCTCATTGCTGGTTGCTCATCGACACCTGATGCGGATCAGGCCAATGCGCCGGTCGAAGATGGTCGCGGTAAGGTGGCGACAGTCGAAGCGGGTAATGTCAATGGCTCCAAACTGCCGCGCGAACTGACCGACCCGAAAAGTATTTTGTCGCGACGCAGCATTTTCTTCGACTATGACAGATTCGATGTCAAGGATGAGTACCGTGAATTGGTGACTGCGCATGCTCGCTTCCTGTCCAACAACCGCCAGTTTAAGATGCTCATTCAAGGCAATACCGACGAGCGGGGCAGTCGTGAATACAATCTGGCGCTCGGCCAGAAGCGTGCCGATGCCGTCAAACGGATGCTGGTGATGCTCGGCGTTCGTGAAGATCAAGTCGAATCGGTCAGCCTGGGCGAGGAAAAACCGAGAAGTGAAGGGCACGACGAAGCGGCATGGGCAGAAAACCGCCGTAGCGACATGCTTTATAGCGGTGAGTTCTGAGATGCCGATGCGCCTGCCTCATCCTGATTTGCAGGCAAGACGGCGCATGCGCTCCAGTTTGGCGGGCTGCCTGATGGTGGCCGCCATGCTGGCGCAGCCCGCGTATGCTGGCCTGTTTGATGATGACGAAGCGCGTCGCCAAGTCAAGGATCTGTCAATTCAGACCAATGAGCGCGTCGAAGTCCTGTCCAAGGCGCAGATTGAGCTGGCCAACCAGATCCAGATGTTGCGCGAAGAAAACGCTGCTTTGCGTGGGGAAATTGAAACGCTGACGTATGAACTGGATGCGACCAAGAAACGTCAGCAGGATTTCTATGTCGATCTGGACGGGCGCCTGCGCAAGTTCGAGGGCACGAGTGAGGGCGGCGACGCCGGCGCTGTTCCGGGGGCTCCGGGAGAAGAAGAAATTCCTCCTGCGCCGCGTGCCAGTACGCCTGCGGGCGGCGAACGAACAAGAGCGCAGTCTGGGGGGGGCGATCCTATAGCCGAGTCGCGTGAATATGAAGCCGCGCTGAATCATTTCCGTGCCAATAAGGTTAAGGAAGCCGCCAACGCTTTTGAAGCGTTTGGTAAAAAATATCCAGATAGCACCTTAGCGCCGAGCGCGCGTTACTGGCTCGGCAATGCCTACTACACGCTGCATAATTGCCGGAAAGCGATTGAGGTGCATAAGCAGGTTGCCGCGAAATGGCCAAAACATGCAAAAGCACCGGATTCATTGCTCGGTGTAGCGACCTGCCAGCAGGAATTGGGCGATACCAAAAGTGCCAAGGCAACGCTTGAAAGCCTCGTTGCCAGATATCCGAGCAGTGCGGCAGCGGGTACGGCCAGACAAAGCCTGAAAAAATAGCCTGGTGCTTTGTAGTGCGGCACAACAAGGCGTTGACGCTGAGGATCAGCGAGATCTTCTATTCTCTGCAAGGGGAAACGACGCGTGTCGGGTTGCCGACAGTTTTTGTGCGTCTGACCGGTTGCCCGCTGCGCTGTTCTTGGTGTGATACCACGTACGCATTTACTGGTGGCAGAACATTCTCATTAGAAGAAATTCTGGCACAAGTTGCCGCTTATGCACCGCGCTACGTGTGCGTGACGGGCGGCGAACCCCTGGCACAAAAAAATTGCCTGAAGCTGCTCACCGCTTTGTGTGATGCCGGTTACGATGTTTCGCTAGAAACTTCCGGGGCGTTGCCTGTCGGCGAAGTTGATGCGCGCGTTTCCCGCATCGTCGATCTTAAGCCGCCGTCTTCCGGAGAAAGTACAAAAAATTGCTGGGAAAATCTGCGCCTGCTCAGGCAGGACGATGAGCTTAAATTTGTCATTGCCGATCGGGCAGATTACGACTGGATGCGCTGTATCGTCGTTGAACACCAGCTTGCCGGCTGTTGCCCCATCCTACTTTCTCCGGTACAGAATACGCTGTCGCCACAAACCCTGGCAGAGTGGATTCTTGCCGACCGGCTACCCGTGCGTTTGCAGGTTCAGCTTCATCGCCTGCTGTGGGGTGAGGCGCCGGGTAAGTAAAAAATCGCCTGACTCATCACCATACATCTTTATACTTCCCAACCCATCGTCTATTACCGAAACCCATGAATCCATCGATTTCGCCGCCGGCTGTCATCTTGCTTTCCGGCGGCCTTGATTCCGCGACGTCTCTGGCCATTGCCCGACATCAAGGCTACGACTGTTATTGCCTGTCGCTTGATTATGGTCAGCGACATCGCGCTGAACTGGAAGCTGCCGGACGGGTAGCCAAGTATTTTGGCGCACGCGAGCATCGTACCTTGCGGCTTGATCTGGCCAGTTTTGGCGGGTCCGCGCTGACCGACGATGCTATTGCCGTGCCGACGGATGGCGTGCAAGCCGGCATCCCGGTGACTTACGTACCCGCGCGCAACACCATCATGCTCTCACTGGCGCTGGCCTGGGCCGAAGTGTTGGGTAGCCGGGATATTTTCATTGGGGTCAATGCCGTTGACTATTCCGGCTATCCTGATTGTCGGCCAGAGTTTGTCGGAGCGTTTGAACGTATGGCCAATCTGGCGACCAAGGCCGCCGTTGAAGGCGCCAAATTGCATATTCATGCGCCTCTGGTCAATCTTTCAAAGGCGGAAATTATTCGCCGTGGCATCGATCTCGGCGTCGATTATGCATTGACGGTTTCCTGCTATCAGGCCGATGACGTTGGCCGTGCCTGCGGCCGCTGTGATGCCTGCTGCTTGCGCCATAAGGGTTTTATCGCGGCAGGCGTGGCTGATCCAACAGTCTATCGGGTTTGACGAATCTCTCGGTACAGACCTGTGCCAGAGTGGAAAACCATACCGTTTACCGTGAGTACGCTGGCGAAGTCCTTGGCAGCCGGTGTCAATAGGGGCTATCCGTTGACAGAGATAGGCGGAGTCTCTACAATCCCACGCTTGTTTTTGGGTCGGTAGCTCAGTCGGTAGAGCAGCGGACTTTTAATCCGTTGGTCGGGAGTTCGAATCTCCCCCGACCTACCATTAGCCGTCTTTGCGATCCTTCTAAGGATTCTGTCGGTGTAAAATGGCGCAAACAGTGGGGCGTTAGCTCAGTTGGTAGAGCAGCGGACTCTTAATCCGTTTGTCATAGGTTCGATCCCTATACGCCCTACCAAAATTTTTTGTAAAAAATACATAGTTGATTCATTGATCAAAGCTCGCTCCGGCGAGCTTTTTCTTGGGCAGAACCTTTTTGCCTGACAAAGTGGTCCCGGTCAATCAGGTAAAAATCAGGGGCAAGCGATGTCGTCGCGCACCGTGTAGAACGTCCAACCATCGACGTGTGCCTGGATGGTTGAGACGCCATATACCGGATCGAGTATTTCTGGCGTCAGGACGCGTGCTGGCGTGTCGCTGGCGACGAGCTTGCCGCCAGCGAACAGGGCGAGGCGATCACAATAACGGCTGGCCAGATGTAAATCATGCAGGACGATGAGCACAGTCTGCGTTCTTGCATATTTGCGCAACAGGCGCAAAACCAGGTGTTGATGCGGCATATCCAGATGTGCGGCCGGTTCATCGGCAAAAACGATGCGCGGCCGGTGCGCCA
>CALAIL010000074.1 GCA_937923255.1 uncultured Propionivibrio sp. | reverse complement strand
AAGACAAGGCGGCGAGCCGCTGACAGTACGAGTAGTACGGCAAGGCGAGCCAACGTAGTATTTTGGCGAAGGAGGCCGCTATAACTCGACTTTGCAAAAGATAAGTCGGCAAGCCGCTGACAGTACGAGCAGTACGGCAAGGCGAGCCAACGCGGTATTTTGGCGAAGGAAGCCGCTATACCTTCTCGGAGATGCCCTGAGTAAGCGGGCTTCGTGTCGCCTCAGAAGTTTAGCGTGCGTTTGTCCACGGCCAGCGCGGCTTCTTTGGTGCTTTCGCTCAGGCTGGGGTGGGCGTGGCAGATGCGGGCGATGTCTTCGCTGCTGGCGCGGAAGGCCATCGCCACGCAGGCTTCGGCGATCAGTTCGCTGGCATAGGGGCCGACGATATGCACGCCCAGAATTTCATCGGTGGCGGCGTCGGCCAAAAACTTGACGAAGCCCGTGGTGTCGCCCAGCGCGCGGGCGCGGCCGTTGGCCAGGAAGGGAAAGGAACCGGCCTTGTAGGCTACGCCTTGCTCTTTAAGCTGCTGCTCGGTTCTGCCCACCCAGGCGATTTCGGGGCTGGTGTAGATGACGTAGGGGATGAGGCTGAAATCCACATGTCCATGCTGGCCGGCGATGCGCTCGGCCACGGCGACGCCTTCTTCTTCGGCCTTGTGCGCCAGCATCGGGCCGCGCACCACGTCGCCCACGGCCCACACGCCGGGCAGGCTGGTGCGGCATTGTTCATCAACCACGATGTCGCCGCGTTCGCCCAGTTGCAAACCGACGGCTTCGGCATTCAGCCCTTCGGTATTGGGCACGCGGCCGATAGAGACGATGAGTTTGTCCACCACCAGTGTGTGCGCTTCGCCTGCGGCATTGGCGTAGTGGACGGTGACGCCTTTTTTGCCGTGCTTGATTTCGCCCACGTTCACGCCCAGCTCGATTTTTAATCCCTGCTTGTCAAAAGCCTTTCTGGCTTCTTTGCTGACCTGTTCGTCGGCCATGCCCAGGAACGTGGGCAGCCCTTCCAGAATCGTGACTTCCGCCCCCAGCCTGCGCCAGACGCTGCCCATCTCCAGCCCGATGACACCGGCGCCGATGATGCCCAGCTTTTTGGGCACGGCGGTCATGCGTAAAGCGCCTTCGTTGGAAAGGATGGTTGCTTCATCAAACGGCGTACCGGGCAGCTGGCGCGGGCGCGAGCCGGTGGCGATGATGATTTGCTTGCCTGTGAGGGTTTTGCTCTTGCCGTCCGTCACGGCGATTTCATAGCCGCCATCGACTGTTTTTAGAAAAGAGCCGCGACCGTGGAAGAACGTAACCTTGTTTTTCTTGAACAGGTAGAGAATGCCCTCGTTATTCTGCTTGACCACGCCCTCCTTGCGGGCGACCATTTTTGCGACATCCATTTTCAGGTCTTTGAGGCTGATGCCGTGTTCACCAAAGTGATGCGCGGCCTGCGCGAAATGCTCGGAGCTTTGCAGCAGCGCCTTGGACGGAATGCAGCCCACATTGGTGCAGGTGCCGCCGGGCGCGGGGCCGCCCTTTTCGTTTTTCCAGTCGTCAATGCAGGCCACCTTGAAGCCCAGTTGCGCGGCGCGGATGGCCGAAACGTAGCCGCCGGGGCCGGCGCCGATAACGATGACGTCAAAAGTGTCACTCATATTGTGAATCTCCAGAAAAGATGGAAGGTTGAATCTCAGCAGACTTTCAATGCGGAAGGCGGCAACAACAATTGTGGTAGCCACGCATAAAACAAGTAGGTCGCCCACAGAAGCATGCATAGCGCCAGACCCGCAGCCAGCAACAGACACCACCCACGCCACACGGCGGCCCGGCCTGCGAGCAGCACCATGGGAAACCACGGCTTGCCGCTAAGAGGCAGGTTGGTCCGGCGGCGTATCAGTTGGTAGGCATGACGGACGATCCTCGCCCACATCAGCCATGCGGGCAAAAAGCCAAACAGAATGATGCCGCCTGCTATTCCCCACAAGCCTTGGCTGTAGCCACCCCAGCCCGTTTCACATATCAATGAGCGGGTCCAGGCAAAGTAAGGCTGGAACGGATCGAAACTGGGCGCTTGCCACCAACCCGCCATGTCTGCCAGCATTCCGGCCAGCAGCAGGAAGGCGAGCACGTTCAAAGCTTTGCCGGGAATGCGCCCTTCCACCCAAATAACAGGCTTCGTCTGGCGTGGCGAAGTGCCGGGCAGAGGCTGATTCAGCCAGCGCCACAGCAGGGCAAGGCGCTGGCGCAAGGTCGGTTTGGACATGGGCATCTTCCCGGTTGCAAGACCCGCCGCGCGCTGCCGCATTGACTCGGAACCTGTTTGCGGCAGGCGACTGGCTTGAGGCCGATCAGAGGTCGAACAGCAGTCGTGCGGGATCTTCCAGCGCTTCTTTCATGGCGACCAGGCCCAGCACGGCTTCGCGGCCGTCGATGATGCGGTGATCGTAGCTCATGGCCAGATAGTTCATGGGGCGGATGACGATCTGGCCGTTTTCAACGACCGGGCGTTCTTTGGTGGCATGGACGCCCAAAATGGCCGACTGCGGCGGGTTGATGATGGGCGTGGACATCATGGAGCCGAACACGCCGCCGTTGCTAATGGAGAAGGTGCCGCCGCTCATTTCTTCGATGCCCAGTTTGCCGTCGCGCGCTTTGGCGCCGAATTCGGCTATTTTCTTTTCGATGTCGGCAAAGCTCATCTGGTCGGCGTCGCGCAGGATGGGCACGACCAAGCCGCGCGGGCTGCCGACGGCGACGCCGATGTCGAAATAGCCGTGGTAGATGATGTCGCTACCGTCTATGCTGGCGTTGAGAATCGGATATTGCTTGAGCGCATGGACGACGGCCTTGACGAAAAAGCTCATGAAGCC
The DNA here is from genome assembly GCA_937923255.1 of uncultured Propionivibrio sp. Taxonomy (GTDB): domain Bacteria; phylum Pseudomonadota; class Gammaproteobacteria; order Burkholderiales; family Rhodocyclaceae; genus Propionivibrio; species Propionivibrio hellwigii. Next base: position 33,608 of record CALAIL010000074.1, on the reverse strand, counting down.
AAGCCTGACGCCATGCTGTTTCTCGAATTTTTCCTGGAAGCGCTTGCGCATGTCCATGACCGGCTGCATGTTCACTTCGTTGAACGTCGTGAGGATGGCGTTGGTGGCCTGCGATTGCAGCAGACGCTCGGCGATGCGTGTCCGCAGGCGGCTCATAGGGATGCGCTCTTCGGCGCGGTTGCCGGCCATGGCTGTGGGGATGGGTGGCGCGGGCGGCATCGCCGGTTGCGCCGGGCGTGCGGCAGCGGGTGGAGTGGCGGTGGCGGCTAGCGCATCGGCTTTGGTAATGCGGCCATCCTTGCCCGTACCGGCGATGCTGGCCGGGTCGAGATGCTTGTCGGCAAGAATCTTGGCTGCGGCGGGCATGGCGACGCCCGCTTTGCTGCCGGGGGCGGATGGCGTTTGGGCAGGTGCGGCTGAGACATTGGGCGCGGGCGCATCGGTATGCGCATTGGCTGATGCGGCGGCGCTGGCTGCGGTATCTATGCGGGCGATGAGCTGATCGGCGGTGACCGTGGCGCCGTCGCCTTCGACGATTTCGACCAGGGTGCCGGCCGCCGGGGCGGGCACTTCCAGCACGACCTTGTCGGTTTCAACTTCGATCAGGATTTCATCGGCCGCCACGGCTTCGCCGGCTTTCTTTTTCCATTGCAGCAATGTGGCTTCGGAGACGGATTCGGAGAGTTGCGGAATTTTGACTTCAACGAGTGCCATTTTGGTTTCCAGTCTTGGGTAGGTTGGCGTCAGACGCTGGCGAGGCGGAGGCGACTATCATCCCGTCCGGATGCCGGCGCTGGGCGCAATTCATTTATTCAGAACAAAGCCTTTCAGTTTGGCGAACGCAGCGTCGATCAGCGCCTTCTGTTGTTCCTGGTGCAGGTGCGCGTAACCGACGGCTGGCGAGGCCGAGGCGGGGCGTCCTGCGTAGCCGAGTTTCTGGCCAGCGGACATGTTTTCGTGAATGTAGTGCTGCACGAAGAACCAGGCCCCCTGATTTTGCGGCTCGTCCTGGCACCAGATGATTTCGGTAGCGTGGGGATATTTTTTGATTTCCGCCCCGAAGGCCTTGTGCGGGAAGGGGTAGAGCTGTTCGATGCGGATGATGGCTACATCGTCACAGCCTTTCTCTTCGCGCTTTTTGACCAGATCGTAATACACCCTGCCCGAGCAGGCGATGATGCGTTTTACCTTATCGGCCTTGAGTTCGCTCTTGTCACCAATGACGGTCTGGAAGCCGCCTTTGGTGAATTTGGTGATGGGCGAGGCAGCGTCCTTGTTGCGCAGCAGGCTCTTGGGCGTGAAGATGACCAGCGGTTTGCGTAGCGGGCGGATCATCTGGCGACGCAGTACGTGGAAGATCTGGCTGGCCGTGGTGGGTTGCACGATTTGCATGTTGATGTCGGCCGCCAGCTGCATGAAGCGTTCGACGCGGGCGGAGGAGTGTTCCGGCCCTTGTCCCTCGTAGCCGTGCGGCAGCATCAGGGTCAGGCCGTTCAGGCGTCCCCATTTCACTTCGCCGGAAGCGATGAACTGGTCGATGAGCACCTGTGCGCCGTTGGCAAAATCGCCGAACTGTGCTTCCCAGATGACGAGGGTATCCGGCGCATTGGAAGCGTAGCCGTATTCAAAACCGAGCACTGCTTCTTCGGACAGGATGGAGTCGATGACGGTGAAGGTCGCCTGTTTTTCAGCCACGTGTTGCAGGGGAATGTAAATGCCTTCATCCCATTTTTCGCGTTTCTGGTCATGCAGCACGGCGTGGCGGTGGCTGAAAGTGCCGCGGCCGCTGTCCTCGCCGGAAAGGCGGACATTGTAGCCGCCAACGAGCAGCGAAGCAAAGGCCATGTGCTCGCCCATGCCCCAGTCGATGTTGATTTCTCCGCGTCCCATGGCGGCGCGATCTTCCAGGACTTTCTGGACCAGCGGATGTACGGCAAAGTTTGCGGGAATGGCGGTGATCCGCTCGGCCAGGCGTTTCCATTCAGCCTGCGGGATCGTCGTGTCGGTGGCATCGGTCCAGCGGGTATTTCTAAAGCGTTCCCAGTCGGCCGAGTATTTGCGCTGGAAGTTGGCGAGCACGGGATCTACCGGATGTCGGCCGGCCTCCATGGCGGCGCGGTAGGCGGCAACCATGTCTTCCGGGCCGGAAGCGGGTAGCACGCCCTGCGCAACCAGTTTGTCGGCGTATAGCCGGCGTGTGCCCGGATGTTTGGCGATTTTTGCGTACATCAACGGCTGGGTGAGCATGGGCGTGTCCTGCTCGTTGTGTCCCAGTTTGCGGAAACAGACAATGTCCAGCACGACGTCCTGATTGAATTCCTGACGGTATTCCAGCGCCAGCTGGGTCGCGAGTACGACCGCTTCGGGATCGTCGCCATTGACGTGCAGCACGGGGGCTTCGATCATCTTCACGATGTCGGTGCAATACAGCGTGGAGCGCGCATCGCGCGGGTCACTGGTGGTGAACCCGATCTGATTGTTAATCACGATATGGACTGTGCCGCCCGTGGTGTAGCCGCGTACCTGCGACATGGCCAGCGTCTCCTGAACGACGCCCTGGCCGGTGAAGGCGGCGTCGCCATGCACCAGCACGGGCAGCACGGTGTCGCCTTCGGCATCGCCGCGGCGATCCAGGCGGGCGCGCACACTGCCTTCGACGACCGGATTGATAATCTCAAGATGCGAGGGGTTGTAGGCCAGCATCAGGTGAATCGGCCCGTGCGGCGTCATGATGTCGGAGCGGAAGCCTTGGTGGTATTTCACGTCACCCGCCGGCAAATCCTGCGGTGCGGTATGTTCAAACTCGGCAAACAACATCGCTGGCATTTTGCCCAGCGTGTTGACCAGCACGTTCAAACGGCCGCGGTGCGCCATGCCGATGACGACTTCCTGAACGCCCTGCCGGCTGGCCTGGCGGATGAGTTCATCCATGGCGACGATGAAGCTCTCGCCGCCTTCAAGTGAAAAGCGCTTCTGACCGACATACTTGGCGTGCAGGAAACGCTCCAGCCCTTCGGCGGCTGTGAGCTGTTCGAGGACGCGCTTTTTTTCCTGCGCGTTCAGATGCGGATTGGTGCGGGCGCTTTCTAATTTCTGCTGCCACCAGCGTTTCTGTGTCTGATCGGTCAGATACGTATATTCGGCGCCAATGGTGGTCGTATAGGTTTCGCGCAGCGCGTTGAGCAGGTCGCGCAGCGTCATCGTGTCATGGCCAAAGAACGTGTTGCTGGTGTTGAACACCGTTTCCAGGTCGGCGTTCGTCAGTCCGTAGAAAGCGGGTTCCAGCTCCGGAATGTCCGGGCGCGGCGTGCGTTTGAGCGGGTCGAGATCGGCCCAGCGCTGCCCGACGTTGCGATAGGCGGCGATGAGCTGCTGGACGGCTGTGCGCTTGCGCCCCATTTCTGTGTCGGCGCCGCTGGCGACGATGACCTGCGTATGCCCTTGGCGGGCGCGTGCGGCAAAGGCGTCGATGACCGGCTGATGCGGAACGTCGCGGCTGAAGGAGCCGTCGGGCGCGGGGGCGTTTTGCAGCGCGTCAAAGTAGGCGCGCCAGTCATCGGGAATGTTCGTGGGGTTGACCAGGTAGTTTTCATACATTTCTTCGACGTAGGGCGCATTACTGCCGAAGAGGTAGGTGTTGCCCCGGTAATGCTGGTACAGATTGGATTCGCTCATGATTCGCAGGACTCCGCGCTTCTTGGAAGCGCTTTGGCGGGTTTGAGAAAACCTTCCGCGACACGGCTGAACCGATTGGCGGATGCGGTAGCTGGCGTAAGGAAGGCGCCGATAAGCGCTGCCATTATGCCATCACCGCCAAGTGCGTGTCAGCGCGTGCCGGTGCCTATCTTTAGGCGCCCGTCTGCCTGGGGCAGACGAATGAGTCATGCGATTTTGGTTACCGTGGCGAAAATCATCTTGCGCGCTGCCGCACTTGTGCCGCAAGTTGCTGTTTGTCTGAATGTTTTGGCGGCTTTCTGCCAGACTTCCGTCGGCGGTTTTGCTGGAATTCGGAAGCCTTCGGTTATAATAAGCGCCCATTTTAGTCCTGAAAGTTATTGTGTCCGATTCACTGGTCAGCATATCCGAGCTGAATTTTTCATATGACGAGCGAGCGATCCTCAAGGGAATCAATATGGAGGTTCCGCGCGGCCAGCTCGTCGCCATCATGGGTAATTCCGGTTGTGGCAAGACGACGTTATTACGCCTGATTGGCGGGCAGCTCAAGCCGACGAGCGGGACCTTGCTCGTCGATGGTCAGTCAGTGCCGGACATGAATCACAAGGCGCTGTATGCCATGCGCCGGCGCATGGGCATGTTGTTCCAGTTTGGCGCTTTGTTCACTGATATTTCCGTATTCGAGAATGTCGCCTATTTGATGCGCGAACATACTGACCTGACCGAGGAAATGATCTGCGACATGGTGCTGATGAAGCTCAACGCAGTCGGGTTGCGCGGCGCGCATGCCTTGATGCCTTCCGAGCTGTCAGGCGGCATGGCGCGCCGCGTTGCGCTGGCGCGGGCGATTGCGCTCGATCCGATGCTGATCATGTACGACGAGCCGTTCGCCGGGCTGGATCCGATTTCGATGGGCGTCATCGGCCAGCTGATCCGTCGGCTGAACGATGCGCTTGGCGCAACTTCTCTGCTGGTGACGCATGACGTGCAGGAAGCGTTGCAGATCGTCGATTACGTCTATTTCGTTTCTGACGGGCAAATCGTTGCGCGCGGTACGCCGGACGAAATTCGTGCTTCGAAAGAACCGTTCGTACACCAGTTTGTCTATGGCGAAGCCGACGGGCCCGTACATTTCCATTATCCATCCGCGCCCTTTACCGAGGCTTTGTTGCGGAAGCGTGCCGATGGCTGAACGTAAACCTTCCGTTTTTGTCGCGGCACTCGAATCGCTCGGGCACCGGGTGACCAGTCTGTTGCAGCGGACGGGGTTTGCGGCGCGTTTTTTCGCCACGATTCTCGCCTATTCGGGGCAGTCGTTCCGCCGCTTGCCGCTGACCATCCGGGAAATCTATTTTTCCGGTTTCCAGTCGCTGCTGATCATCCTTGTCTCCGGGCTGTTTATCGGGATGGTGCTGGGCATGCAGGGTTATGAAACGCTGCAACGCTATGGTTCTTCTGAAGCTTTGGGCGTACTTGTCGCCCTGTCGCTGACGCGCGAATTGGGGCCGGTGGTTTCCGCCCTGCTTTTTGCTTCCCGTGCCGGCTCGTCGATTACTGCCGAAATCGGCCTGATGAAGGCGACCGAACAATTAACGGCGATGGATATGATGGCAGTCAACCCGATTGGTCGTGTGGTTGCGCCGCGTTTTTGGGGAGGAGTCATCTCGATGCCGTTGCTTTCGGCGATGTTTACCCTGATTGGCGTATTTGGCGGCTATCTGATCGGCGTCGTATTCATCGGGGTGGATGAGGGGGCATTTTGGTCGCAGATGCAGGGTTCGGTCGACTTCCGTTTCGATATCTGGAACGGGATCGTCAAGAGCTTTGTTTTTGGTGTGGCGGTTTCTCTGATCGCCGTATTTGAAGGGTACGACGCAGTGCCGACAGCCGAGGGCGTGTCGGCGTCGATCAAGCGAACCGTCGTTCATTCGGCGCTGGCTATTCTGGCGCTGGATTTTGTCCTGACTTCCTTTATGTTCCGGGGAATGTAATGAATCGCAAGTTGATGGATTTGTGGGTGGGTGTCTTCGTGATGGCGGGCTTCGCGGCCATTCTCTTTCTTGCGTTGCGCGTCGGCAACGTATCTTCGGCAAACTTTGCTGAAACTTATCAGCTCAATGCCAGGTTTGATAACATTGGCGGCCTGAAAGTGCGTGGCCCGGTCAAGAGCGCGGGCGTTGTCGTGGGGCGGGTGACGGGAATCAGCTTTGATGCGCAGACGTACGAAGCGGTCGTAACGATGACGATCGACAGCCGTTATCGCTTTCCCAAGGACACTTTTGCCTCGATTCTTACCGCAGGCCTGCTCGGCGAGCAATATGTCGGGCTGGAGGCGGGCGGCGATGAGAAGATGCTGCAATCCGGCGATGCTTTTGCCCAAACGCAGTCAGCGGTGGTGCTGGAAAAACTGATCGGGCAGTTCATGTTCAACAAGGCTTCCGAAGGCTTGGATGCTAAATAACGATAGAGGATCCTCCGTGAGCATAGACCGATGTGGCCGTAATCCGCGCTCTCCGTTCTCCCGTTTTCTGATGGCCGCCGTCAGCGTACTGGCATTGTCCGGCTGCGCGACGACGGCGGACAACCCCGATCCGTACGAAGGCTTCAACCGCGCCATGTTCCGCGTCAATGAAGGCATTGATGTCGTTTTCAAGCCGATCGCGCAAGGTTACGATGCGGTGACGCCGCAGCCAGTCCGGACGGGTATCGGTAATTTCTTCGGCAATCTGGAGGATATCTGGATTTCGGTCAATAATCTTTTGCAGGGCAAGCCCGTTGAGGGGGTTTCCGACGCCTGGCGTTTTGTTATCAATTCGACGATCGGTCTGGGCGGAGTGCTTGATTTTGCCTCGGAAATGGGATTGGAAAAGCATAGCGAGGATTTTGGTCAAACGCTTGCCGTTTGGGGGGTTGGTGAAGGCGCATACCTGTTCTGGCCGGTGATCGGCCCGCGCACGGTGCGTGATACTGCCGGCTTCGTTGTCGATCTGTACGGCGATCCGCTGACCTACGTCGACAATATACGGCTGCGCAACACCCTTTGGGGCGTGCGCCTGGTGGATCGGCGCGCCAGCCTGCTGCCATCGGAGAAAGTGGTCGAGGAAGCTGCTTTCGACAAATATACGTATATCCGCGACGCTTATTTGCAGAACCGCCGCAGTGAGATCGAGAACTGAGACTTCCGGGGAGATTTCCTGGAACGTTTAAGTTCAAATTAGAAAGCTTTGGAAAGAGAGTAAGGAAAACCTATGAAGAAAATATTCAATCTTCTTAATGTTTTGTGGGCCTTGTTTTTTAGCCTGCTGATGATCGCGCCGTCCGCTTTTGCGCAGGAAGATTCACCTGACGCTATGATCAAAAGCGTGACGGAAGAGGTGTTGAGCATCGTGCGCCAGGATAAGGATATCCAGAGCGGTAATACGCAGAAAGCGATCAATCTGGTCGAAACCAAGGTTCTGCCGCATTTCAACTTTCAGCGTATGACTTCGCTGGCGGTGGGGCGCGACTGGAACAAGGCCAATGCGGAACAGAAAAAACGCCTGACCGAAGAATTCAAGACGCTGCTGGTGCGCACCTATTCAAATGCGCTGACCGGCTACCGTAACCAGACCGTACGTTACCGGCCGACGCGTATGCAGGCGGGGGATACGGAAGTCGTCGTCAAAAGTGAGATTCTTCAACCGGGTAACAAACCGATCCAGCTCCAGTACTCGGTCGAAAAACAGAACGAGGGCTGGAAAGTCTACGATGTCGTTGTCGCTGGCGTCAGCCTGGTCAGCAACTATCGCAGCACGTTTAATCAGGAAGTGAGTGCCAACGGCATTGATGGGCTGATCAAAATGCTGGTCGACAAAAATCAGCAGAACAACCCGAACAAGCAATGATCGAACGCGACGAAAATGGTGTGCGCTTGCGCGGCGCCATGCTCAACACTCATGCCACCGCCCTGCTTGCTGCAGGGCGCGGTTTTTTGCGCCAGAAAGATGCGCCGCGCCGCTTTGTCGTCGATCTGGCTGCGGTTGAGGAAACCGACGCTTCGGCGCTGGCGGTCGCTTTCGCCTGGTTACGTACGGCCCGATCGCTGGGTATCGACCTGCGTTTTGCTCATCTGCCGGCCGGAATGGTCAGTCAGGCCAGACTGTATGGCGTTGACGATATGCTGCCGCTTGGCTGAGCACTGCGCTATTTCTGGCTTTTTCTGTGGGCATTGCCGTTTCCGTTCAGCACGTTGTCAAGGATTTCCCCGGCCTGCGTGCGCTCGACGGCGTTTCTCTGGATATCGCCGAAGGTGAATTTTTTGGCCTGCTTGGCCCGAATGGCGCAGGCAAAACGACCCTGATTTCCTGTCTAGCCGGATTGGCGCGGCCAACGTCCGGCCAACTGACGGTGCTCGGCCGCGATGTACAGGCCGATTACCGCGCGACGCGGCGCTGTCTGGGCGTCGTGCCGCAGGAACTCGTTTTTGATCCCTTCTTCACCGTGCGTGAAACCTTGCGTTTCCAGTCCGGGTATTACGGCATTGTGAGCAACGACGACTGGATCGACGAAATCCTGACCCAGCTCGATTTGACGGACAAGGCCGATACCAATATGCGCCGTCTTTCGGGGGGTATGAAGCGGCGGGTGCTGGTGGCGCAGGCGCTTGTGCATCGCCCGCCAGTTATCATCCTCGATGAGCCGACAGCCGGTGTCGACGTCGAATTGCGCCAGACACTCTGGCGTTTCATTCGGCGTCTTAATCGTGAAGGCCATACCGTTGTCCTGACGACGCATTATCTGGAAGAAGCGCAAACCTTGTGTTCGCGTATCGCCATGCTCAAACAGGGGCGTATCGTTGCGCTCGACAGCACGCGCAACCTGTTGGCGCGTTTTGCCGGCCGCACCTTGAGTTTCCGTTTGGAGGAGGGCGGGCGCCTGCCAGAAGCACTGGCCGGACGAGCCGTGCTCAATGATGGTCTCTGGTCGATGCGGCTGACAGGCATCGATGAGCTTGAACCGATACTGTCTGGCCTGCGTACGGCAGGGTGTCGAATCGAAGATATGCAATTGACGCAGACCGATCTGGAGGACGTGTTCATCGGCCTCATGCACGAAGATGCGCCGCATCTGCCGGAAACCGTGCCATGACCGGGCTGCGTATGCTGCTGCGCAAGGAGATTTTGCGCTTCTGGAAAGTCGGTTTTCAGACCGTCGGCGCGCCAATCTTGAGCGCGCTGCTGTATCTGACAATTTTCTCGCACATACTCGATGCGCGGGTCGAAATCAACGGCGTGCGCTACGCGGCCTTCCTGATTCCCGGCCTGATCATGATGTCGGCTTTGCAGAATGCTTTTGCCAATAGTTCGTCGAGCCTGATTCAGTCCAAGGTAATGGGCAGCATCGTTTTTATCCTGCTCTCGCCGATCTCGCACGCCGAATTTTATTTTGCATATCTGGCGGCGGCGATGCTGCGCGGCCTGATGGTGGGGGCGGGGGTGCTGGCGACGACCTGGTTTTTTGCCCCCCATACCTTTGCCGCGCCGCTCTGGATCGTCGTGTTTGCCGTTCTCGGCTGTGGTGTGATGGCTTCGCTGGGTATCATTGCCGGTATATGGGCGGATAAATTCGACCAGCTGGCAGGATTCCAGAATTTTCTCATCATGCCGTTGACCATGCTTTCCGGCGTCTTTTACTCGTTGCATTCGCTGCCCGCCTTTTGGCAGCGGGTGTCGCACTTCAACCCGGTGTTTTACATGATCGATGGTTTCCGCTACGGTTTCTTCGGTGTTTCCGATGTGGCGCCGGAAAAGGACCTGGCGGTCGCCGCCGTGTGTTTTGCCATCGTATCCGCGGGCGCCTATGCGCTGCTGCGCAGCGGCTATAAATTGAGGTATTGATCCGATGAAACTCGAAAGTGTCCAAAAACTCATTGCCGATGGGCTGCCCTGCGAGGGGCTGAGCGTCCAGGGTGATGAAAATTATCCACAGGCGCTGATCGTCAGTTCGCGCTTTGTTGGCAAGAGCCGGGTACAGCGCCAGCAGATGGTCAATGCGCTGCTCAAACCCTATTTTGATAGCGGCGAACTGCATTCCTTACAGATGCAGACGATGACGCCCGAAGAATGGAGCGCTGCGCGTGGATAAGCTGCTGATCCGCGGCGGACGGCGACTTTCCGGCGAGATTGCCGTTTCCGGCGCAAAGAACGCCGCCTTGCCGATTCTGTGTGCCGGCCTGCTGACGCGCGAAACGATGCGTTTCCAGAATGTGCCGTACCTCAACGACGTGGCGACCATGCTGCGCCTGATTGAGCAGATGGGCGTCGGCGTGAAGCGGACAGGCGATGGCGAGATCGTCCTGGATGCCGGCAATCTCGATCATCCGCTGGCGCCATACGACATGGTCAAGACTATGCGGGCGTCGATTCTCGTACTGGGGCCGTTGCTTGCCCGTTGCGGCGAGGCGCGCGTTTCCCTGCCCGGCGGTTGTGCCATCGGTGCGCGTCCGGTCGATCAGCATATCAAGGGTCTACAGGCGATGGGCGCTGAGGTGCGTGTCGAGCAAGGTTATGTGCTTGCACGGGCGGCGCGCTTGAAAGGCGCGCGTATCGTCACCGATATGGTGACAGTGACCGGCACGGAAAATCTGATGATGGCGGCGAGCCTGGCGGAAGGCGAAACCGTGATTGAAAACGCCGCGCGTGAACCGGAAATCGTCGACCTTGCCAACTGCCTGCTCGCCATGGGGGCGCGTATTGCCGGTGCGGGCACCGATCGCATCATCATCGAAGGCGTTGATGCTCTGCATGGCGCGACGCATACTGTCATGCCCGATCGCATCGAAACCGGCACCTATCTGTGCGCCGCCGCGGCGACGGGCGGCAACGTGCGCTTGACGCATACTTCGGCGAATTATCTTGAGGCTGTTCTCGATAAATTGCGCGAATCCGGTTGTGAGATCGGCGGTGGGTCGCATGAGATTACACTCAAGGCGCCGGTGCGCTGCAAGGCGGTTGATGTGCGTACCGACCCGTACCCGGCTTTCCCGACCGACATGCAGGCGCAGTTCATGGCGCTCAACAGCGTTGCCGAGGGCACCGCCCTCATCCGCGAAACGATCTTTGAAAACCGCTTTATGCACGCCACTGAACTGATCCGGCTGGGCGCAAACATCAAAATCGATGGGAATACCGCCGCGGTTACGGGCGTTCCGCGTCTGGATGGCGCCAATGTGATGGCGACGGATCTGCGCGCATCCGCCAGTCTGGTCATTGCCGGGCTGGTAGCGCAGGGCGAGACGCTGATTGACCGTATCTATCATCTCGACCGCGGCTACGAGCGTCTCGAAGAAAAACTGGTGCAACTGGGCGCGTGCATCGAGCGGGTCGGGTAGAATTTTTCCGTCGGCTCGAAAAGCGAGCCGCAGAAAGATCGCAGACAGAAAGGAACCATGCCGTGGATGGCATCACGATTGCCCTGTCAAAAGGGCGCATTTTCGAAGAGACGCTGCCGCTGCTGGCGACGGCGGGCATCGAACCGCTGGAAAATCCGGAAACCTCGCGCAAGCTGATCATTCCGACCAACCGTCCGGATGTGCGCGTCGTCATCGTGCGCGCTACCGACGCGCCGACCTACGTGCAGTACGGCGCCGCGGATCTGGGCGTTGCCGGCAAGGACGTGCTGATCGAACATGGCGGTGATGGCCTGTATCAGCCGATCGACCTGAAAATCGCCAAATGCCGGATGATGGTTGCCGTTCCCGCCGGCTTTGATTACGCCAACGCCGTGCATCAGGGTGCACGCCTGCGCGTGGCAACCAAGTACATCAGGATTGCCCGTGAGCATTTTGCCGCCAAGGGGGTGCATGTCGACCTGATCAAATTGTATGGTTCGATGGAACTGGCGCCACTGGCGGGATTGGCCGATGCCATTGTCGATCTGGTCTCGACCGGTAGCACACTGAAGGCGAACAACCTCGTTGCTGTTGAATCCGTCGCCGATATTTCCTCGCGCCTGATCGTCAATCAGTCCGCGCTCAAGCTCAAACGCGCCAGGATCGCCCCGATTCTCGACGCCATTGCCCAGGTGGTCAACGCATGATGCCCGCACTCAAACGCTTGTCTACGTCCGATGCCGATTTTTCCGCGCGCCTTGATGCGCTGCTTGCTTTCGAGAATGCGCAGAACAGTGCCGTCGAGCAGACGGTTGCCGCTATTCTGGACGATGTGCGGACGCGCGGTGACACCGCCGTGCTCCATTACACACGGAACTTCGACCGCCTGAGTGCCACTGCGCTGGCCGAGCTGGAATTGCCGCGTGCCACGTGGATGCAGGCGCTGGTGGCGCTGCCCGGTGATCAGCGCACTGCGCTGGAAACGGCGGCGCGGCGCGTGCGCGAATACCATGAGCACCAGCCGTTGCAAAGCTGGCAGTATGAAGAACCGGGGCGGACAGAAAAGGATGGTGCTGTTTTTCTTGGCCAGAAAGTAACGCCGCTCGACCGTGTGGGGCTGTATGTGCCGGGCGGGAAGGCGGCCTATCCCTCTTCGGTGCTGATGAATGCGATTCCAGCCAAAGTGGCGGGCGTCGGTGAACTCATTATGGTTGTGCCGACACCGGGCGGTGAGCGTAACCCGCTGGTGCTGGCCGCTGCCGCGCTGGCGGGCGTCGACCGCATGTTTACGATCGGCGGCGCCCAGGCGATCGGCGCATTGGCTTACGGCACGGAAACCGTCCCGCGCGTCGATAAGATCGTCGGCCCTGGCAATGCCTATGTCGCTGCCGCCAAGCGCCGCGTTTTCGGAAGGGTGGGCATCGATATGGTGGCGGGGCCATCGGAAATTCTGATTGTCTGCGATGGGCAGACCGATCCGGACTGGATCGCCATGGATCTCTTTTCGCAGGCTGAGCACGATGAGCTGGCGCAGGCGATGTTGCTGTGTCCGGATCTTGGCTACCTCGACCGCGTGGCAGCGTCGATCGAACGGCTGCTGCCCGCCATGCCGCGCCGTGAGACGATTCGCGCCGCGCTGGAAAATCGCGGCGCATTGATTGCTGTGCGCGACCTGGAGGAGGCTTGTGAGCTGGTCAACCGCATTGCGCCCGAACATCTCGAACTGGCGCTGGCTGATGCCGATGCCTGGGTTGGCAAGATTCGCCATGCCGGTGCAATCTTCATTGGCGCTTACGCCTGTGAGGCGCTCGGCGATTACTGCGCCGGCCCGAACCATGTCTTGCCGACCTCGGGCAGCGCACGCTTTTCCTCGCCGCTCGGCGTATATGACTTCCAGAAGCGCAGCAGCCTGATCCGCGTTTCACCCGCCGCCGCCCGGATGCTGGGCGCGGTAGCCGCAACATTGGCCGATGGCGAGGGGCTGGCGGCGCATGCCGCTTCGGCGCGTTACCGCGTCAAAGGCTGAATAAATGGTGATTTTTTATCGAGTGCGGATACATCCGGTGCTGCGGATCGCATCTCAGGTCGTGCGTTTATTCGCGCACCGGCAGGCATGAGGCCGATGTCGAGCGAATCTATGAAAACGGCGTCCATTCTGATTCTGTATTCGACGACAGATGGACATACGCTGCGCATTTGCCGGTATTTACAGGCACGCATCGAAGCGGCCGGGCAGGAGGCCGTTCTAATGCCCATCACCCGCGATGCAGCGCCGGACTGGCCAGCGTTCGACAAGATCGTCATCGCTGCGCGCATCCGTTACGGGCATCACCATCCGGATGTTTTCGCTTTTGTGCGTGCGCATCTCGATGTGCTGACACACATGCCGAGTGCGTTCTTTTCAGTCAATACCGTGGCGCGCAAACCGGAAAGAAGCCGGCCCGAGACGAATCCTTACGTACAGAGATTTTTTCAGAGAACGCCGTGGCGACCGCCTCTTGTCGATGTGTTCGCTGGCAAGCTCGATTATCCGCGCTATGGGTTTTTTGACCGGCAGATCATCCGCTTCATCATGCGGCTGACAGGCGGGCCGACCGACCCGTCCGGCGTTTTTGAATTTACCGACTGGGCGCGGGTGGATGCCTTTGCGCGCAAGCTGTGTGCGCTGTAAATAAAAAATGGGAGGCTTTCGCCTCCCTAAAAATGCCGCCGATGAATCCGGGCTAAAACCCCGGCTATTAGCGAGATGCCCGGATTGAAACGCGGGGGCGCTAGAAGCCGCGGAAGTCGGTAAATACTTCGACGGCTTCGCGCTCGGTTCTCAGCGTGTTTTCCGGCGCGTTGGGATCGGCGTAACCGAGCGCCATGCCGCAATAGACGATTTCATTGTCCGGGATGCCGAGATGGGCGCGAATCGTCTTGTGATAGTCGGCAAAGAAGGCTTGCGGGCAGGTGTCAAGGCCGCGTGCACGCGCTGCGATCATCAGGTTGCCCAGGAACATGCCGCAATCGACGAGCATGCCTTTGCCGAGGCGGTTGTCGAGCGTGAAAATCAGGCCGACCGGCGCGTCGAAGAAAATGTAGTTACGGCCAGCCTGCTCCTTCATCCGCACCGTATCGCCTTTCTGGATGCCCAGCAGGCTGTAAAGGCCGAGGCCGCACTTGCGGCGGCGCGACAGCCAGGGTTCAACCCATTCTTTCGGGTAATAGTCAAGTTCGCGTCCGCCGTCCGTTTCGCCGGCGGCGTGCTTGGCCATGATCGCGGCGGAAAGCGCATTTTTTGCTTCACCGCTCAGCGCATAGACCCGCCAGGGCTGAACGTTGGTGCCGGAAGGCGCGCAGGCCGCCAATTCGAGCAGTTCGCGCACTGTCGCCTTGGGCACCGGCGTAGGCAGGAAGCGGCGCATGGAGTGGCGCGAGCGGATGGCTTCGTCGACGTATTTGATGGCTTCGTTCATGGTTTCCTCTCTTTCCTTTCTTGGCGTTTAGAGTGTTGGCGCGTGGTTTGTACCCATTGTGTAGAGCCGGGCGGCGTGAATCATTGCCCGCCGCCGGAGGCGTTCACAATGGCCGATAAGGCGTCGGCCAGCGCACGGCACTGCGCGTCCGTGCCGATGCTGATGCGCAAATACTGCTCGATGCGCGGCTGTTTAAAATGGCGGACAAGAATATGGCGTGCCCGCAGACTGGCGGCGATATGTGCGGCATCGTGCCGTGGATGGCGGGCGAAAATGAAATTGGTCGCCGATGGCAAGACTTCAAAGTCCAGCCCGCGCAAGGCGCCGATTAACCATTCCCGGCTTTGCATGACGGCGCGTCGCGTCATGTCGAAATGGGCGCGGTCGCGCAAGGCGGCGGTGCCGCCGGCGATGGCGAGGCGGTCGAGCGGGTAGGAGTTGAAACTGTTCTTGACGCGATCAAGCGCCTCAATGAGCGGCGCCTGGCCGATGGCGTAACCGATGCGCAGACCGGCGAGGGAATAGGATTTGGACAGCGTGCGGATAATTAGCAGGTTCGGCAGGTGCTTGATGAGCGGTACGGCGGTGGGAATTTCCGCAATCGTTTCGCCGCTGAAGTCGATATAGGCTTCGTCGATGACGACGGGGATGTCGGGATGTGCGCGTGCCAGGCGCTCGATGTCGGATTGCGGCAACAGACGGCCTGTCGGCGCGTTCGGGTTGGCGAGAATGATGGCGCCGCATCCGCACTGGGGGTGCAGGTAATCGTTGATGCGAACGGTGAACTCGTCATCGAGCGGTATACGAACGCAATCGATCCCGTACAGCTGGCAATAGGCGGGATAGAAGCTGTAGCCGATGTCCGGTGTGAGCAGTGGCCGGTCGTGCTGGAGTAGCGCCATGAAAACGTGCGCCAGCACTTCGTCCGAGCCATTGCCGACGAAGACCTGTGCGGGGGTGATGCCGCTTGCCGGAAACTGCTCGGCGATCGTTGCCTTGAGCAGCGTCGCGTCCGGGTCAGGATACAGGCGCAGTGCGGCGGCGTTTTCACCCAGTGCCTCGTGCAGCGCCGCCAGAACGGCAGGTGAGGGCGGATAAGGATTTTCGTTGGTATTGAGCTTGACGAGGCCGGGCAGCGCGGGCTGTTCGCCGGGGACATAGGGCGTCAGGCGGTGGACGGTCTGGCTCCAGAATTGGCTCATGGCGGCAACGGTATGCGGAATAGGTCGTGGGCTCGTGGCTGTTGCAGTGACGGCATGGCGCATCCGGCCAGAAGCCCTGGCCAACGCCTTTGCGGACAGGAGGCAATGGTATCATGATGCCCATAAACTGATACGGGCGCGGATGCATGGGCGAAACGGCCTGCCCGAGCAGCCGGCCTTTCCGGCTCGCCCATCATCCGACATGTCATTTCCTCTCAATGATCGTGAATCAAGGTGCCAGTATGCGGCAAGCCGAAGTGAGCAGAAATACCTCCGAAACGCAGGTCAGGGTCCGGCTGAATCTCGATGGTGCCGGTCAGGCAAAGCTGGCGACCGGCGTGCCGTTTCTCGACCACATGCTCGACCAGGTGGCGCGGCATGGCCTGATCGATCTTGACATTGAGGCGACGGGCGATCTACACATTGATGCACACCATACCGTCGAAGACGTCGGCATCGCCTTTGGCCAGGCGCTGGCGGCGGCGCTGGGCAGCAAGCAGGGCATCTGCCGCTACGGGCATGCTTACGTGCCGCTCGACGAGTCGCTCTCGCGCGTGGTGGTCGATCTGTCCGGGCGTCCGGGGCTGGTGTTCTCCGTCGCCTTTGCGCGTGCATGGGTCGGTGCGTTTGACGTCGATCTGTGCCGGGAATTCTTCCAGGGGCTGGTCAATCACGCGCTGATGACACTACATATCGACAACCTGCGCGGCGACAATGCCCATCATCAGGCGGAAACCGTGTTCAAAGCCTTCGGCCGCGCCCTGCGTATGGCCGTTGCCGAAGATGTGCGCCAGGTCGGCCGGGTGCCATCGACCAAGGGGGTGCTTTGATGCTGGCGCGCGGGACGATTGCCATCATCGACTATGGCATGGGCAATCTGCGCTCGGTGCAGCAGGCGCTGCTCAAGGTTGCTGACGGATGCGAGATCGTCGTGACGGCTGATCCGCAAATGGTCATGGCCGCTGAACGGGTCGTTTTCCCTGGGCAGGGCGCGATGCCCGATTGCATGCGAGAGATCGATGCGCGCGGTTTGCGCCAGGCTATCGTCACTGCGGCACGTAACAAGCCTTTTCTCGGCATCTGTCTCGGGCTACAAATGCTGTTTGCACATAGCGAGGAAGGCGATGCCGCCGGATTGGGCATTCTGCCCGGTCGTGTTCGGCGCTTTCCGGCACATGTCGTGGATGCGGACGGTACTACGGAACGGCGGCTCAAGGTGCCGCACATGGGCTGGAACGAAGTGCGCCAGACGCGAACGCATCCCGTGTGGAACGGTATTGACGACGGCGAGCGTTTCTATTTCGTACATAGCTACTACGCCGAACCGGCTGATTTACAGATGACGGTGGGCGAAACCCGGCATGGCCTCCGCTTTACCAGCGCGGCGGCGCAGGATAATATCTTTGCTATTCAGTGCCACCCGGAAAAAAGTGCAGCCGTCGGTCTGCGGCTGCTGGAAAATTTCATCGGCTGGCGGCCTTGATCTCTTGAACGATAAACACATGCTATGGCGGGTTTCTTGCTGTACGGACGCTGGAATGACGGTAGGAATGGCTCGTTTTGGGCTGTTTTCTGCACGCCGATTTTGAGGCGTTCCGGGTGAGCGCCCGTTTTTTCACCAACCTCAGTAATTCGTTTCCGCAAAATGCTGATCATCCCCGCAATTGATCTGAAAGACGGCCAGTGCGTGCGCCTGAAGCAGGGCGACATGGACGAAGCCACGGTGTTTTCCACTTCTCCCGGCGAGCAGGCCGCGCACTGGCTGGCACAGGGCGCACGCCGGCTGCATGTCGTCGATCTGAACGGCGCCTTTGCCGGCCGACAGAAGAATGAGCGGGCGATTCGCGAAATTGTCGAGGCGCTTGATGGCGAAATTCCCATCCAGCTGGGCGGCGGTATCCGTGATCTTGATACCATCGAGCGGATTCTGGATCGCGGCATCAGCTACGTCATCATCGGTACGGCGGCGGTTAAAAACCCCGGCTTTCTGCGTGATGCCTGTAGCGCTTTCCCCGGACAGATTATCGTTGGGCTTGACGCGAAGGATGGCAAGGTCGCGGTTGATGGCTGGTCGAAACTGACGGGGCACGATGTCATCAGCCTGGCCAAAAAATGTGAAGACTACGGTGTCGAAGGCATTATTTATACGGATATCGGGCGTGACGGCATGCTCACCGGCATCAACATTGAAGCGACGGTGCGGATGGCGCAGGCGCTGCGCACGCCGGTCATTGCCAGCGGCGGCTTTTCCAGTCTCGGCGATATCCGCCAGTTATGCGAGGTAGAAAGCGAGGGGATTTTTGCCGCCATTGCCGGACGCGCCATCTATGACGGTACCCTTGCTTTTGCCGATGCTCAGGCCGAGGCGGACCGTCTCTCGGCGGACTTTCACTGACGGAAACTGACGCCATGACCTTGGCCAAACGTATTATCCCCTGTCTGGATGTCACGGCCGGGCGTGTCGTCAAGGGGACGAATTTCGTCAACCTACGCGATGCCGGTGATCCGGTTGAAATTGCGCGGCGTTACGATGAGCAGGGGGCGGATGAAGTGACGTTTCTCGACATCACGGCTTCATCCGATCAGCGCGACATCATCCTGCATGTCGTCGAGGCCTGTGCCGCGCAAGTTTTCATTCCGCTGACCGTTGGCGGCGGCGTGCGCACGGTTGCCGATGTGCGCCGCCTGCTCAATGCGGGGGCTGACAAGGTGAGCATCAACACAGCGGCGGTACACAATCCCGATCTGATCGGCGAAGCATCGGCCAAGGTCGGGAATCAATGCATCGTTGTCGCCATCGACGTCAAGCAGGTCGGGGCGGGGCAATGGGAAGTCTTTACCCATGGCGGCCGCACACCGACCGGGCGTGATGCGATTGCATGGGCGAAGCAGGTGCAGAGACTGGGTGCGGGGGAAATTCTGCTGACCAGTATGGATCGTGATGGCACCCGAAACGGCTTCGATCTGGCGCTGATACGCGCCGTATCGGATGCTGTCGATATTCCGGTTGTCGCCAGCGGCGGCGTCGGTAACTTGCAGCATCTGGCCGATGGCGTGACGCTCGGTGGCGCCGATGCCGTGCTGGCCGCCAGCATTTTCCATTTTGGTGAATACACCGTGCGGCAGGCCAAGGAATTCATGCGCGAACGCGGTATCGAGGTCAGGCTGTGAGCGATCTCGATACCAGCCAGCCTTGGCTCGACGCACTCAAATGGGACGCGCACGGCCTGATTCCTGCGATCGCCCAGGACGCGGCGAGTGGGCGCGTTGTCATGCTGGCCTGGATGAGCCGCGAGTCTTTGCAGGAAACGCTTCGCTGCGGCCGTGCGGTGTACTGGTCGCGCTCGCGTCAACGTCTGTGGCGTAAAGGAGAGGAATCGGGGCATGCACAGAAACTGCTGTCGATTCGCGCCGATTGCGATGGTGACGCACTGCTGCTGTCGGTCGAGCAGGTGGGGGGCATCGCTTGCCACACCGGTCGGGCGAGCTGCTTTTTTCTTGAACTGAAGGACGGTCATTGGTCGCCCGCCGACCCGGTGCTGAAAGATCCCGACACCATTTATAGACGATGATGCCGTTTGCCGCACGGATACCGACGCTATAGGTGTGAACGTGCGGCTTATGGGTGGGTACGTGCAGGACGCAGGCGTGGGTTGGGGTAGAATGACGCCCATCGGGTAATCGCCGAACGCTGCTCCGGCAGATAGAACAGGACGATCGAGAAGGACGACCGAAAAGGGGCTCGGAACGAGATGGAAAATGAAATCACGACTGCGATGAATGAGGACGTTCTGCGTCGCTTGGGCGCAACGCTGGCTTCACGCCGCCATGCCGATCCGGCTGTTTCGTATACGGCCAAACTATTCGCCAAGGGGCCGGACGCCATCCTCAAAAAGATTGGCGAGGAAAGCGCCGAGCTGATCATGGCGGCTAAAGATGGCGAGGCCGATCATATCGTTTACGAATCGGCCGATCTCCTCTATCACGTGATGGTTTTGCTGACATTCTGCGGCCTGAGCATCGAAGACGTTTTTCGGGAACTGCATCGCCGCGAGGGCGTTTCCGGCATTGAGGAAAAAAACGCGCGGACGGCGAAGTGAGCTGAGTTCTGACAAAGTGAATGCGAGGTCAAATCATGGATGACTGCCTTTTCTGCAAGATCGTGCACGGTGAAATTCCGTCGCGCAAAGTGTACGAAGATGATCTGGTTTTCGCGTTTCATGACATCCACCCGCTGCGGCCGATGCATCTTCTCGTCATTCCCAAACGGCACATCACTTCACTGGCCGAGGCGGAAGCTACCGACGAACCGACGCTGGGTCGACTGCTTGCCGTTTCCCGGCGTCTGGCGCAGGAATGCGGCAGTACGGACGGATTCCGCGTGATCATCAACACGGGGCGTGTAGGCGGCCAGGAAGTCCCGCATCTGCACGCGCATATTGTCGGCGGGCCGGATCCGGTTGGGCCGATGCTCAAACGCAATTAAGGAGGAACATCATGGCTCCGAGTATCTGGCAAATCCTGATCGTCCTGCTCATCGTACTGGTTATCTTCGGTAAAAAGCTGCCTAGCTTGACTTCGCTGGGCAAGGATCTGGGCGGGGCATTTCGGGGCTTTAAGGAAGGCATCAAGGGCGAAGAAAATTCGGCGGCCGAGTCTCGGGCGGCCGTCGATGCCGACCCGGCAAAACAGTTGTCCGAGGGGCAGAAAGCGGTCGAAGGCGAGGCCAAGAGCAGCGCCGATACTTAGACGATGCTTATCGGGTTTGCTTCCTGCGCCATTGGTTGATTCCGTCAGCTTCGCTGAATGTTCGACATCGGTTTTTCTGAATTGGTGCTTATCGCCATCGTTGCGCTGGTGGTGGTTGGACCGGAGCGGTTGCCGCGCGTAGCGCGCACGGCGGGGTTGCTGCTTGGTCGTCTGCAGCGATACGTGGGCGACATCAAGGCCGATATCCACCGGGAAATCGAGCTCGACGAGCTGAAGCGGTTGCAGGCCGATATGCGGGCATCGGCGCGCGATCTGGAGCGCAGCATGGCGAGCGTGAAGGAGAGCGTGCAGTTGGCTGAGCGGTCGTCACGGCATGCGCTGGCAGAGGCAGGCGACGAGATTCGTGCGCTGACCGGCGATATCCCTGGACGCGCCATCGACGAAATGCCGCAGACTGAGTCGGATGTCGCTGCCGAGACCGGGGAATCCCCGCCGCCTGCTGCCGCGTCGGCCATGCACGCGGACGATAGCGCCAGAACGGCCCGCCCGCTGGAGAAAGCATGAGCGCCGGGCCGCATTCCGACCGGGAGCCTGACTGCGCAGGCGATGATGACGGGGGGAAAGAAGAACC
The DNA here is from genome assembly GCA_937923255.1 of uncultured Propionivibrio sp. Taxonomy (GTDB): domain Bacteria; phylum Pseudomonadota; class Gammaproteobacteria; order Burkholderiales; family Rhodocyclaceae; genus Propionivibrio; species Propionivibrio hellwigii. Next base: position 12,563 of record CALAIL010000074.1, on the reverse strand, counting down.
CCTGATGTCACATCTGATCGAGTTGCGCGACCGTCTTATCCGCGCGCTGCTCTCGATCCTGATCGTTTTCCTTTGCCTCTTTTATTGGGCCAAGGATTTGTACGCACTCTTGGCACAGCCGTTGCTGGCCAGCCTGCCGCAGGGTGGGCAGATGATTGCGACGGATGTCGTTGGCGTCTTTCTCGTACCGATGAAAGTTGCGCTGATGGTTGCCTTTCTCATTGCTTTGCCCTATGTGCTGTATCAAGCTTGGGCGTTTATTGCTCCGGGTCTCTACGCGCATGAGAAGCGTCTGGCGCTGCCGCTGGTGACGACGAGCGTGTTGCTTTTTTTCGTCGGCATGGCGTTTGCCTACTTCCTCGTCTTTCCCGCCGTGTTCGGTTTTATGGCGCAAATTGCGCCGGAAGGCGTCGCCTGGATGACCGATATCGATAAATACCTTTCCTTCGTTCTGACCAGTTTCATTGCTTTTGGTGTGACTTTCGAGGTGCCCGTCGTCGTCATCGTTCTGGTCAAAATGGGTATTGTCGAACTGGAGACGCTCAAGGGATGGCGGCCTTACATCATTGTCGCCGCATTCATTATCGGCGCCATCTTCACGCCGCCGGATGTCGTTTCTCAGCTTTTTCTGGCCGTGCCGCTCTGCCTGCTTTACGAGCTGGGTTTGCTGCTGGCGCGCTTCATCAGCAAAACGGCGGATAAAGACCTGGATAAAGACCCGGACAAAGACCATTTTCCGGCGACGATGGACTGATTGCAGCACAAGGGCGTTTGCCAGAACATGCTTTATTGCCGGGTCGGCTGTGTTGGCCGAGAGGGCGTAAATGATCAACCCGTGCAGGAGGTGTGGCATGAATCGTGATGCGCTGGTGGGCTATCTCAATGACTTGCTGGCAGCGGCGCGTTTTAAGGACTATTGTCCCAACGGTTTGCAGGTGGAAGGGCGTGCCGAGATACGAAAAATCGTTGCCGGCGTGACGGCCAGCCAGGCGCTGGTCGATGCCGCAATCGAGCGCGATGCGGACGCACTGCTGGTACACCACGGCTGGTTCTGGCGCGGTGAGGACGTACGTGTGACCGGCCTGCGCAAGCGGCGCCTGCAAGCCTTGCTCGACCGCGATATCAACCTGATTACCTACCATCTGCCGCTCGATGCGCATCCTGAGTTGGGCAACAATGCGCGGCTGGCACAGCGCCTGGGCTGGTGCGTCGAAGGGCGTTACGGCGAGCAGGAAATCGGCTGGTTCGGCCGCCTGGAAACGCCGCTGCCATTGGCTGATCTGGCCACTCGCGTCGAGGCTGCTTTGCAGCGCCCGCCACTGGTCATCGGCAATGAGATGGCGCCTGGACGCCTGATTCATCGTATCGCCTGGTGCTCGGGAGGCGGGCAAAGTTACTTTGACGAGGCGCTGACGCTTGCTGTTGACGCGTTTTTGTCGGGCGAGATTTCCGAGCCGCAGGTGCATATGGCGCGCGAATCCGGCGTTGCCTATATTGCCGCCGGGCACCACGCCACCGAGTGCGGCGGGGTTGCGGCACTGGCGGCGCATCTGAGCGAAAAATTTGCGCTCGACTGCGAGTTTCTCGATCTCGACAATCCGGTGTGACCGCTTTGCCGGTTTTTTGACGCTCTTTTCCCCAGTCTCAAGGAGCTGCCATGGCCTATGTTTTTCCACCCGCACTGCCGGTTAGCCTACCGATCGTCGGTCGTACCGAGCGCTTTCCTGTTCGCCGCGTCTATTGCGTCGGGCAGAATTATTCCGACCATATTGCCGAGATGGGCGGCAATCTGCGTGAGCCGCCGTTTTTCTTCAGCAAGCCGTCCGATGCGCTGGCGCCGGGTGACGGTGAGGTCGTTTATCCACCGCAGACCGAAGACTACCAGCATGAAATCGAGCTGGTCGTAGCGATTGGTGAGGGCGGTTGCGAGATCGCTGCCGAGCGGGCGCTGGCGCATGTGTTTGGCTATGCCGTCGGCCTTGATATGACGCGCCGCGATTTGCAGCGGCAGGCGAAAGAGCGGCAGCAGCCGTGGGAGATGTGCAAGGGGGCCGACCAGAGTGCGCCCATCAGCTCGCTGTTTCCGGTCGCGCAGGCCGGGCATCCGGGTCGTGGGGCGATTTGGCTGAAAGTCAACGGCGTCGAGAAACAGCGCGGCGATCTTGCGCAAATGATCTGGAAACCCGCCGAGATCATTGCCAATTTATCCGCGTACGTCGCACTCGCGCCGGGGGACCTGATTTTTACCGGCACGCCGGCAGGGGTATCGGCGGTGACCCGCGGCGATGTGCTGGAAGGGGGCGTTGACGGATTGGGGACCTTGAATGTCCGCGTGGTTTAGCCTGATCCGGTGGCCGTCAGAAAAACTGCGTGGCAAGGAACGGGGCGGCGAAGCATTGGCAGTCTAAAATGACAGCCCAAAAACAATGCCGCGCCCGGGTGTCGATGACACGTCCGGAACGCGGCATGCGCGTTGTGATGAACTGCGTTTAGTGTGCCGAGACCGTTGGTCCGTGACGACGGGACTTGATCAGATCCGCGAGTGCGTTGACGGCGCTGGTGGTCAGATCGACCAGTTTGACCGCGGCATACGTGATGAATGCGGCGACCAGGGCGACGAGGAGATGCAGTTCCAGAGAGTGCTTCATAAACAGATCAAATGTTGCCATGCTTCTTACCTTCTTCCTTCTATCTTCCAAAACACAATCAATAAAAATAAACGACTCAATCAAACCTCAATGATTCGGGATGCCCGAAAAATTGAGGCGCATATTTTATCTCCTGCGCCGCCGTTGTTTTGCCAACTTTGTCACTGTTTTGGTATGTGGCGTGGTTTTTTTGCAGAATACGGGGAAAGCATGGCGTCAATACGGCAAGGCGCACGAGTGAACGGAGGGTGGAGAGGGTAGTGAAAAAATGGCGGAAAGAATGACGGAAGCGGCGGAGAAAGCGGCATTTGGCAGTCTTTCAGGAATCAGGTAGTCTGGGGTAGTCTGGCCGGCATGGTGATGTATCATGCGCTGCCCATCGGCCAATCTTATCCCGCGTCTCGGTGTGTTTTCGCCATCGCCCGATGCTTTCTATTCCTGTTTCTCCTGATCCCATTCGTCCCTGATTGCCCATGTTTTTTCAGCAGGCCAGACTGATCGTCCTGCATGCCGTGCCGATGCTGGTGGCGCAACTGGTGGCAATGGGCATGATGATTACCGATACGGTGGTGCTGGGTCATTATGGTACGGAGGATCTGGCCGCTGTTGCCGTTGGCGGCGGCATCTACGTCGCCGTACTGTTTGCGCTGACCGGCGTGCTGCAGGCCGTTTCGCCCACCGTGTCGCAGCTCAAGGGCGCCGGGCGCGACGGTGAGATCGCTGGGGCGCTCCAGCAATGTTTCTGGCTGGCGCTGTGTTTTGCCGTTCCCGGCGTGCTGATTCTGCTCCATCCCGATCCGCTGCTGAGCCTTTCAAACATCGATGCCGGCGTCGAAATGCGCGCGCGCGCCTACCTTGCCGTGCTTGCCTGGGCAATTCCGGCGATGCTGTGCTATCGCACCTTCTACGCTTTCTGCAACGCGCTGGGTCAGACGCGGCCGCTGGTGCTCATCTCGCTCGGCAGCACCTTGCTGCACGCGCCCTTGTCCTGGTTTCTGGTCAATCGCGGACTGGGCGTGACGGGGGCGGGCATAGCCAGCGCCCTGATTAGCTGGTGTACGGTCATTTGCGGTTTCTTTTACATGAGAACCGGCAAGGCGCTGGCGCCTTACCGTTTGCTGCATGACTGGCAGCCGCCCAGGCCGGCGTCGATGTATGAGCTGGTGAGGCTGGGCCTGCCTATGGGAATGTCGAATTTCGTGGAAATTTCCTCGTTCACGCTGACCTCGCTGTTTGTCGCCCAATTGGGCGCAACCGCGGTCGCCGGGCATCGCGTCGTCGCCAATCTGGCGGCCATCTGCTACATGCCGCCACTGGCGCTGGCGATTGCCACGCTGACGCAGGTCGGTTTTGCCGCCGGCGCGCGCGACTGGCCGCGCGCCCGTATTTCTGCGGCCGCCGGGCTGGCGCTGGCCTGCGTTGTGGCCTGCCTGCTCGGCGGCGCGCTCTGGCTGGGCGAAAACGCCATAGTCAGCGCCTACAGCAATGATCCCGCCGTGCGCAGCGTTGCACTGTCGCTGATTATTTACATTGTCGGCTATCAGATTTTTGACGCCGTCCAGACGATTGCCGCTTTTGCGCTGCGTGGTTACAAGATCGCCTTCGTACCCATGCTGGTGCATTTGCTGTGTTTCTGGGGCGTCGGTTTATTCGGCGGCTGGTGGCTGGCTTTCCGCGGGCTGGCGCCGATTGCGCCGATGGGGGTGGAAGGGTTCTGGCTGGCTTCACTGCTTGGCCTAGCGCTGGCCTCGCTGCTCTTCGGCGCGCTACTCTGGCAGCGCATACGGCGCGATCTGTAGCGCGCCTTGATCGAACTTTACAAAAGACTGCCCGCCAGCCCGCGTATTTCGGGCATCTCCGGGCAGGCGCCCTAAAGCCCTTATAAATAGGGCATTCCAGAGGGGCTGCCCGGAGGTCCTTTATCCATAAGGGTTTTAGAGGCGCAGACGCTGAGATGCCCTGTCCACGCGGGTCACGCGGGTTGCGGAGAGAATGCTTCTGGTTGTACAGGCATTTGTGCCCGATAAACGTGAACGGGCGTCGGGCACGATATTCCGTTTTATGTTTTTTGATGCGCTGAACCCCGCGTATTTAGGGCGTCTCAGGGCGATTTATGTTTTCTGCCCTGTTTGCGCGGGTTTCCGGGCATCGTTTTCTTGCCGGGCATTTAAACCCGGCCAATCGTCTAATCTTCCCCCTGCACGCCTGCGCAGCCGCTGCGCCCGTCCGCGCGCGGGCGCATGAAAACAGGCAGCATGTGCCAGCCCATGAGCGTAAAGGCAATGCACCACAGCGCAGCGGACAAGGCTAGCAAAGGGATCGGCGCATCGGCGAGCGAGGCGGCGGCGCGCAGCGGCGCGCTGGCCGCGAGCAGGCAGGCGCCAACCGGCACCCAGGCGCGATCATCCTTTTCCAGACCGCTGTGGGTGTACCCGGCAATGGCGATGACCGCGTAGATGGACAGACTCAATCCGCCGATGGTGAGCAGATGCAGGCTGCCGTTGGCGAGCAGCCCGTCGCCAAGCAGCGAGAGTCCCGTCAGGCCGTAACCGGCGGCCATCGCGGCGTAAGAGGCATACAGCATGAGCGGCCAGCGCCGCCAGAGCGCGCGGCCGACGTGCCAGTCGCCCATCAGATTGAGCATGGCGCAGGCGGCAGCCAGCGCCAGCCAGGCGCTGATGCGTCCGCCGGGCTGATACCACTGCGCGGTGGTGAATAGCGCGATGCAAATGATGGCCAGGTTGCGGCGCGGCGGCCGGGCAATATAGCGCTCGGGCGCTTCCGCGGCGTCGAAAGCGGTCTGCGTGGTCTGTTCGGCGTCTTGACGTTCCTCGATACTGGCGTTGACGATGCGCATGGAGATGCGGCTCATGGCGATGATGATGAGCGCCATGAATGCGCCGAGCTGCGCCAGCAGCCAGCGTGCAGGCGGCTCGCCGCGCAGGGCATCGAGGTAAAAGCCCGCCGTCAGCGCGATCATCAGCAATAGCGCGCCGACAAAAGCAAGCTGGCGTCGTTCGCGGTCGCGCCAGATGGGCGGCGCAATCAGTTTCAGCAGGCCGCCGAGCAGGAGCAGATGCGCAAGCGCGGCGGTAGCCATCGCCGGGCGCGGCCATGCGCCGCTGAGCCAGAAAGCGATGCGTCCGGTTAGCCAAAGCAAAACAAGCACACGCACCGATGCCGCCGGAAAATCGGGCGTTTCGGTGAATTCCGGCACGGCCGTCAGGACGAAGCCGATAGCGGCGGCCAGGGCACATCCCATGAGCAGTTCATGCGCATGCCAGACGAAAGGGCCATCGGGGACGTCGGGCAGCGGCCAGCCGAAGGTGAGGTACGCTCCCCACAGCGCGATCAACCCGGCGGCAGAAAGGATGGCCAGCGCGAAAAATGGACGGAAAGGGCACAGCCATAGCGGATGGGCGAGCGACCACGGCGGAATGCGGCGTTGTGTCCGGAGAGGCGCGGGGGAGGGCGGCGATGCCGGCTTATGCATTTCTGCGGGGTCGGGGCGGCTGGAAAGGGTTTTTTGCATTGCTTCTAGATGAGCGGATGGCGTTTTGGGTGGGTGTGTATTTGCAAGCCGTGTGTTTTGCGGCGTTCGCTTCCGTGTGGTTTTCGGCACACCGCCTTCAGGCAGGGGCGGCCCACGAAGAGACCTCGATCAACTGCGGATCGTGTGCGTGGTCGATAAGCATGGCGCGCACGCGCGCCTGCCAGAGTGCGGCGAATCGTTGCTGTTCCGCCGGGGTGGCCTGGCCGCCGATGGCTTTTGGCATCAGCGTCTGCATCGCTGCATCGGGCGGCACAAGGGCCGGATGGCAATTCACCTGTACGCCTGCGCCATTGTCGCGCCGGCGCAGCGCCAGCGAACCCGTGATATCCGCCTCGTAGTGCAATAGATTGCGGCGGCTGAAGCGATGCCCCGGGCCGACGCCGCCAAAGCCGGTTTCTGCGGCAGCGCCGGTGAGGAGCGTGACGATGGCGGCCGTGACGCCGGTGGTTCCTTCCTCGCGGCCACCGCGCATCCATGCCTCAACGCCGCCGCGTTCAGGCAAGGCTTCGCCGTACAGCGCGCGCAGGCCGTGCACGACCATCAGGTAGGCGCCGGCGACCGTGGGGCAGGAATGCCCGGCCAGGCGCACGGCGTCGGCGTAGCGGTATTCGATGATGCCGTCGGCTGCGGCGCCGAGAAATTCGGCCAATGGGTCATAGACGCGCAGCGTCGGCGCGTCGGTAAAAAATTCGGGAAATGTCGTCGGTGTCGTGCTGTGGTGGGGCGTCATGGCGGCGTCGATGAATCGTCAGTGGGTGGGTTGAAAGCGTTTGTTGCGGCATCGGCAAAAAGAATGAAATCCCTGCTCTTAGCATTGTGTCGGGGATTTGGCGGGGGTGACCGACCCGGCGACGGCTGCGCCGGAAAACAAGGGCGCGGACGGATCAGCGTCGCCAGGCGCCTCAACCGGCGCCTGATGGGAAACAGCGGCAGCAGGCAGGTTGAAAGCGGTGCGTACCGCCGGCTGCGCCAGCAACAGCGCCGTCTGGCGGTAAATCCACTCATCGCTGCGCCGCGCCGGCGGTATCGGCAGATCGAGCCGCCAGTGCATGCGCCCGGGCTGTCCGCCCATGACGATGATGCTGTCGGCCAGCGTGACGGCTTCCATCACATCATGCGTGATCATCAGCACAGCGAGTGGGCGGCGCGCCATTTCGGCGAGCAGCAGTTGGTGCATCTGGCCTTTGAGGCCGATGTCCAGGGCGGCGAAGGGTTCGTCGAGCAGCAACAGATCGGGCGTCAGCACCAATGCGCGCGCCAGCGCGGCACGGCTTTGCATGCCGCCGGAAAGCTGACCGGGAAATTGCTCGATGGCAATATCGTCCAGCTCCAGGGCGTGCCCCATGCGGCGGGCGGCGGCCAGCCGTTCGGCACGGGGCATGCCGCGCGCCTTGAGGCCGAGGGCGATGTTGTCGAGAACGCTCTTCCAGGGCAGCAGATGCGGTTGCTGGAAGAGCATGGCGGGGCGGTCGAAGGTATTGTCGATGCGCCCTGACTGTACGCTCAGCAGATTGGCGCACAGGTTGAGCAGCGTCGTTTTTCCGCAGCCCGACGGGCCGACCAGTGCGATTGCCCGGCCAGCGTCGAGGCGCAGATTGACGTCCTCCAGCACGGTACGCATGGCGAAAGCGTGGCTGAGGCCGCTGACGGTCAGCGCCGGCGTGTTCATGCCTTGCCCTCTGCTCGTGTGCCGGCCTCGCGCCAGCGCTCGATTTCGCGCTTGATCGGCTCCAGCAGCAGGTATTCGAGCGCCAACAGAAGCAGCACGACGACGCTGATCCAGGCCAGCGTGGCCGGCATGTCCAGCTGTGCGCGGCTGGCCTGCAAGGCCGCTCCGACGCCGCTGGACGAGGCCAGCAGCTCGGCCATGACGACGACGCGCCAGGCGCTGCCGAGGGCGACGACCCCGGCGGGAAACAGATAGGAGATGACGTGCGGCAGGTAGATGTCGGTGACCCGCATGCGCCAGGGCAGTGCGAAGGTTTGCGCCAGATCGCGCCAGCGCTGTTCCAGCGTGCGCGCGCCCTGCATGCCGCCGGCGAAAACGACCGGGAAACAGGCGATGAACACGGTGAAAACCGGCGTTCCGTCGCCCGTGCCGAACCACAGCATCGCCAGCACCAGCCAGGCAATCGGCGGCGTCCCCAGCAACACGGTCACCCACGGGCGCGCCATCATCGAGGCGGTCATCGACACGCCGGCGGCGACGCCGAGCAGGCTGCCAAAAGTGACGGCCAGGGCGAGGCCGGCGAAGGCGCGCCGCGCCGTCAATAGCAGGGCGTCGCGAAAAGCATGGCCCTGCTCAATGAACTGGCGCAGAGTCTCGGCCGTTTCCAGCGGCGCCGGCAGCACCAGCGGGCCGTAGAGACCGGCGATCAGTTCCCACAGGGCAACGAGCAGGAACAGGCTGGCGATGGCGCCCCAGCCGCCCCACAGATAGGCGGGCAGTTCGGCGAGCCAGGTGCGTAGTATCGTCATGAGGCAGCGACGGCTGTCGTAGAAGTTGTGGGTTGGTAATAAAAGCCGTCGTCTGGTAGCTTGCCGCCAACTAGACCTGGCTGCTGCTCCATCAGCTGTCGGTAGAAAAATTCCAGCTCGGGACGGGCCTGGCTGGCGGGTACAAGTTCGGCCTTGTCTGCGCGCATAGCATCGGTTACGGCCTCAGGGGTGAGCATATTGATGTGCTTGACAACCATTTTTCCGCATTCTTCCGGATGGGTTTTGCACCAATGGATGGCTTCGGCGTGCGCTTGTTGAAAGCGTTCGATCAGCATAGCATTGCCTAGCTGTGGCTCCAGCATGGCGACGCCCGCTTGCGGAATGCGTGGTGGGCGTTTGAGGAGGCGGCCCCATTCGGCCTGAATGTCGATGCCGCGATGCAGCTCAGGCGCAATGACGCTGACCGGAAAAGAACCGCTCTTGCGCAGCCCCATTGACACGGCAGGCTCGGCGAGCAGAACGTTGTCGGTGCGGCGCATAAGCAGTAGTTGCAGGGCTTCCATCGACGTAGCGACGTAACGCAGCTTTACATCTTTATCGGGATCGATGCCCGCATGCTTCGCCAGCAGACGGAAGGTGCAGTCCGGCATGTCGCCCTTGAAGTGCATGGTGAGTTCTTGTCCCTTGAGATCTTCGATGTGGTTTAGCTTCGCGTCGCGTGTGAGCACCCACAGAATGCCCCAGATAGTGATGCTCAGCAGCTTGAGCGGTACGCCCTTGTTGTAGAGGTTGGCGGGCACATTGCTAGGCATGGCGAGAAAGTCCGCTGACTTGTTCACGGCCATGGCGCGCAACTGGTCGGGGCTCTTCCAGGAGATGAATTCCACCTGGTCGGCCACGTCGGCCAGGGCGCCGCTCTCCGCGATGCGGATCAGCGGGTACGAAACGGTGGCAAATGGCCCGGCCAGCGTCAGTTTGGGCAGACGCTTAAGCGGCATCGCGGTTTTGGCGGGCGACTGTGCGCCGGCGCGCCACGGCGCACCCAGCGCCAGCGCGGCGCCGGCAAGACCTGCCGCCAGCAGACGGCGGCGGCCAGGGTTGCCGGGCGTTTCCGGATTTTCGGTGCAGGGTGCAGCGCGCAATGATGTCGAGGATTCGGCGGATCCGTTGCGATGACGGCGCGGGTCGGATGAGGACATGGTGAACTCCTTGCAGGATGGACTGATGGGTTCGGCGGAAGTTCAGAAGGTTAGAAGTGGACGTCAGAGGCTCAGGACGTCAAAAGCGACCTTCCCAGGTGAGGTGAAGGCTGCGGCCGGGCGCCTGCACCTCCATGCCGGGCAGCCCTTCAGCCAGATGCTCGTGATAGCGCTTGTCGCCCAGATTCTTGATCGCGGCGCGCAGCGACTGCCGGGGCGCAAAGCGCCAGGTGGCGCCGATATCGACCACACCGAAGCCCGGTGTCGCGTCTTCGGTGCCGCGCGCAAAGCGCGTCGCTACGCGCGTCTGGCGTCGTACCAGGCGCACGCCGGCGTCCGCTGTCCACGCGGGGGCGAGGCGGCCTTCCCAGCCCAGCGTCAGCTCGTCGGCCGGCATCTGGAACAGCGGTTCGTCAAAATCGCCGTTTTTGCCGCGCAGGCGCGAATAGGCGGCATGCAGCCAGTGGCCGGCGGCGAACTGCCAGTGCAGTGCGGCTTCCAGGCCGGTCAGCGTGGCGTGGCCAAGATTGACCGTCTGCATGCAGGCGCCGGCATTGGCTGCGCCGCAGGCGGCGATCGCGGCGCGGCCGCTCAGGCGCATGCCGGTGATGTAGTCGTCGATGCGGGTGCGGTAGGCGGAAATCTGGTAGTTGAGACGTTCGCTTGCGCCTTTCAGGCCGATCTCGAACTGCGTCGCCGTTTCCGGCTTGATTTGCGGGCTGCCGGCGTAGTAGTAGCCGTTATTGCGCAGGCCGGACTGGTAGCGCTCGCGCAGGTCGGCGGCGCGGAAGGCGCGTGAGAGGTTGGCGTAAGGACGCAGGAGCGGCGCGGCTTCGTAAATGACGCCGAGGCTGGCGGAGGTGGCGCTGTCCTCACGCGCCAGGCCAGAGGTGATGCGGCCGCTGTTCATCGAGCCGGCGCTGCCGCGCACCCGGTCATGACGCAGACCGGCCAGCACGTTCAGCTTGCCGAAACGCATGTCGTCTTGCAGGTAGAGGCCGGTAGCGTGCATCTTGCCGTTGGTGAACGGCAGGGTCGTGACGAAATTCCGGAACTGCGGCGGTTGGGCGGTGCGGCTGTCCGGTTCGGCGTTCATGCGCCAGAGATTGACGCCGAAGGAAAGCAGATGTTGCGGGTGGGCGAGCCAGTCGGCGCGCGCATCGACGCCGTTGGTGGCGAACTTCACCGAATTGAGGATGATGTCGCGCCCCAGTCTGTTGGCGTGGGCGTAGATGGTGCGCTGCATTTCCTGCCGGTAGACGCGCACGTCGACATTCAGCGGCTGCTCGCCCGCCCCCTTGAAACTGTAACCGGCCTCGTACAGGCGGCGCGTCTGGCGCGGCGAATGCGTCGTGACGCTGCCGATAACAGGCAGCCTATGCGGACGCGTTGCGCCGGGATACCAGACGTCTTCATCACGCTGCTGCTGGAACGACAGGCGCAATTGCTGTGCGCTGTCGATGCGGAAACGGTACTGGCCGATAAATGCGCCTGAATCATAGCCGGTGCGGTTGGCGCGGCCCTCCGGCGTGCGGTAATCCTGTTGCTGCGAGCGCGCTACGCCGAGCATCAGGGCATGGTCGTCACTGGCTGCGTTGAGGACACCCGCACCGCGCAGCCCTTTGCTGGCAGTGTCGTAGCCGAGCCGCGTGTCAAAGTGCACGCCCGGCTGGAAACGCGCCTGCGGCAGCCGCACGTTGATGGCGCCGCCGAGTGCGCCGGTACCGTAGAGTACGGAGGCCGGGCCTTTGACGACTTCGACCTGTTCGGCCAGCCCCATCGACATGAACGAGGCGATCGCACCGACCGGCTGCGCGGAATTCAGCCGCATGCCGTCGACCAAGAGCACGATGCTGTCCTTGCCCAGTCCGCGGATGATCGGATTTTGTCCCTGCGCGCCGTCAAGCATGACCGACAGGCCGGGTTCGCCGCGCAGCGCCTCGCCGACGTTCTGCGCCTGCTTGTGCGCCAGCGCCTCGCGCGTGAGCACCGTCGTGGCGATCGGCGTTTCGCTATCGTCGGCGGCGTAGCCCTTGGCGGTGACATTGATCGTGGATAGCGCGGTCGCTTCGTTTTCTTGCGCGCCGGATTGTTGTGCGCTGGATTGTTGTGCGCTGGATTGGGCGCGCGATGGCGTCTCGGCGGCCTGTGCCTGTGCGCCGGCCGCAAACAGGGCAGCCAGCGCAGCGGCCAGCGGCGTGACAAGCGCCGTGAAGGTGCTAGATGAGCGGTTCATGATGAGCTTCCTAAAAATTTGCGTTATTGAATGTTGGTGTCGATTGGGGCGACGTTCTGGTTTTTCCGTTCCTTTGTGCATGGTCTGCGGTTTTGGCGGCGGGCGGCTTTGCTGCCTTCCCGCACTTTCTGCGCTTTCCATACAATCGCTGAAAATACGCAGGCTCGACGCAAGCGCTCGCCGCCCTTGCGCCGGGTTCGCGGTCAGGGACGGCGACAGCAGGCAGGGTCAAGCAAAAATCGTCTGCCCAAGGCCTGCGCGGATACCCCGGACATCACGGATACCGGCGGGAATGCAGCATTGCGCGGCATTTGCCAAAACGCGCCGCGAGTCTATCCAAACGATTTGTTATTGACAATTAATCTTATTGAGAGTGTGGTTTTGGGGGACAGGTGTTGCCAGTTACCCCCGCTGAAATAGTGCCTTCTTTCGCCAAAATACGACGTTGGCTCGCCTTGCCGTACTACTCGTACTGTCAGCGGCTCCCC
>CALAIL010000073.1 GCA_937923255.1 uncultured Propionivibrio sp. | reverse complement strand
TGTCTGCGGCTCGCCGCCTTGCCTTTTGGCAAAGTCGAGCCGCTATAGATTGTCTGGTTTTTAAAAAGGGCTGCACGCAACCCCATGTGGATGGGGTGTTTCCGGGCAGGCACCTCTGAAACCCTTATAAATAAAGGACTTCAGGGCATGTGCGCCGGAGATGCCCTGTTTACGCGGTGTTCAGGGCGTCCCCTCTGAAATGTCCTAAATACGCGGGCTTCAGCTTCCCCTTTTTTGGAGATTCGTCTGCGCTTCCGCACCCGCATTTTTCCAATTCTTCCCCTGTCGGGGAGATATCCGTGGATAAAAGGGTTTCAGAGGGGACTTCGCAAGTTTAAAGAGCGGCTCGAATTTGCCAAAAGGGAAGGCGGTAAGCCGCCGGCAGACCACGCAGTAAATGGCGATCCGTCACCTGCTTGTTGCCCGCCGGCCGCTACCGCATTTGCCGGAAAAAAAGAAGACAAGGAAATAGAAAGCGGTGGTAATCGATCATTCTCGGCTGGCGGTAATAGACGCGGAAAATTGCCGGGTGTATCCCTGTTAGAATGGTGAGCGACGAAACAGCGTCAAGCAAAAGGAAAACACACATGACGCCGGAAACCAAGGCTCGCCAGCAAATCGACCTCAAGCTAGAGCAAGCCGGCTGGATCATTCAGGACATGCGGGCGCTCAATCTGGGCGCTGGCGTTGGCGTAGCTGTACGCGAATACCCCACCGACACCGGCCCGGCTGATTACGTGCTGTTCGTCAACCGTGATCCCGTGGGCGTGATCGAGGCCAAGAAAGACAGCGCCGGCGCCGTTCTCACCGTGGCCGAGAGCCAAACCGCCCGTTACGCCAACGCCACCCTAAAATGGCGGCAGGGCAATCAACCACTACGCTTTTTGTTCGAGGCCACCGGGCAAATCATCCGTTTTACCGACGGCGCCGACCCCGCGCCGCGCTCGCGTGAAATCTTCCATTTCTTTCGGCCACAAACCCTGGCCGATTGGCTTGAGCAACCTGAAACCCTGCGTCGCCGTTTGGCCGAACACATGCCGCCCTTGCCTGAACGCAGCTTGCGTGCTTGCCAGATCAGCGCCGTTACCGGGCTGGAAAAATCGCTTGCCCAAAACAAGCCGCGCGCCTTGGTGCACATGGCCACTGGCTCGGGAAAAACCTACACCGCCATCACCGCTGTCTATCGCTTGATCAAGTTCGCCGGCGCTAGGCGCGTGTTGTTTTTGGTTGATACCCGCAACCTTGGCAAACAGGCGCATCAGGAGTTCATGGCCTACACCCCGCCTGACGATGGCCGAAAGTTCACCGAGCTGTACAGGGTACAGCGCCTGGCGTCTTCACATATTGATCCGTACGCGGAGGTGTGCATCAGCACTATTCAGCGCATGTATTCGATTCTTTCGGGCGAGCCGATCGACGAATCGGCGGAAGACATTTCACTCAACGAAGTGCAGCAAAGCGCCGGGCAGGAAAAATTCGTGCACTACAACCCTGACGTGCCGGTAGAAAGCTTCGACTTCATTATCATCGACGAATGCCACCGCAGCATCTACAACCTGTGGAAGCAGGTGCTGGACTACTTCGATGCCAGCCTGATTGGCCTAACTGCGACACCGGACCAGCGCACCTACGGCTTTTTCAACGAAAACATCGTCGCCGAATACACCTACGAGCAATCCGTGGCCGATGGCGTCAACGTCGGCTACGACGTGTACGAAATCGAAACCGAAATCACCCAGAAAGGTGCCGAACTCAAGGCCCGCGAATGGGTGGATCACCGCGACCGTGACACCCGCAAAAAACGCTGGGCGCAAATCGAAGAAGACACCCCCTACAGCGCCAAGGCGCTGAATCGCTCCGTGGTCAACCCCAGCCAAATCCGGCAGGTCATCCAGGCCATGAAAACCGCGGTAGAAACGCAGATCTTCCCCGCCCGCAAAGAAGTGCCCAAAACCCTGATCTTTGCCCAAACCGACAGCCACGCCGACGACATCATCCAGATCGTGCGCGAGGTTTACGGCCAGGGCAACAACTTTTGCCGCAAAGTCACTTATTCCGAGAAAGACGCCGACGGCATCTTGAGTAGCTTCCGCAACGACTACCACCCGCGCATCGCCGTCACCGTGGACATGATCGCCACCGGCACCGACATCAGACCGCTGGAAGTGCTGCTCTTCATGCGCGACGTGCGCAGCAAAGGCTATTACGAGCAAATGAAAGGCCGCGGCGTGCGCAGTCTGGATGCCGATGGCCTCAAGCGCGTTAGCGGCAGCGCCGAAGGCGCCAAAGCCCGCTTCGTGCTGATCGACGCCGTGGGCGTTGAAAAATCCCTCAAAACCGAAAGCCGCCCGCTGGAGAAAAAACCTGGCGTTGCCCTTAAAGCCTTGCTGCAAGGCGTGGCCCTTGGTAGCCGCGACGACGACACCGTGCTGAGCCTGGGCAACCGCTTGGTGCGCCTGGCCAAGCAGCTCGACAGCAAGGCCCAGGCGCGCATTGAAAAAACCAGCGGCGGCATATCCGTAGGCGAACTGGGCAAGGCGCTCATCACCGCGCTCGACCCAGACGCCATCGTGCAAACCGCGCTGGCCACCGCCCAGGCCAAGGGCATCACCCGCAGTGAAGACACCCTGCTGCCTGAAGAAATCGACGCCGCCCGCGCCCAGCGCGTCGCTGCCGCCTGCGCGCCCTTCGATAACCCTTCGCTGCGCGAAGCCCTCGAAACCGCCCGCCGCGAACGCGAGCAAATCATCGACCACATCAACCTCGATCAAGTCACCTACTCAGGCTTCAGCAAGCAGGCCGAAGCGCAAGCCCGAGCCACCATCCAGCGCTTTGCCGACTACCTTGAGCAGCACAAAGACGACATTGCCGCGCTCGCCTTTTTCTACCAGCAACCCTACCAGCGCCGTGCACTCACCTTCGACATGATCGAAGAACTGCACGAACGCCTAAGCCTGCCGCCGCTCCTGCTCACCACCGAAAAACTCTGGAGCGCCTACGCCCGCATCCAGGGCCATCAGGTCAAAGGCGTCAGCCGCCAGCGCCAGCTCACTGACTTGATCTCTCTGCTGCGCTTCGCCCTGGGGCTGGATACCGAACTCAAACCCTTTGCCGACGAGGTGGACAAACGCTTCCAGGCCTGGGTCTTCCGCCACAACGCCCAACGCCGCACTGTCTTTACGCCAGAGCAAATGGACTGGCTGCGCCTGATGAAAGACCACATCGCCAACAGTTGCAGCATCAGCCGTGAAGACTTCGACTACGCCGAACTCGCCGGCCACGGCGGCCTGCAAAAAGCCTGGCAACTATTTGGCCCGGAACTGGACGCGCTGATGAATGAAATGAATGGGGAGCTGGTGGCGTGAGCTTGAAGGCAGAAGGCGCGGCGACGCAAAGTGAAAGGCTTCCAGTCGGTTGGGTTAAAGCACCACTGGATGCTGTTGTAAATGTCATGGATTCTGAGCGAGAGCCAATCAATGCATCAGAGCGTGATAGTCGAATTAGTGGAAAGTCTCTGAACGACCTCTATCCCTACTATGGGGCGACCGGCCAAGTTGGATTTATCGATGCATTTCGCTCCGAGGGTGAGCGCGTATTACTTGGTGAGGATGCGGCGCCATTTTTAGACCCGATAAAGGAGAAAGCATATTTGGCAAATGGGCGCTTCTGGGTTAATAACCACGCCCATATTTTATCTGGCGCTGACGGTGTAATGAACAATCGGTTTCTTTGCTATCAACTTAACACCATTGACTATCAACCTTACGTCACAGGCTCGACAAGGTTGAAACTAACAAGTTCGACCATGCGGAGAATTCCTTTGGCGATTGCACCACTTACCGAACAAACCCGTATCGTTGCCAAGCTAGAAGAACTGCTTTCCGACCTTGATGCCGGGGTGGCCGAGCTGAAAGCCGCACAAAAAAAGCTGGCGCAATACCGCCAATCCTTGCTAAAAGCCGCAGTCGAAGGCCAGCTCACTGCCGATTGGCGCGCGCAACACCCGCCCACAGAAACCGGCGCCGAGCTGCTGGCACGCATCCTGCAAGAACGCCGCGCCCGCTGGGAAGCCAAACAACTGGAAAAATTCGCCCAGCAAGGCAAAACCCCGCCCAAAAACTGGCAAGGCAAATACCCCGAGCCGATCCCACCAGATACCCAGAACCTGCCTACGTTGCCTGAAGGCTGGGTGTGGGCGAGTGTGGAGCAACTCACTATTGAACAAAGATATGGCTCGTCATCCAAAACAAATGAGGATGCATCTGGTGTTCCTGTTTTGCGTATGGGAAATATTAAGGATGGAGAGCTAGATTTCTCAATCTTAAAATATCTTCCTATAAATCATGTCGAATTTCCTGCTTTGTATTTGCAAGATGGCGACTTATTGTTCAATCGAACCAATAGCCCTGAGCTGGTTGGAAAGACTGCTATTTATAGATTACAGGTTGATCCTTGTTCTTTTGCCTCATATTTGATCGGGGTTCGTTTCTCTGACGGCTATCTGCCTGAGCTTGCTTCGGCATATATCAATTCTGCGTATGGGAGACAATGGGTAAAGTCAGTGGTTGTTCAGCAAGTTGGTCAAGCTAATGTAAATGGCTCAAAGCTATCTGCACTTGCAATACCAATGCCGCCATTTAAAGAGCAGCAAGAAATTGTCTTGAAGCTTAATTTTCAAACTAATGAAATATCTGAACAATTAAAACGTATTGAGTTCTCTTTCAAACAAACCACCGCCCAACGCCAAAACATCCTGCGCGCTGCCTTTGCCGGTGAACTGGTGCCGCAAGACCCCAGTGACGAACCCGCCAGCGCTCTGCTGGAACGCATCCGCGCCCAACGCGCTGCGCAAACCCCGCCCCAAAAACCGCGCGGGCGCAAGAAAAAGGAGATTCAAGATGTCTGAGCAGTATTGGGTCGGCCTGGTGCGTGAATTGTGCACACAGCCACAGGAGACCACTTGGCTGGAGTTCAAGCGCAACGATGCCGAGCCGCAGGTGATAGGTGAATACATTTCAGCCTTGGCTAATTCGGCGGCTTTAGAAGGAAAAACACATGCCTACATGCTTTGGGGCGTGGATGACGCAACACATGCACCTATTGGTACCGATTTTGACCCTCAACGTAAACGGGTACGTAATGAAGAGCTTGAAAACTGGTTGCTTCGGTTATTAGAGCCCAAAATCAACTTTCATTTTGTCAAAGTTAAAGTTGGAATTAACGATTTGTCCATGGTGCTATTGGAAATTGATGCAGCCTACAGGCATCCGGTGAAGTTTTCTGGGGAAGGATATATCCGAGTTGGATCTTATAAAAAGCGCCTGAAGGAGTTTCCGGAGAAAGAGCGTATACTTTGGCGCGTTTTGGATGCACTGCCTTTTGAGCGCCAGCCCGCCATTGATAAAGTAAGTGCGGATGAAGTGTTGAACCTGCTGGATTACCCAGGGTACTTCGACCTTCTCGTCCAGCCACTGCCTGATGGGCGTTCTGGCATCTTAAGTGCGCTGGCTGCCGACCGCTTGATTGAGTCCGTTGGCGGTGGCTATTGGAATATCCTCAATATCGGCGCTATCTTGCTGGCCAAAAATTTAGCGAATTTTCCCAGCTTGCAACGTAAGGCTGTGCGTGTGATCGTCTACAAAGGCAAAGGGCGTACGGAAACCATACGTGAGCAAACGGGTATCAAGGGCTATGCGGTAGGGTTTGAAGGCCTGATTGGCTTTATCAATAGCCTTTTACCTGTCAATGAGGTAATTGGGCAGGCTTTGCGTAAAGAAGTTCCTGTTTATCCAGAACTGGCCATTCGTGAATTGGTGGCTAATGCGCTGATTCATCAGGATTTGTCCATTACAGGTAGCGGCTCTATGGTGGAGATATTCGATGACCGCATGGAGATCACCAATCCCGGCAAGCCGTTGGTGGATATACCACGCATGCTGGATAACCCACCGCGTTCACGCAATGAAGCTCTGGCCTCAATCATGCGGCGTATGGGGATCTGCGAAGAGCGGGGTAGCGGGGTCGATAAGGTAGTTTCCCTAGCTGAGCATTATCAATTGCCCGCCCCGGAGTTTGAGGTGGTTGGAGACTGTACGCGTAGCACCTTGTTTGCTCCGCAATCACTGAATAGCATGGAATCTGTAGACCGTATCCGCGCTGTGTACCTACATGCATGTCTGTGTTATGTGCAGCGGGAGCACATGACCAACAGCTCCTTGCGTAAACGTTTTGGCATTGACTCTAAGAACAGTGCCATTGCTTCGCGATTGATTAGAGAAGCAATGAAGGCTAGCGTAATTGACTTGCACGACCCGGACGCAGCGCCCAAGCTGAGGCGCTATGTGCCGTTTTGGGCCAAAAGCGTTGCTTGACAGGTACTTGGCAATTTGGGCGTCGTGCGCAATTTTATGCGAAAAATATTATCTAATTCAATGTGTTAAGTGAATGCATCTTACTTGATAGGTATTTGATGAACAGCCCTTCCACGTCCAGAAGGCCTGAGGTTTTTTGCTTCAGGCTCAAGTGCATAACGCCACGCCGCTTGTGAGCCCTGGTTTCGGAAGATCTATCGCTCTGTCCCGATAGTTCGTCTAGCGAAGTGCATCAGCGTGTGGCCCCCGAGCTGGCTTTGCGTACCATCAGCCGGGCTTTGGGGGAGCTGAGCAGTGAAGGCTTGGTGACACACGAAGGCGATCGTCGCTGGCGGCGGTATCGGCTCACGTCTAAAGGACGAAATGGGTGAAATGAGGACAAATTTGTCAACACTGTCCTTTATGGTTTGAAAAAACATGTCATATCAAAATGTTGTTTAAATTCAGACGAATTCTGTTTGTCTGGACATGTGTCATGAGGACAGCTCGCCCAGACGCTGAGTCTTGTAGATACGCACAGGGGGAGAGGAGGCGTTTTTGTGTATTGAAAAAGCCGTGTTTCCGGACACAAATCCGTTTGTGTATAACCGGCTGGGCAGCAAGCTATCGTCTCCAGCCGTCTGACCGGGAAATTTACTTGATGGGTACTTGATAGAGTGGGTTTCACTGGGGTTGGGCTTCTGATATTTTCTTTTTAAATTAATTGGTTGTGTGCTCAATTCGTACTTGATGGGTATTTGATGAACGCTTCTTCCCTCGTCCAGAAAGTCTGGAATTTTTGCCACACCCTGCGTGATGACGGGGTGAGCTATGGCGACTATCTGGAGCAGCTGACTTATCTGCTATTCCTGAAACTAGCGCATGAATACGCGCAAGAGCCGTACAAACGCGATACGCGTATTCCTAAGAGCTACGACTGGCCCAGCCTGACGGCCAAGGTGGGCGCGCCGCTGGAGGCGCATTACCTCAAGGTGTTGCAGCGGCTGGGGCAGGAACCGGGCATGCTGGGTGCGATCTTCTTCAAGGCGCAAAACAAAATTCAGGATCCGGCCAAGCTCTCGCGCCTGGTGCAGATGATCAATGCCGAAAACTGGATCAGCCTGGATGCCGACACCAAGGGCGATCTGTACGAGGGACTGTTGCAGAAGAATGCCGAAGATACCAAGAGCGGTGCCGGGCAGTACTTCACTCCGCGTGTCCTGATCAAGGCCATGGTGGCTTGCGTGCGCCCCGAGCCGATGAAGACCATTGCCGACCCGGCCTGCGGCACCGGCGGCTTCTTTTTGGGCGCCTACAACTGGCTGACGCGCCCCGGTGCGCGGCTGGATAAACGGCAAAAGGAATTTCTGCGCGACCAGACCTTTTACGGCAACGAAATCGTGCCGAATACTCGCCGCCTGTGTCTGATGAATCTGTTTTTGCACAATATCGGCGAGTTGGATGGCGAACCGGCGGTGGAACGCTCTGACGCGCTGATTGCCGAGCCGCGTTTCAAAGTGGATTACGTGCTGGCCAACCCGCCCTTTGGCAAGAAAAGCAGCATAACCATTACCAATGCCGAGGGCGAGGAAGACCGCGAGGCCCTGACCTACGAGCGGCAGGACTTTTGGGAAACTACCTCTAACAAGCAGCTCAATTTCTTACAGCACATCATTAGTCTGCTGAAGGTGGATGGGCAGGCCGCCGTGGTGCTGCCCGATAACGTGCTGTTTGAAGGCGGCGCAGGCGAAAAGATTCGCCGCAAGCTGCTGGAAACGTGCGACGTGCACACCATCCTGCGTCTGCCCACTGGCATTTTTTACGCGCAAGGGGTCAAGGCCAATGTGGTGTTCTTCGACAACGCCCCAAAGGATGGCCGCATCCATACCCAGGGCGTGTGGTTTTACGACCTGCGCACCAACCAGCACTTCACTCTGAAAACCCGCCCACTCAAATTCGATGATCTTCAGGACTTCATTACTTGCTACCAGCCGGAAAACCGCCACCAGCGCCAGGAAACCGAACGTTTCAAATACTTCAGCTACGATGAATTGATGGCCCGTGACAAGGCCAGCCTTGATGTCTTCTGGCTGAAAGACAACAGCCTGGACACGCTGGACGATCTGCCGCCACCGGAGGTGCTGCAGCAAGAAATCATTGAGCACCTGGAAGCAGCGTTGGACGCTTTCCGGGGCGCGGTACAGGGGTTACCAAGCAGACGAAGCAGAAGGTAGCGCGTTGCCGAAGCTTCTCCGAAGTTGCGGGGATGACGAAGTCACAAAAGGTTTTCAGGGACGCGGAGGGTTGCTCTGGGTGATTTTCCCCCAGCGCGCGGCGAGTTGGTGCGGGACGTTCAGCTGGTCGAGGATGCGGGCGACGACGAAGTCGACGAGTTCGGCTGCCGTGCGCGGTCGGTGGTAAAAGCCCGGGTTGGGCGGCAGGAGGACGGCGCCGGCACGTGACAGCCGCAGCATGTTTTCCAGATGGATTGCCGAGAACGGCGTTTCGCGCGGCACCAGAATCAACGGGCCGTTTTCCTTGAGCATGACATCGGCGGCGCGCTCGATCAGATTGCTGGCCAGTCCCTGCGCAATGGCGGCGAGCGTGCCCATTGTGCAGGGGCAGACGACCATTGCCGAGGGCGGGTTCGAGCCGCTTGCCATCGGCGCAAACCAGTCTTCATGCCCGTAAACATCAAGTCTGCCGGGCAATTCGGCAAAATGCGCGCGTAATTGTCGTTGCGCGTCCGCGGCCTCTTCCGGCAGGGTGACATCGGTTTCCTGACGGGCGACGATCCGCGCTGTCGGAGAATACACGAGCTGCACATGGCGGCCGGCGTCGAGCAGGCATTCGAGCAGGCGCAGGCCGTAAGGCATGCCGGATGCGCCGGTCAGGGCAAGGCAGACGGCGGCAGTGGGCCGGGGTGCGGAATTTGCGGAATTGGCTTCAGGCATGGTGCGTTTTTGCAGGCTGCGGGGCCAGGTTTTCTGCCGGCGGCAGCGGGGGCAATGGGGCCAACGGTGGCGACGGTGGTAATTCGCGGTGGCGGACGAAAACGCGCACCTGCTGCGTTTCTTGCACATACGGCTGCGCCTGGAAATGGCCGGCCAGCCATTCGGCCAGATAAACCGAGCGATGGCGGCCGCCCGTGCAGCCAATGCCGACGGTCAAGTAATTGCGGTTGTCGCGGATGTAACACGGCAGCCAGGTTGTGATGAAGCGGGTAATGTCCTCGCGCATGCAGCGTACTTCGGCCTCGCCATCGAGAAATGCAGCAACCGGCGCATCGCGCCCGGTCAGTGCGCGCAACGCCGGGTTGTAATGCGGATTGGGCAGGCAGCGGACATCGAAGACGAGTTCGGCATCGAGCGGTACGCCGTGTTTGAAGCCGAAAGACTCAAAAAGTAGCGTCAGCGTTTGCCGCTCGTTGGGCGTAATGAACTGGCGGATCCATTCGCGCAGCGCGTTGGGCGCCAGTTCGCTGGTATCAATGCGGTGGCCGAGATCGGCCAGACGGGCCAGTCGTCGGCGTTCTTCGCTGATCGATTCGACAAGGGTGCGCGAGTCGCTGGCCAGCGGATGGCGACGCCGCGTTTCGGAATAACGTTTGAGTAATGTCTCATCCTTGGCGTCGAGGAAAAGGAAGTGGACTTCGTGTCCGGCTTTGCGCAGGACGTCAGGCTGCTGCGGCAGCGCGGCGATGCTGTCGCCGCTGCGGCTGTCGATGGCGACGGCCGCCTTGCCGACGCCCTGGCGGACGAGCTGGTCGATAAGCGTCGGCAACAGCGTAGCCGGCAGGTTGTCGACGCAGTAATAAGCGGTGTCTTCAAACAGGTTGAGAGCGATTGTCTTGCCCGAACCGGATAGCCCGCTGATGATGATGATGCGCATGGCCGCCAGCATAGCGGAACGACAGGCGTGCCGGCAAGCGGCGGCATGGGGCGGAATGCCGGCGACCCGGCGGGCGGGATGTCGGAAGCGGCGGGATTCGCTATACAATGGTTCCGTCACATTTGCCGGTGTAATTGAATCATGACGCCATGCCTTTCTACGCCTCCTCTGCTGGAGATCCCGTTTCTTTCCGACATCATTGCCATCCGCCGCGATCTTCACGCGCATCCCGAACTGGCTTTTAATGAGGCGCGTACGGCGGCGTTTGTCGCGCGGGAGCTGGCCGCCTACGGACTGGAAGTGCATGGCGGCCTGGCCGGTACCGGCGTGGTGGGGGTCTTGAGAAAGGGGACGGGTCAGAGCCATGGGCAAAGCGATGGCATGCGGGCGATCGGCCTGCGCGCCGACATGGACGCTTTGCCGATCATGGAAATCAGTCAGGCCGACTATGGCTCGACGCAGGCCGGGCGCATGCACGCCTGCGGCCATGACGGGCATACGGCGATGCTGCTCGGCGCAGCGCGTTATCTGAGCGCGTACCGTGACCGACTCGATTTCGAAGGCGTTGTTTACTTCATTTTCCAGCCGGCGGAAGAAGTGGGCGGCGGCGCGCAGAAAATGCTGGAGGACGGCCTTTTCCGCCGGTTTCCAATGGATGCGGTGTTTGGGCTGCACAACTGGCCGGGGCTGCCGGTCGGTCAGATCGCTGCTTTTCCGGGGCCGGTCATGGCAGGCTCCAGCTGTTTTGAAATTACGGTGCGTGGCCAAGGCTGCCATGCCGGCATGCCGCATCAAGGCATCGACGCGCTGGTCGTTGCCAGCCACCTGACGCTGGCTTTGCAGACGATCGTCGCGCGCGAAATCGATCCTGGCGAAGCGGCCGTCGTCAGCGTCACGCAGATTCACGGCGGTGATGCGCTCAACGTGATTCCCGAAGCGGTTGTGCTGCGCGGAACAATCCGCACCCTGCGCCCCGAAGTCGAACGGCGCGTCGAACAGGCCGTGATGCGCCTCGGCGCGGGCATCGGGCAAACCTTCGGCGCCTCCGTCGAAGTGAGTTTTCTGGAACGCTACCCGGCCACGATCAACCATCCCGCCGAAACGGCCTTGTGCCAGCGCGCTGCGGCGCAGGCGATCGGCGGTGAGAACCTGCGCACGAGCGCAGCGCCGTCGATGGGCGCGGAAGATTTCGCCTATATGCTGCGCGAGAAGGCCGGATGTTACGTCTGGCTCGGCAATGGAGACGAGGCGGGAAGCGCCGGCGCGTATACGCTGCATAATCCGCGTTACGATTTCAATGACGCGGCGATTCCGTTCGGTGTGACTTACTGGGTCCGGCTGGTCGAATGCGCGCTGGGCGCTGCGGCGCAGAGATAAAACGGGGCGCGGCATTGGATGATAGACCTCTCTGATAGGCCCCTCTGGAGCCCGCGCCAATAGGGCGTTTCCGGGCAGGTGCCCGGAAACCCGCGTGGATAGGGCATCTCCGGGCACCTCCCTCTGAGATGCCCTGTTGATAAGGGGTTCAGGGCACCCCCTCTGGAGATGCCCTAAATACGAGGGCTTCAGGGCTGCGGGTTGCGGAAGTTCGCCAACCAAGCGAAAAGCAGCGCGCCGCGCAAAATTGTCCGCTGCGCCGGCTCCTACGCTGGGCGAAGCGGGCCTAAATGGATAATATTTGTGAATCTGTCACGATTGGTTGAAAAAACCCTTTAGAATCCTGACACGATAAACACAAAAGTCGGGCCGGTGTCGTTGGCTCGACAGGTCCGGAAACGTTGGCGGAAAACGGCTGCATGTTGGCGTGGGTGTTGGTCGCCGCCGTGAAAGAAAGCGTTCCGGACCGCAGTGTTCGTCGGCTTTTCAAGGTCGCCAGCGGGCGGCGGATATTCTTGCATTTTCAAACAAGAGAGGAAACTTCGATGAAGCTGAAGAAAATTCTGATGACGTGCCTGGCGCTGGCGGCTACAAGCAGCGTGTTTGCCGCGCCGGTGACCATTAAAGTCGGCGACAACTGGGGGAATACGCACCCGATGGCGGCGGCGCTGGATACCGTATTCAAGCCGCAGATCGAGAAAGGGACGAACGGCGCCATCAAGGTCGATATTTATCATTCCGGCACGCTGGGCAACGAGGCCGACCTCTGGAACGGGGTGCGCAACGGCACCATCGAAGTGGCCGTCATCGGCTCGAACATGAATCAGGAATACCCGACCATGTTGATTACCGACTGGCCGTTCCTGTATCGCGACCTGAATCATGCAAAGAAAGTCTGGACCGGCCCGATTGCCGATGAATTGAGTGCAGATTTCCATAAGAAATTTCCGGCCGTTCGTCTGCTGAGCTGGGGGCCGAACAGCGCGCGCACCTTTACCAGCAATAAAAAACTTACCTCGGTGGCCGATTTCAAAGGGCAAAAATTCCGTATGCCATCCAACCCGATCCACGTCGGTATCGCCAAGAATCTGGGCGCCAGCGCCCAGGTTATTCCGCTGGGCGACTTGTTCAGCGCGCTGGAAACCGGCGTCGTCGACGGCCAGGATAACGGCATGGTGACGGTTATCAGCGAGGCCTTCTACGAAGTGCAGAAGTATCTTTACGAAACCAACCACATCATCGCCACGCTGGAAGTGATCGTCAGCGCACCCTTCTTCGACAAGCTCAGTCCGGAGCATCAGAAGGTCGTGCGCGAGGCCGCCAAGGCAACCGCCGTAACCGCGTGGGATAACTATCTTGCCAGCGTCGACAAGGATCGCCAGTTCCTCAAGAGCAAGGGCGTGACGGTGACTTCCGTGACGGATGCTGACCGGCAGAAAATCATTGAAATGCTCAAGCCGCTGACCGACAAGCTGTATGCCGATCATGCCTGGGCGAAGCCGCTGACCGACAAGATCCGGGCGGTGCAGTAAAAGGGCACCCGGTCGCCGGGCGCAGCCGGAAAAGCCCATCCGCAAACCCTCATGGCCTCATGGCGGCGCCATGAGGGTTTTTCATCCCGTCGGGGCCACAGACCCTACCAGGCCCGACCCCTACTGCCGCGAGGATTGCGATGAACCGACTCAACCTCAACCTGCTCTTCCGCAGCATAGAAGCGCTGATGGCCTTCTTTCTGGCGGTGATGATCGTTTTGGTATTTACCAATGTGGTGCTGCGCTATGTTTTTTCGACCGGCTTCGAGTGGTCGGAAGAAATTGCCCGCCTCTGTTTCATTTATCTGGTTTATCTGGGCGCCATTGGTGCCATGCGCGAAAACCAGCATCTCATCATCGATAGCGTGCTTTCACGCATCCCCGATATTTGGCAAAAGGCTATTTATTTTCTGGTGCAGGTCGGCATCATCTGGATGATGGTTGTTCTGACCCGCGGTAGCTGGCAGCTCGTCATGCAAAACCTGGGAGACCGTTGGGTGGCGACACAATTCCCCATTTATCTGGTGTATGCCGTCGGCCTCGTCACCGGCGTTTCGATCATCGTTATTGCCTTGGCGAATCTCTACCGGCTGATCGCACTCAAGCGTCCGGTCAGTGAATTGCTCTCGGTGCGTCATGAACCCGAACAAGACGCTATGCAATAAGGACTGGAGAACACCATGACCCTGATCGTTTTGTTCCTCGTTTATCTGTGCGGCGCCATGATGCTGGGCATGCCCATTGCGTTTTCTCTGCTGCTCGGTTCCGTTGCCACAGCGCTGCACATGGGCGGCAGCGCGACCAATCCGCAGATTATTGCGGCGCAGCTCATGCGCGGCGTCGACAGCGTGACCATGATGGCGCTGCCGTTCTTCATCATTGCCGGCGAATTGATGAACCGGGGCGGGCTGACCCGTCGCATCATCGATTTCTGCAATATTTTTGTCGGCGGTATGCGCGGCGGGCTTGGCTACGTCACCATCCTTGCCTGCCTGATTTTTGCCAGCCTGGTCGGTTCGGCCGTCGCCAGTACGGCAGCGCTCGGCGCTATCCTTATCCCCATGATGGCCGATTCCGGCTATAGCCGCGCCAAGGCCGCCGGTCTGGTCGCCGCCGGCAACATGGTGGCGCCGATCATGCCGCCGTCAGTGCCGATGATCGTTTATGGCGTCGCCGCCGGCGTATCGATCAAGTCCTTGTTCCTCGGCGGTATTGCGCCGGCGGTCTATCTGACGCTGATCATGGGCCTGGCCTGGTTTTTCATCGCCCGCAAGGAAGGCATCACGTCGCACATGCAACGGCCGACACCGAAGGAAATGCTGCGCATCTTCATGAGCGGCCTGTGGGCGCTGCTGCTGCCGGTGATTATCATCGTCGGACTGCGCGGCGGCGTCTTCACCGCTACAGAGGCCGGCGTGATCGCCGTGGTTTATGCGCTGCTCATCGGCGTCTTCGTCTACCGCGAGCTGACGGTTCGGGATATGTTCAAGGCGCTCACCAATGCGGCAAAAACATCCAGCGTCGTCATGTTCCTCGCGGCTGCGGCGCAGGTGGCCGGCTACATCATGACGATCGCCCGCATGCCGCAGCTCATCACCGCGCTGCTCGACGGCCTGGTCGACCGCCCGCTACTGCTGAACTTCACGCTGATGGTCGTCGTGCTGCTGGTGGGTACGGCCATGGACGTGGTGCCGACGATTCTTATTCTGACGCCCATTTTCTTGCCGCTGCTCAAGGCGGCAGGCATTGATCCGGTTTACTTCGGGATCATTTTCACCCTGGTCAATGTACTCGGCCTGCTGACGCCGCCAGTGGGGCCGGTGCTCAATGTCGCCTGTGCCGCAGGGCGGGTCAGGATGGAGGAAATATTGATGCCGGTGATGCCCTATTTCACGGCGCAGTGCATCCTGCTGCTGGTGATGACCCTGATTCCCGAAACGATCCTGACCCCGCTTAAATGGATTGCCGGCTATGTGCCGAGAGTGCCGCCGCCGTCGCTGCTCAATTATTTCTAGCGCTGTACGGCTTCGTTTCTAAACCCAGGCTTGGTGTCGCCGGATAAGCAGTCCGGCGATCACCAACCCGGTTTGATCGTCGATCCGTTCAGATGCCGCTTTAGGCGCGGCCGGCCGCCAGACGGCGCTGGCGGATGTTTTCCATGGCGCGTTCGCGCTCGGCGGGCGTCATCAGCGCCCAGGAAACGATCTCATCCATATGGCGGTAGCAACCACCACAAATCTGGGTTTCCGGATCGATCGAGCACATACCGATACAAGGCGGTTCAACACCGATCAGGCGTTGACGTTCGGCGTCGGAAAGTGGTGTGCTAGTATTCATTGACCGACTCCCTTGAAGGAAAAGAAAAACGGGAAAACAGCAGACCTAATTGTACTCTCGTCCTTGCCACGGCGCTTTGTGTGTGGGGTGTGGCATGAGGGCGCACCGTGTAATGGTGTGTTCCGGAATTCGGCTAAACGCCCGTGCGACGTGGGTTTGCGGGCAGCGGTTTTGGCTATAATCCATCGCTGGAAGACCGGATGCGGGAGCGCGTATGTACAGGAGAACGAAAGGGTGGATATGACGGATTCGGCCAAGCGAGCACATGCCGACCGGATGGTCGTCGAAGCTGTTCAGCGCCGGCAGCAGCGCGAAATGGGCTATCGCGAACAGGCATTGAAACTTTTTCCCTGGGTGTGCGGCCGTTGCGCGCGCGAATTCACGCACGCCAACGTCCAGCAATTGACCGTGCATCACCGCGATCACAACCATCACAACAACCCCAAGGATGGCAGCAACTGGGAGCTGCTGTGCATCTATTGTCACGAAAATGAGCACGCGCGCGAGCTGGATGCGGCGGCGAGCGCAGGGCCGGGTAGCGCGGTCGATGGCAAGGCGCCTGCCCGGCTGGCGACCTCGCAGCCTTTGGCCAATCTGAAGGCATTGCTTGAACGAGCGGGTCAATGATGAGGGGTCGGCGCATTTTTGGTAAATCTGTCCGGTTTTCTCTGTTTGGTGTTGCGGGGATTTTTTAGAAGATTCTTAGGAGATTGACGATGGGAGTGATGAGTCTGATGATGCTTGGCCTGCTGGCCGTGGTCGTCATTTATGCCGTTCAGCTTTACAACGGGCTGGTTTCGCTCAAACATAACGTTGATAAGGCTTGGGCGAACATCGATATCCTGCTCAAGCAGCGCCACGATGAATTGCCCAAGCTCGTCGAAACCTGCAAACAATACAAACAGTTTGAGCAGGAGACCTTGCAGCGTGTGATTACGGCGCGTTCGCAGGTGCAGGAAGCGCGCCAGGCGCAGGATATTGCGGCGCTGGGCGGTGCGGAACATGCATTGCGCAGCGGTTTGGGACGACTGTTCGCGGTGGCCGAGGCGTATCCGGAACTGCGGTCGAACGAGAATTTCATGCAGTTGCAGCAACGTATCAGCAGCCTGGAAAATGCGATTGCCGACCGCCGCGAGCTGTATAACGAGTCGGTCAACCTCAACAACGTGCGCATTGAACAGTTTCCCGAGGTGCTGCTTGCCGGAATGTTCGGCTTTACCGCCAAGCCGCTGCTCGAGTTTTCCGGTGCCGAGAAATCGGATGTCGATCTCAAGCAGCTTTTCAGCTGAGCGGGGGGCGGGGCAAGGTACGCAATGCCGTGAGTCGTCAAAAAACGGCGAATGGCCGCAATACCATATATGTATGTAAGCCAGCCGGCATAGTAGTGCAACGACGATAACGTGACGCCATGATGCGGCAAGTACAGGGGGAGCAGGGCGCTTGAGAACGTTACCGGTCATAGTGCTGTCGTGGCTGATCTCTTTTCTGCCTTCATTCGGTCAGCCCCGCCTTAGCCAGTTCATTATTTCAGGCGGACAGATCTGCCTGCTGATCCTGTTGTTCCAGTTTGATCATCCGACATGGCGGACGTTCTGGCTATCCACCATGGCTGCGCTGAGCCTGCTCGGCTGGACGCTGGCCTTGCGCCGTCGCCGTGCAATTACCGACTGTCCCGTATCACCGATCGCTTCTGCCGCGCAGGGCTACGTCAGCCTGCATGGCCGGGGAAAACCGCACGATCCACCGCTGCGCTCACAGGTCTTCCAGAGGCCCTGCGTGTGGTATCGGTTCGAAACGGAGCGGCGGGAGTCAAACAACCGCTGGGAGCATGTTGCCAGCGGCGAGAGCGAGCTGGATTTCCTCATGGATGACGGCAGTGGCGAATGCGTGGTCAGTTGTGACGGCGCGGAAATCGAAACCACACATCGGGAAACGCGGGAACACAGCAATTACCGCACGACGGAATGGACGCTGCGCATTGACGACGAAATTTACCTGCTGGGCTACCTGCGCACACGCAACCACACGGCCGAACTCGACACGCGCGAAGATATGAAAATACTGCTTGAGGAATGGAAGCAGGACCCGGACACCTTGCTCAGACGCTTCGACCTCGACAAGAATGGCGAGATCGACATGCAGGAGTGGGCGCTTGTGCGCCGCGCCGCCCGTCGTGAAATAAAAAAGCAGCACCGGGAGGCGCGCGAACTGGCCGATACGCACCTTGTCGGGCGCCCGCCCGACGGCCGGCTCTACCTCATTACCAACCGCGATCCGTCGCGGCTGGCGCGCCGCTATCTGTTATGGATGATTTTTCACCTGATCGTTTTCTTCGGCAGCCTGATCGGGATTGCCGCGGTGCCACATTTCACCTAGGCGGAAGCAGGCGATCAGCGCTGATGATAGGCGGAATCTTTCCGCGCCCTCATGCATCATGCACTGTGCCGGAAGCGCTTTCCAAAAGCGGAGATGTCCGGAAATTTCGGCCATTCAAGGGCATCCAGCATGTTTTTGACAATCAGGCCGAGTTCGGTGTCGCCTTCAATGGAAAGCTGTCGGTTGAAGAACAGCGTATCCGGGTCTTCCTGGCGCACGGCCAGTTGCAGAAAGGCCGAAAGATCGGCGCGGAAGGCGAGATCAGGCGTTTCCGGCAGTGAGAACAGGGGGCAGAAGCATTCGTCGCGGTAGGTGAATGCAGCCTTGCCGCCGGTGTCGAGTACGTCGATCAGGAAGGTTTTTCCGGCCAGCGGCAGCAAATCGTCGCGCGACAGCAGTTTGGTACGCAGCGCGCCGTTCAGAATCGCTGTCAGTACGCAGGCGTGTGGCCATTGTGGCAGGCGGCCGCCAATGCGGGTGATGAACGCCGGCAGTGTGAAGTGCGGGATGGTCGGCAGTTTGAAATGGTTTCCGGACATATTCAGACTCCTTGCACAGTGTTGAGCGCCATTTGGTGCCTGGCAACGATGCCCGCCTCGCCAAACCAATAACCGTCAACAAAGCCATTATCTGCCCATTCCTGTTTAGGTGCGGGTACGATGCCCTCCATCGTACCCGCTGCGTGGCGGGCGGTGTCGAAGGCGGCGATGATTTCCGGCATATACGCCGGTTGTGGACTCAGACGCAGAATATCGATCCCCATCGCCTGCATGTCGGGAACTTCGGCCAGCAGGTTATAGGTTTGCGCCGACATCGTTTGAATGCCGTTGAGCGCAAGGAAGGGCTGGCCTTCGCGGGTTTTCAGCGTGGCCGCTTCGGGGTGCTCGATGCATTTGAACTGACAGTTATCCTTGTTAAGCCCGTAATGGCGCGCGGTAAAGCAGCGCGCCGAGAAAGCCAGCGGCAGCTTGCCGAAAACAAACACTTCGGTTTCGACGCCGGCTGGTCGGTGCGTGTGCAGGGATTGGATCTGTGTGCGCGAGGCTTCCAGCGGTGGCACCCAGCGCGTCAGCCCGTAACGGTGAAAAGTGGCGAGCGTCGCGGCGTTGTAAATGTTCAGGTGCGGGCCAGCGACGAAAGGGCGGCCGGCGGCGACGTTGACTGCGCCGAGATCATTGGCCTCGATCTTGCAGCCGGCGCCGTCGATCAGACGGCGCAGCGCTTTCAAATCACCTTCCGATTCAAGTAGCGCCTGCGCCGAAACGACCACTTCTTTGCCGGCGTCGGTCAGCTGACGTGCCAGTGTCAGCCAGTCGGCGGTGCGCAGCAGCTGGCGGCGCGAACAGACGACTTCGCCCACGTAGATAATGTCGAGCGCAGCGATCTCGGCCATCTCGGCGTAGAAGTCGAATACGCGGGTCTTTGGCCAGAAAAAAAGCAGCGGACCGAGCGAGAGTTTCATGGCCGTTTGTGTTCAGCGCCAGGGCCGGTCGTAGGCGCCGAGCGTGACTTGCGACCCTTCGGAGACTTTGCCGAGTTCGGCCTGCCAGGCGGGTTTGACGCTGAAATGATCGGCATCGCGGCCCAGTTCATCGAGCGCCGCGCGTAAGGTGCGCGTCACCTGTGCAACGTAGGCCGGGCTGCGCTGACGCCCTTCAACCTTGATGGCGGCAACGCCGATGCGGGCGATGTCCGGCAGCAGCTCGAGCACATTGAGACTGGTCGGCTCTTCCATCGCGTAATAGGTTTCGCCGTTGACCTCGAAGCGCCCTTTGCACAGCGTCGGGTAGCCGGCCGGTTCGTTGTCGCCGTAACGGTCGATGAGAATGCCGTTCAGGCGGGTATTCATTACGCCCGGCTTTCTTTCCCATTTGACGAACTTGGCCGGCGAGCAGGCGCCGACCGTATTCGGCGACTCGCCCGTGGCGTAGGACGAGAGCCAGCAGCGCCCCTCGTTCATGACGCACAGGCTGCCGAAGCCGAAGACTTCGATCTCGACGGGCGTGTTCCGGATGACCAACTCGACCTGCGCCAGCGTCAGTACGCGCGGCAGCACGGCGCGCCGGATGCCGAATTCGCGATGGGCGAAATTGACCGCCTCGTAACTTGTCGCCGAGCCTTGCACCGAAAGGTGCAGGCGCAGCTGCGGGTGGCGCCGGCTGGCATAGTCGAGCAGCCCGACATCGGCGAGAATCACGGCATCGACGCCCAGATCGGCGGCGCCATCGACAGCGCGATGCCAGTCGGCCTCGCGCCCCGGCTGCGGGAAGGTATTGATCGCCATCAGCACGCGCCGGTTACGCCGGTGCGCGTAGTCGATGCCCTCGACCATCGCCTTGTGATCGAAATTCAGGCCGGCGAAATTACGCGCGTTGGTGTCGTTCTTGTAGCCGAAATACACCGTGTCGGCGCCATGATCAATGGCAGCCTTGAGCGCCGGCAGGCTGCCGGCTGGGCAGACGAGTTCAGGAATCTTGTGTTGCGGCATGGTGTTGCTTGGCATCGTCATTGTTTATCTATATTCGGAATCGGCAAGTATACCGGCCACGCGCCCTTGGCGCATGATTTTTACGGTGCAATTCATGCCGCAGTTCACGGCACGAGACGGGACGCTGACACTCCCGTTTGGACGATCTGGCGCCGCTTGGGTTCCTGGCGCACGCCGTAACTAGGGGTGGCGGTGATGCGCACTGTGGCCTGCGGCCGCGGGGAAAGAAACACCTGAACACGCCGGCTTTCGCTCGCCCTTCTCGTCTGGCGTGGGATGCTTGGGGTGAGGGCACAAGATCCCTTACCATTTGCCGACGTCCTTGTCGATTGGGCATTTCAACCATACCTATCCGGCGAATCCGTGTGGAATGGGGTTTGCGGTCAGTATGCGCTGTAGCCCGCGTCCCTTGGGCGTTTCCAGCCTGCCCTTTCCGTAAGTCACGTGAATAGGGCATCGTGGCGGTACTGCCCTTACAGCCTTTATCCAGCCAGGACGACAGGCGTGCCTGCATCGCCACCCAGACAGTACACGGACAGCTACCGGGTCGGCGCCCTCCGGATGACGGGATCAGAGAATCCTCGGCTTGCGCGGCGCCTTTGCGAACAGTCGGTCATAGAAGCCGTTAGGCAGCAGACGTAGTATTTTGGCGACGATTCCCATTTGCCAGGGAATGATGGTGTAGCTGACGCCCCGGTCGATGGCGCGGGCAAAGCGCTGCGCGGCCTCGTCCGCCGACAGTAGAAAAGGCATGGGGTAGGGATTAACCGCCGTCATCGGCGTTTTGATATAACCCGGGGCAATGGTCACGACCTTGATGCCGGAGCTGCGCAGTTCGACGCGCAGGCTTTCAAGATACGCGATGGCGGCGGCTTTCGAGGCGCTGTAAGCGCCCGCGCTCGGCAGACCACGGATGCCGGCGATCGAAGCGATGCCGACCAGCCGGCGGGCACGGCCATCCCCGGCCGCATTGCGCATGGCGGCGATGAATGGCGAGAAGGTCGCGCTCAGGCCGAAGACGTTTGTTTCGAGAATGCGCCGGAAAGCGGCAAGATCTTCGGCATATTCGGTCAGCGTGCCGGAAGATACGCCGGCATTGGCGATGACAATGTCGGGCACACCGTGGCGGGTGATGAAATCCTCCGCGGCGGCCCGTAGCTGCGCTGCATCGGCGACATCAAGCGGATAGCAGGTAACCTGCCGTGCCCCCAGCGTTGCCAGGGCCTTCGCTGCCGTAACCAGTTTTTCGTGATCTCGCGCCGCCAGGCCAAGCGTACCGCCGCGTGCGGCGTAATACTTCGCCAGCGCTTCACCGATGCCCGATGAGGCACCGGTGATAAACAGGCGCGGCGGCGCGTTCATTCACCGTTTATTTTTTGCCGGTTTTCGGCGCGGCTTTCGACGCAGTTTTGGGCGCGGTTTTGGCTGCGCGTTCGGCACGCCGCTTCTCGATGACCAGATCGGTGCGCGTGAGCAGTTCGTGCGCTTCCTTGATGCCTTTGGTCAGCACCCGGTAACGCCCATCGACGACGAGGGCGGGTACGCCGGGAACGCCGGCGGCCTGCGTCATTTGGTCGGCGCGCCGGGTTTTGCTGACCACGCCAAAGGCATTGAAAGCGTCATGGAACTTTTTGGCGTCAACGCCTTGTGAGGCGACCCAGTCGGCCAGGCTCTTTTCATCGACGAGCTTGAGCCCCTTCATATGAATGGCTTCAAAGGCGGCCTTGTCCAGGCGTTCCAGCTCGCCCAGCGCTTCCAGCGCGTAGTAGAAGCGCGCCATCAACTGGTAGTACGGCTGGTTGAAGCCGACTGGTATACGGTAGAACGTGACATCGGCCGGCAGTTTGGCTACCCAGCGGTTGAGGCTTGCGCTGAGGTCGAAACAATGCGGGCAGCCGTAGGAGAAAAATTCGACGACCTCGATTTTGTCCGGGTTGTCGGTCGCCAGCGGCGGATCGATGGCGACGTAATGCGTACCGGCGACGGGTCGTTGCGCCTGCGATTGCGCCTGCGCCGGCAGAACACAAGCCAGGAAAGACAGGCCGAAAGCGGCCAGCCAGAGAGAAATGCTGCGTTTCATGAACTTATTCCTTTTTAACGATGGATGCACTAATACCCTGTTTGGCCAGTTCGGACCGCATGCCGTTGATTTCGTCGAGCCGGCGGAACGGGCCGAGGCGAACGCGATACCACACTTTATCCTGCAACATCACCTGCTGCACCGTTGCTTCCATACCCAGCATGGCCAGCCGCGCCTTCTGGTTGTCGGCCTCGGCCGGGTTTTGATAGGAGCCGGTTTGCAGATACATCGGTTGTGTCAGCGCGCCGGGTTTTTCCTTTTCCTTATTGTCCGCGGTTTTTGTCTCCTTCCTTTCTTCTGGCGTCGCCTCGCCTTTGCCGGGCAAAATCTTATAAAAATCAAAGCGTGGCTTGTCGCCCTCATTGCCGCCATCGGCGCGTGTCTGGGTCTGCGGCACCGGGTCGCCGGGTTTGCCGGGCAAGGTGAGCGGCCCTTGCGGCACCGGCTTGTCGTCGGCCTGTCCATCGTTCGCTGCGCCGGCCGTTCTGGCGGGCGGCTGGATTTTGTTGGAGAACGGTGCGGGCGTCTTGAAGATGTACCAGACGACCGCCGCTGTCGCCAGAACGCCGATGATCAGCCCGACGAATAGACCCGTCAGCACATTGCCGGCCGAAACGGAGGGCTTGCTTAGGCATCGGCCGCTACGCGCTTGCGCTTTCATATGAGACTTCTTCCTTATGTCTATTTAGCCGAAACGGTTTGCATACAGGTGCCAGTTCTTGATGCTGCAAGTCGGCAGTTTACATGGATTGCGGGCAACTGACGCCAATGATACCCATGCCGTTGCGCAAGGTCTGACGCACGGCCGATGCCAGCGCAACGCGCGCGTCTTTCAGTGCGGCGTCCTCAACCAGCATGCGCTCGGCATTGTAATAGCTGTGGAAGGCGGCGGCCAGATCCTTCAGGTAGAAGGCGATCATGTGCGGCGCCAGATCGCGCGCCGCCGCTTCGACGACTTCAGGAAATTCGCGCAGCTTTGCCGCCAGCGCCAGTTCATACGGGCTGTCGAGCCGCGCCAGGTCGATCCGGTCGAGCGTAGCTTCATCGCCGTCCCACTGCATCAGTACCGAGCAGATGCGGGCGTGCGCATACTGGATGTAATAGACGGGATTTTCGTTGGTCTGGCTGGTGGCCAGATCGAGATCGAAATCCAAATGCTGGTCGGATTTGCGCAGCACGTAGAAAAAACGGCAGGCGTCGTTGCCGACCTCGGCGCGCAGTGCGCGCAGAGTGACGAATTCGCCGGAGCGCGTCGACATCTGCGCCTTTTGTCCGTTGCGGTACAGCACGGCAAACTGCACGAGTGCGACATCGAGCTTGCCAGGATCAAGGCCGAGCGCCTGCAGGGAACCCTTGACGCGCGGGATATAGCCGTGGTGATCAGCGCCCCAGATATTGATCATGCGGTCAAAACCGCGCTCGTATTTGTTCAGGTGATAGGCGATGTCTGAGGCGAAGTAGGTATACAGACCGTTGTCGCGCTGGACGACGCGATCCTTTTCGTCCCCGAAGGTGGTTGAGCGGAACCATTTGGCGCCGTTTTTGAGATAAATGTGCCCGGCAGCCTCCAGGCGGGCGACGCAACGCTCGACGAGTCCGGCATCGAACAGCGCTTTCTCCGAGAACCAGACTTCATAGTGCACGCCGAATTCGGCAAGGTCTTCGCGGCAATCGTCGAGCTGTTCGCTGAGAACGTAATTGTGTACGTACTGCCATTCCTCGCCGAGCAGGCGTTTGGCATTGGCGATCAGTGCGTCGAGATACGCTTCGTGCTGCTGCTTGGCCTCGTCGTCGCTGCCCCCGGCCTCGGGCAGGCTCGGTGTGTCCGCGAGTACGTCCGCTGCCTTATGCAGCAGGGCTTCGCCCCGCGTCTGCTTCATGGCGGTCGCCATTGCGCGCACATAGTCGCCCTGATAGGCGTTCGGCGGGAAGGCCACCGGCTCGCCGCACAGTTCGAGATAGCGTAGCCATGCGGAAAGCGCGAGGATGTCCATCTGCCGGCCGGCGTCGTTAACGTAGTATTCGCGCGTCACGTCCCAGCCGGCGAAGGCCAGCAGGTTGGCCAGGCTGGCGCCATACGCGGCGCCGCGCCCATGACCGACATGCAGCGGCCCGGTCGGGTTGGCTGATACAAACTCAATTTGAACTTTCTGTTTGCCGCCGAGCGTTGAGCGGCCAAAGGCATCGCCCTGCGCCAGGATTTCATGTACGATGGCCAGTTTGGCGGCCGGTTGCAGGTGGAAATTGATGAATCCTGCCCCCGCGATGTCGACCTTGGCGACGAAAGGGGAGGCGGGCAGTGCGGCGACCAGTCCTTGCGCCAGCTCGCGCGGATTGCGCTTAAGCGCGCGCGCCAGCTGCATGGCGGCATTGCAGGCGAAATCGCCATGTGCAGCCTGCTTGGGGCGCTCGAGAAGAATGTCGGTGCCTGCCTGGTCAGGCGCAATGCGCGCCAATGCGGTGCGTATCAGGTCGGCAAGATGCGTCTTGATGTTGTGATTCATCGGAAAAGCGGTGAAAAAATAAAGCTCAGCTGTCAACAGCAGAGAAAAAATTCGGAAAACGGAAATAGGAAAGCAGGTGCGAAAAACGGCTATCAGGCGCTACAAAAGGGCCGGGCGCCGATTATACGATGCCCGGCGCGCGCAAGGGCGTATTTTCAAATGCGCTGCCTGCGGATCGTTTTCTCAACGCATGATTT
The DNA here is from genome assembly GCA_937923255.1 of uncultured Propionivibrio sp. Lineage (GTDB taxonomy): Bacteria > Pseudomonadota > Gammaproteobacteria > Burkholderiales > Rhodocyclaceae > Propionivibrio > Propionivibrio hellwigii. The sequence goes on along the minus strand of CALAIL010000073.1, from coordinate 1,788 downwards.
TGCTGTTTTTGCATGATGGGCCCGTGTGGGCCATAAATCAGCGATGTATTCAAACTCAACCGTACCCTTGCGTTGGTAGATTCGCGCTCACCCGCAGGTAGAAAATACGGGTTATCGACACAATTGTTTACATTTCGATGGGGGTGGCGCGTGGACAGCCCTTCCGGGCTGACCTAGACTGATTCATACACGTCGATGCATGAAAGGATGAGCATCGTTGACATGATGAGGATAAAAACATGAATGCAAATAAGCGCAAAAAATGGCTGCTGGCCGGCGCGGTGCTGCTGGCGCTGGGTTCGGGCAGCGTCTGGGGGCATGGGCGCGTCCATTTCGGCTTTGGCTTCGGGCCGGGCTTTTGGGATCCGTGGCCGTTTGACTATTACCCGCCACGGCCGATTTACTACTATGACTATCCGCCGATCATCATCCAGCAACCACCGCCCGTTTATATCGAACGCGCCCCCGCGCCAGCGCCGCAGCAGTACTGGTATTACTGCGCCGCTTCGCGCGCGTACTATCCGCGCGTGAAAACCTGTCCGGGCGGCTGGATGCCCGTCCTGCCGGAAACGCCCTAAATACAAGGGCTCCAGGCATGCTGTTTGCCCTGCCTGCACGGCAGGGCGTCGCGTGAAATAAGGAATTTTGTTGCTAAACCGGAGATATTTCATGAAACGGATTGCAGGCATGACGGCGCTGGTCGCTATGGGTATTCTGTCCGGCTGCGCCACGGCCCCGACGGGGCCGAGCGTGCTGGCCTTGCCTGGCACGGGCAGAAGTTTCGAGGACTTTCGGGCGAGCGACACGCAGTGCCGCGCTTATGCCTGGCAACAGATCGGCGGCACGGCGCCGCAGACCGATCCCGGTGTGCGCGATGCCGTCGTCGGCACGGCGGTAGGGGCTGCGGCGGGCGCGGCAATGGGCGGCCACCACGGGGCAGGCATCGGCGCCGGTGCGGGGCTGCTGCTTGGCTCCGCGGTAGGCGCCGGGGATAGCCGGTATTATGGCTATGATGCCCAGGAACGCTATGACAACGCCTACATCCAGTGTATGTATGCCAGCGGGCATCGGGTGCCTGTCCCGGCCTCAATGGCGCAGATTCTGCGCGAGCCGACGCCTGCGTTCGCGCCCACACTGTCTCCTGCCACGCCTGCCGCAGGCAGCATCCCGCCGCCGCCCAAAGGCAGGCCGCCGGCCTTGCCGCCGCCGGATTACGTCCCGCCGGTGCGATAGCGGTTTCCCTTAACAGCGGCTTCCTTTACCAAAATACGGCGTTGGCTCGCCTTGCCGTACTACTCGTACTGCCTGCGGCTCGCCGCCTTGTCTTTGGCAAAGTCAAGCCATAGCGGCTTCCTTCGCCAAAATACGGCGTTGGCTCGCCTTGCCGTACTGCTCGTACTGTCAGCGGCTCGCCGCCTTGTCTTTTGGCAAAGTCGAGCCGCTATAGATTGTCTGGCTTTTAAAAGGGCTGCCCGCAACCCCGCGTATTTAGGGCGTTTCAGAGGAGGTGCCCGCTAGCCCGCGTAAACAGGGCATCTCCAGACACCCTGACCTGAAGCCCTTTATTGATAAGGGTTTTAGAGGTGCCTGTCCGGAGACATCCATTCCACGCGGGGTTCAGAGTACCTGCCTAGAGCACCTTCATCCACGCGGTTTCCCGGGCATGCCCTTTCGCGTATTCGATCACTACGAAGCATTCAGAACCCCCTTAGGCGCAGCCGCAGGCGCGGGAAGCTTGGCGGGAACAAGGGCTTGATTGTCTGAGCGCAGCGAGTTATCAAGCCCGCC
>CALAIL010000072.1 GCA_937923255.1 uncultured Propionivibrio sp. | reverse complement strand
CGAGTAGTACGGCAAGGCGAAGCCAACGCCGTATTTTGGCAAAGGAAGACGCTATTTAAGGTTTCAGCGCGATGCCTCGGCCGGCGAGCGCGGCAGCAGCAAGTTGAGCAGCACGGCGAGCACGCCGCACAGGCTGATGCCCTGCAGCGAGAAGCTGCCGAGGTTCACGCCCAGCCCGCCGATGCCGGTCACCAGCGTGATCGAGATGATGCACAGGTTGCGCGCGCTGGAAAGGTCGACGCGGCCGTCGATGATCGTTTTGAGGCCAATGCCGGCAATCGAACCAAAGAGCAGCACCATGACGCCGCCCATGACCGGCAGCGGGATCGTTTGCAGCAGCGCGCCGAACTTGCCGACGAAGGCCATGAGGATGGCGAAACCGGCCGCCCAGGTCATGATTGCCGGGTTGGCGTTTTTGGTCAGCATCACCGCGCCGGTCACTTCGCCGTAGGTCGTCACCGGCGGGCCGCCGAACAGGCCGACGACGCTGACGGCCAGCCCGTCGCCCAGCAGCGTCCGGTGCAGGCCAGGCGATTCGGTAAAGTCCCTGCCCGTTACCGAACCGATAGCCAGAATGCCGCCGACGTGCTCGACGATGGGGGCGATGGCGACCGGAATCATGAACAGGATGGCGGCCAGATTGAATTCCGGCCGCCCGAAGTCAGGAACGGCAAACCACGCCGCCTGCCTCACCGGGGAAAGATCGACAATGCCCAGGTAGAGCGAGACGGCGTAACCGACGGCGACGCCGACGAGAATCGGCACCAGTTTGAACAGACGCCGCGCGCGGATCACCGTCAGCATCGTCGCCAGCAGCGAAACGGCGGCGACTGAGAGCGCCGTGCCGTAGGGCACGACCTGCGCGCCGCCCGCCTTGCCCGTCGCCATATTGACGGCGACTTGCGCTAGTCCCAGGCCGATCACCATGACGACCGGGCCGATGACGACCGGGGGCAGCAGGCGATGGATAAATGCCACGCCGCGCCATTTGACGAGCGCGGCCGCCAGGTAATAGAACAGGCTGGCGGCGGCCAGCGCGCCGAGGGTGGCCGGCATGCCCCAGTTTTTGATCGACTCGATGATCGGCGCGATGAAGGCAAAGCTGGAGCCCAGGTAAATCGGCACCTGGCGCCGAGTGCAGGCCTGGAAGATCAGCGTGCCAACACCGGCGCCGAGCAGCGCCAGGCTGGGGTTCAACCCCGTGAGCAGCGGCACCAGCACCGTCGCGCCGAAAGCGACGAAGAGAATCTGCGCGCCGGACACCGCCGTGCGCCAGACCGGCTCGGCCGCCCCCTGCGCGGTAGGAATCACCGTTTTATTCATCGGCCCGCCCCTCATTCACCGCCTTATTTGGTGCCGAAAATTTTGTCGCCCGCATCGCCCAGCCCCGGAATGATGTAGCCGACCTCGTTGAGGTGGCTGTCGATGGCCGCCGTGAAAACATCCACGTCGGGATGCGCCGCATCGACAGCCCGAATGCCTTCCGGCGCAGCGACCAGGACGATGGCGCGCACATGCTGGCAGCCCTTGCGCTTGAGCATGTCGATGGTGGCGATCAGGGAGCCGCCCGTGGCGAGCATCGGGTCGATAATCAGCCCGATGCGCTCGTTGAGCTGGCCGACGAGGCGTTCGAAATACGGTTCCGGCATCAGGGTTTCGTGGTTGCGGGCAATGCCGACGACGCTGACCTTGGCGCCCGGAATCAGGTCGAGCACGCCATCAAGCATGCCCAGCCCGGCGCGCAGAATCGGCACGACCGTGACTTTCTTGCCTTTGATCTGCTCGATTTCGACCGGCCCGGCCCATCCCTGGATCGTGCATTTTTCCAGCTCAAAATCGCGGCAGGCTTCGTAAGTCAGCAGGCGGGCCAGCTCGGCGGTCAGCTCACGGAATTTTTTGGTGTTGATGTCGTTTTCGCGTAACAGCCCAATCTTGTGCTTGACGAGCGGGTGGTTGACTGCATGGATCGGCATGGGTGTTCTCCAAAAAGAGGAATGAACAAAACGGCGCAAGGTTAACGGATTCGCGCGGGAAAATCATCCTTCCTTGCCGGCACTGACCGCTTTATACGAAAGGGGCTGTTTTCATGCGCTTCCATCCGCTTCTATCTGTTTCCACCCCTTTCCATCCGCTTCCCGTCCATCGCCGGCCGCGTCATTGCGGCAAATTGCCGGGCGCCCTTAATTGCCGCACGCTTTTTCCGCCAGCCACGGCGTAAGGGAGATCGGGCAGCCGCTTTCGACGTTTCCCCCATCGTTTTTTTGACGCCGCTTTTCAGTGCGGGGCAGTTCTCGCGCACGGGCGGCATCGCGTGTCAAAATATCGGCTGCGGTCTATCCGGCGCAATGAGCGGCCCCCATTCCAACGGGCATCCGGCACGCCAGCGTGCCTTGCCGCACGGCAAAATGCATGCACGCGCGATAAACGCCACCCTTCCGGGCGTCGCGGGCGTCAATCATTGCGGCGGAACCGCCTGACACGAGGAAGATCACCCAAACCACCGAGGATTCCTATGAGTACGCTCCGCTTTCCCGACATCGACATTCCTTCGACCGACGGCACACCGTTCAACACCGCGGCGGTACGCGGCAAAACACTGATTGTTTATTTTTATCCCAAAGACAACACGCCCGGCTGTACGACCGAGGCGCAGGAATTCGGCGATCTGCATGACGAATTTGTCAAGGCCGGCGGCGTTGTGCTCGGCGTTTCGCGTGACAGCCTGGCCTCGCACGAAAAATTCAAGACAAAGCACGCCCTGCCCTTTGTGCTGCTTTCCGATGCCGACGAGCGCCTATGCACGCATTTTGGCGTTATCAAGGATAAAAAGCTCTACGGCAAGCCGGTACGCGGCATCGAACGCAGCACCTTTGTCTTTGACGGCAGCGGGCAGTTGCTGCGTGAGTGGCGCGGCGTCAAGGCGCCCGGCCATGCGCAAGAGGTACTGGATTTCGTGCTCGATTTTGTCCGTGCGTCAGCGCACTAGCGCCGCTACTGGCCTCACCGCCCATCCGCTACCGCCCTTTCCGGAGACGCCGATGCCCCGCCGAACCGCCCGTCCGCCTCATCGCCAGCCCAAGCTCTTCATCCTCGATACCAACGTGCTGATGCACGATCCGACGAGCCTGTTCCGTTTCGAGGAAAACGACATTTTTTTGCCGATGAAGACGCTGGAGGAACTCGACCACAACAAAAAGGGAATATCCGACGTTGCGCGCAACGCGCGACAGGCCACGCGCATGCTCGACGAGATCATCAGCCGCCGTGAAGACGGCATCGCCACGGGCATTCCACTTGCCGAAGCCTCGCACGGTCTGGCCAGCGGCCGCCTGCTCCTGCAAACCGAGGCGGTCAGCATCGATCTGCACGGCGGCCTGGCGAGCGAACGGGCAGACAACCAGATTCTGGCCGTCGTCGTCCATTTGCAGCGCACGTATCCAGAGCGCGCGGCCATTCTGGTGAGCAAAGATATCAATATGCGCATCAAGGCGCATGTCCTCGGCGTTCAGGCGCAGGACTACTTTAACGACCGGGTGCTTGAAGACATCGATCTGCTCTATCGCGGCATGCAGGCGCTGCCCGAAGATTTCTGGGAAACGCAGACGCACGGGCTGGAATCGTGGACGCAGGAAAACCGCACGCGCTACCGTATCCGGGGGGCCTTGTGCGCCAAACTGCTGATCAACGAATTCGTGTATCTGGATACACCGGAGCCGTTTTCCGCCATTGTGCGCGAAATTTCGGGCAACTGCGCCGTACTCGAAACGCTGATCGACTATACGCACCCGAAACACAATGTCTGGGGGATTACAGCGCGCAACCGCGAGCAGAATTTTGCCCTCAATCTGCTGATGGATCCGGAAATCGACTTCGTCAGCCTGCTCGGCCAGGCGGGCACCGGCAAGACCTTACTGACGCTGGCCGCCGGCTTGACCCAGGTGCTCGACGAAAAGCGTTATCAGGAAATCATTATGACGCGCGCCACGGTTTCTGTCGGTGAAGACATCGGTTTTCTGCCGGGCACGGAAGAAGAAAAAATGGCGCCGTGGATGGGGGCGCTGGAAGACAATCTGGAAGTCCTCAGCCATACCGGCACGACAGGCGGCGACTGGGGGCGCGCAGCGACGCAAGATCTGATCCGCAACCGCATCAAGATCAAGTCGCTCAATTTCATGCGCGGCCGCACCTTTCTCAACAAGTTTCTGATTATCGACGAGGCGCAGAACCTGACGCCAAAACAGATGAAAACGCTGATTACGCGCGCCGGCCCGGGCGCCAAGGTCGTCTGCATGGGCAATATCGCGCAGATCGATACGCCCTACCTGACCGAAGGCAGTTCAGGGCTGACCTTTGCCGTCGACCGCTTCAAGGGCTGGGCGCACGCCGGCCATGTCACCCTGCAACGCGGCGAACGTTCGCGGCTGGCCGACTACGCAGCGGAGATGCTCTAGCGCCGCATAAAACTGGGGCGCCGGACAAAATTCATGCTGAGAATCTTTGTAGCCCTTACGCTGTAAGGCTTACAGGAGCTCAAAACCTTTGAACGCAAAAAATGCCCTTTTTGCGGCTCAAAACAGGTCAAGCAGAACGACGCTGCATCATCGAAGTCAGCAACTGCAAACAGACCGCCGCACAGCTCGCGGAACAGCATGAATGCAACCCGAAAACCATCCCTCCGCCGCCATCTCGCCCAAGCAGCCACTCAGATCCATCCCAAAAATAACCGGAACGTATTGCCGCGCCGGGGTGAAGCATCACCGTCCGAAGCACAGTCACCGCAACCGAAGACCCAGACCAGAGGACCGCAACGACGCCCGCCCTGAACCCCGCGTAAAATGGGCGTTTCCGGATAGGCTGCCCGCCAGCCCGGTGTTTACGCGGGTTTTCGGCCTGCTGGCAAAGGTCCGAATTTGGCGACATAGAAAGGCTTTTGCAGTGCTATCACAGACTGAAGAACAATTGGCAACAGGAGACAAAAGCAGAGGACAGCCGCGCAGAAGCATGCAAAACCAATCGCCGCTGCGAACACTACCACTGCGGGAAATGACCTAGCACCCCGGTCTTTCTCCCTTTTTTCTCTTTCAATCCTTCCGCACGCAGCCTATGCATGCCTTTTGCGCGCCCTGCACGCCGCGGCATACACTCCGCCATTTGCAGGGATTTTCCACGATCGACTTTGCTCGGCGGCCAGCCGCTCTTCGCCCGATTTCACGCTATAATCGCCGCGACTTCGTAGAGCCGTGCGCCTTATTAGACACGGCTTTGTTTTTTGATCGGAGGATAGGAGAATCGATTGAAACGACGAAACTTCCTCACTGCTTCCGCCATTTTGACTTTTCTCGCATCGACGCCCGTGCTGGGCGCAAAGAAGAAAAGTGCAGCCACCAAAGCCAAGGCCGCATCCAGTCAGCGCAAGGGCAAATCGACCGGCAAGGCGGGAAAAGCAGGAAAATCCAGAACACGCCGCCGCGTTTCCGCACGAACGGCGGCCTCATCCAGGCCATCAGCGGCCAACGCCGCGCCCGAGGATACCTCTGCCGCCAACACGCCCATCGAGCATCGCAACGTCGTCAAACTGCCGCAGGAAAAACCAACCGACTGGCACACCGTTGAGTTGCAAACCGATGTTGGCCTGCAGTCCAACCAGGGGCGCGCCCGCCTGTGGCTACCGCTGGCGCAGTACAAGGATACGGACTGGCAGCGCACGATCGGCCACACCTGGCAGGGTAATTTCAGCAAGGCGGGCATTTACCGCGATCCGGTCGCTGACATGGAAATCTTCTTCGCCGAATGGCCGGAATCTATCGACACGCCCAAACTGCAATTCATTACCCAGATTGCTACGCAAAACCGTCAGTTCGACATCACCCGCCGCGGCGTCATTGCCGAGCAGGCGGAAGTTCTGCGCCGCAACCTGCATCCCACCCAGCTCGCGCCAGTCGACGGCATCGTGCATCAGACGGCGGAGCGTGCGATTGGCCGCATCAAAGACCCATTGGCAATGGGGAAGGCCCTGTACGACTGGGTGATCGAAAACGCCAGTTTCGACACCAACGGTCAGGGTATGGGCGAAGCCGAGATCAGTCAGCTATTGGGTAACGGGCGTTTTGTCGGGCGCAGCGCCGATATCGCGCTGCTCTTCGTTGCGCTTTGCCGCTCCGTCGGCATTCCGGCGCGCCCGGTCTACGGCCTGCGTACCGGGCGTTCGCGGCTCTTCAACAGCCTCGGCGCAACGGGCGAACTGAGAAGCGCGCAGCATTGCCGCGCCGAGTTTTACATTCCCGGTTATAGCTGGATCGGCGTCGACCCTGCCGCCGTATGCGAAGCCATGCGTGAGGAACCGTTATCCAACACCGACCCGAAAGTAAATGTTTTCAAAAAATTGCTGTTTGGCTTTTGGGAGATGAACTGGATCGGTTTCAATACGGCGCAGGATGTCATCCTGCAAGGGGCTTCTGGTAAGGCGCTGCCAAGCCTGATCTACCCTGTTGCCGAAACTGCCGGCGGCCGCTTCGACGGACGCAACACCAACCGTATGACGTATCGCGCCACTGCCAACCATCTGTAAATTCGATCTTCCATAAACCGGCAAGCACCGATCGGCGTGTGTGACCGCGTGCGACCACGTACGACCACGCGCTAGCAAAGGCCGGCTCCTTCAAGGCAGAAACAGGGAAGCAGGAAAGCGCACGGGCGAACTCGCCGCCCGGCGGAATCGCTTTTTCCCTCGCTTAAATGCGCAGGAGAAATTGAGGTAGAAGTGATTGGGGTAAAAGTGCGTCAGTAAAATAACCGCCAACGGCTGAATGCGGTTTTCTTCCACGCGATCGCGGCGGCCTGACCATAAATTTTCAGATTTACGCTGCGCCCTTACCTGCCGGGAACTCAATACGGGAACGATGGTCAATGCCCCTGAACAACCAAGGAGCCTCTGATGACGAACTTTACCTTCCCCGCCCTCCCCTATGCCTACGACGCGCTGGAACCAGCCATTGATAAAACCACGATGGAAATCCACTACAGCCGTCACCACAAGGCTTATTTCGACAACTTCCTTGCCGCCGTCAAGGATTCGCCTGCTGCGGATGAAAGCCTGGAGGCCATTCTGGCCGGCATCAGCCGCTATACGCCGGCAGTACGCAACAATGGCGGCGGTTTCTATAACCACACGCTCTACTGGAACGTCATGTCCCCCAACGGCGGCGGCACGCCCACCGGCAAGCTGGCGCAGGGCATCGACGCCGTATTCGGCAGCTTCGATAATTTCAAGGCACAGTTCAAGGATGCCGGCCTCAAGCAGTTCGGTTCGGGCTGGGCCTGGCTGATCGTCGGTCAGGATGGCAAACTGGCGATCACCAGCACGCCCAATCAGGATAATCCGCTGATGGATATTGCCGCCGTGAAAGGCACGCCCATTCTCGCCTGCGACGTTTGGGAGCATGCCTATTATCTGCGTTATCAGAATAAGCGCGCCGATTATCTGGAAGCCTGGTGGCAAGTCGTCAACTGGCATTATGTTGCCGAGCTGTACGGCAAAGCATAAGCGCCTGCATTAACGGCGCAGTCGATAACTGCGCTGGCTTCGCGCATTTTCTACCTGTTGTTTGCGGCCATCCGCAGTATTTTTCGCCCCTCTCCGAAACCTTACCGTCTGACGAGGGGCTTGTTTTTGGGCGTGCGGACAGGCACTGCCTCTGAAGTCCGCGTGGATAGGGCGTTTCCGGACAGGCACCGCTGGAAGCCTTATAAATAAAGGGCTTCCGGGCGCCTGCCCGGAGAGGCCCTGTTTATAAGGGCTTCAGAGCACATCCTCTGAGACGTCCAAAATACAAGGACTTCAGGGCAGCCACTTTTCCGGAACACGCCGGGCAGGTCAATCATCTTGCCCCAGATACCCGCCTGTTTGCCGCGACCAGAGCCGGGCGTAGATGCCATTTTTCGCCAGCAGTTCCGCATGGCTGCCCTGTTCGACGATCTGCCCGGCATCCAGCACAACCAGCCGATCCATCCGGGCAATCGTCGATAATCGGTGGGCAATGGCGATCACCGTCTTGCCGCGCATCAGGGTATTCAGACTTTCCTGTATCGCCGCTTCGACTTCGCTATCCAGCGCCGAAGTGGCCTCATCCAGAATCAGGATGGGAGCGTCTTTCAGCAACACGCGGGCGATGGCGATGCGCTGGCGCTGCCCGCCGGAGAGTTTGACGCCACGCTCGCCGACCTGGGCATCGAGTCCGTGATTGCCCTGCGGGTCGGCCAGCGTTTCGATGAATTCCGCCGCCTCGGCCTGTTCGATGGCGCGCCATAGCTCCGCCTCGCTCGCCCCGGGTTTGCCGTAGAGAATGTTCTCACGCACCGAGCGGTGGAGCAGAGAGGTGTCCTGCGTCACCATGGCGATATGGCGGCGCAGGCTATCCTGCGTCACATGGGCAATGTCCTGCCCGTCAATCAGGATGCGGCCGGACTGCACATCATAGAAACGCAGCAACGCATTGACCAGTGTCGATTTTCCCGCGCCGCTGCGCCCAACCAGGCCGATTTTCTCGCCCGGCCGGATATGCAAATTCAGATGCTCGATGACGGACAAGTGCGATCCCTCTTCGGCATTTCCGGCCACGCGGCGTTGATAGCTGAAGCTCATATCCTCGAAGCGGATATCGCCGGCGCTGACCGTCAGCGGCCGGGCGTCGGGCGCATCCTGCACCGCACGGGGCAATCCGAGCATATTCATACCGTCGGCGACCGTACCGACCTGCTCAAACAGGCTGCTCACTTCCCACATAATCCAGTGCGACATACCATTGAGCCGCAAAGCCAGTGACACCGCCACGGCGACCGCGCCCGCGCCAACCCGGTCGTCGATCCACAAGCTCAGTCCCGCCGCAGTCACCGAAAAAATCAGCAGGTAATTGATGCAACCCATCAGGATATCCAGATACGTGACCAGCCGGAACTGGCGATAGACCGTTTGCAGGAATCCGTCCATCGAATCACGGGCGTACTGTGATTCGCGCCGGGTGTGCGCAAAGAGCTTGACCGTGGAGATGTTGGTATAGGCATCCGTAATCCGGCCAGTCATCGTCGAGCGGGCGTGCGCCTGCTCCTGCGAAACCTGCTTGAGCCGCGGGATGAAATACCATTGCAGGCAGGCATAGGCGACAAACCAGACCAGGATCGGCGCCAGCAGATATTTGTGAATGCTGCCCAGCAGCACGAACATGGAGAGGAAGTAAACCGCCACATAGACCATGACATCCATGATCTTGAGCACCAGCTCACGTACGGCCAACGCCGTTTGCATCACCTTCGTCGAAATGCGGCCGGCAAATTCATCCTGATAAAAACTCATGCTCTGGCCAAGCAGGTAGTTATGCATCCGCCAGCGCACGGACATCGGGAAATTACCCATCAGCGACTGATGGCGCACCAATGAGGCCAGCAAATGCGCCAGCGGCAACAGCAGCAACAGCACCACGGCCATCGCAGTCAGCCGCCATTTTTCATCGGAAAGAAAGGTTTCACGATTGGCGGCGGAGAGCCAGTCCACGATTTTGCCCATGAAGGCAAACAGTGAGACTTCCATAGCCGCCAGCAGGAAGCTGCAAATGCCGACCAGAATGACCGGCGTGATGAAGCCGCGGGCATAGTAACGACAAAAGGCAAACAGCGACCGGGGCGGAAGATCCGGGCTGGAAGCCGGAAAAGGCTGCGTCCATCGCTCAAAAAAATTCAGCATGATTCCCTATTCTGTTTTTCCTCGTAGGAGTCCTCTCGTGGGAGACCTTTATCTGCCGCATTGCCTTGTCAGATGGCAGACTATTCTTTGCTGTCACCGCCGCTACCGCCATCCCGACAAGCCAAGAGACCGGGCATCCAAAACCTTACGCTCCGCCCATCGCTTCGCGCACAGCGTCCGCCAGAAACTCAGCCGCGGCGCGCACCTTGCCTTCGTCACGACCTTCAACCATCACGCGCAATAGCGGTTCGGTGCCGGAAGGACGCAGTAATACGCGCCCTCCTCCCGCCAGAGTCGTTTCGACATCGCGCTGAGCCGCCGCAATACGCGGTTCATCGTGCAAGCTGAAACCGGAGCGCAGCGGCACATTGATCAGCACCTGCGGATACAAGCGCAAGCGCCCAAGCAGGGCATCCATACTGACGCCTTCTTCGCGCAGCGCCGTCAGCAGCTGCAGGGCCGAAACGATACCATCGCCCGTCGTCTGTCGGTCCAGGCAAAGAATATGTCCGGAGTTTTCACCGCCAAACAACCAGCCCTTTTCGCTCAACATTTCCATCACATAACGGTCGCCTACCCGGGCGCGGGCAAAGGCAATGCCCCGTTCAGCCAGCGCATGTTCAAAAGCCAGATTGGTCATCAGGGTTCCGGCAACGCCGGTCACCGGCCCATGCCGCAGACGGCTGCATACGATCGCCAGCAGAATCTGATCGCCATCATAGACCTGACCATTGCCGCCTACGACCATCAAACGATCCGCATCGCCGTCGAAAGCCAGACCGAAGTGCGCACGCTGCGCCAGGACCGCATCACGCAGCGCCTGTAGCGAGGTGGCGCCAACATTCTGGTTGATGTTAAGGCCATTGGGTTCAACGCCGATGGACGTCACCTCTGCGCCCAGTTCATGAAACACATGCGGGGCGATGTGATACGCCGCGCCGTTGGCGCAATCCAGGGCGATTTTCAGACCGCGCAGATCAAAATCGTTGGGGAACGTGCTTTTGCAGAACTCAATATAACGACCTGCCGCATCGGCAATCCGGCGCGCGCGTCCCAGCTCGGGCGAAGATACACAGCCGATCGGCGCGTCGATACCCGCTTCAATCTGCGCTTCAAACGCATCGTCCAGCTTGGTTCCGTGCGCCGAGAAAAATTTGATGCCGTTATCGTAGAACGGATTGTGCGAGGCGGAAATGACGACGCCGGCCTGCAGGCGCAGCGCCCGCGTCAGATACGCCACGGCGGGCGTCGGCATGGGTCCGACCAGGCAGACATCGACGCCTGCTGCCGAAAAACCCGCTTCCAGCGCCGCCTCCAGCATATAGCCGGAAACCCGCGTATCCTTGCCGATCAATACGGCCGGCCGCTCACCGTCGGGAGCCTTTTCACGCAGAACGTTGCCGGCGGCGTACCCCAGGCGCATCACAAAATCCGGGGTAATCGGTGATTGGCCCACGCGCCCACGCACACCATCGGTTCCAAAATATTTTTTGCTCATCGCTACTCTCTTTGCCTGACGCCAGCCCATGCCACGAGCCGCACAGCGGGATAGTACTGCAAGCGTATGACAAAATGGCCGTGTCGCCGCCCATGCGCCGTCACGAATAAACCCAGTCGCCGGAAACGCAAAAGGGCGCCGAAACTTCGGCGCCCTTTTTAGAACTGGCGGAGTGGACGGGACTCGAACCCGCGACCCCCGGCGTGACAGGCCGGTATTCTAACCAACTGAACTACCACTCCAGTCGCTGCGGCATTGCCACACCACAGCGGGGGCGAACTATACCGGTTTGCCGGCAGGCTGTAAACCATTTTGCGGAGATTCCTTGGCTTATTTTTACGGCGGCCAGCCTGGCCGGCGTGTCTGCTGTATACGAGATTACACCCGTCCGAAAAAATTAAGCCTACCGGCCGCTATCATGGCGCGATGAACCGAGACCTTCCGCGCCGGAGGCACTTTCGCATCACGGCAGAATCAAGGCAGGCATTCATGCCCAACCGGCGCCAATCGCATAAAATGCCGGTCGCAAACCCTGTCCATCGGCCATAAATTTGGGGCGTTTCATCCCGAACCTTTCTACTTCATATTCCGCTAAACGAGATCACCATGCTGTTATCGAGATTCCCGCATTTGCCAATGACTTTTTCCCGCATATGTCTGGGCGTGCTGACCGCGTTGATCACACCGCTGGCGGGCGCACAGCAGACAGCGCCCTACCTGGCGCTGAACGCCGGCATCCACCGCATTAAAGCGGAAATTGCCGCCGACCAGCCGACCCGTATGCAGGGACTCATGCAGCGCAAGCACCTGCCGGTCAATCACGGCATGCTTTTCGTGTTCCCCGTCGCCGACCGCCATTGCATGTGGATGCGCAATACACTGATTCCCCTTTCCGTCGCCTTTCTCGACGCAGAAGGCAAGATCCTCAACATTGAGAACATGCAACCGCAAACGGAAAAAAATCATTGCGCAAGCGCACCAGCACACTTTGCGCTGGAAATGAATTCAGGCTGGTTCGCCAGCAAAGGCATCCGGGCAGGCCAACGTATCGGCGGCATCGGCAAGGCGCCGCCCCCCCGCTGACCGTTGTATAGCGGCTTCCTTCGCCAAAATACTTCGTTGGCTTCGCCTTGCCGTACTGCTCGTACTGCCTGCGGCTTACCGCCTTGTCT
>CALAIL010000071.1 GCA_937923255.1 uncultured Propionivibrio sp. | reverse complement strand
CACCGGTTTCCCGTTTCACCTTCTCCCTCTCATGGGAGCGAGGCACCTGAATGCAGCCCGAATCATAGGCTGAAATCACCCTTCATTCAAGAGGGTTGGAGGCTTTCTGGCAGCAATGCGGCGCACTGAAGGCAAGCCTCATTTGCGCTCATTGGTCGAATGCCATCAGATTGATTTTGTCTGATCAATGCGTTATCGGATTTCTTCACCATAGTGCGGTTCATAGCGCACAGTGACCCGATTTTATTACTCCAAATTCTGCACTTGTTCCCGCATCTGCTCGATCAGCAGCTTCAGTTCCATCGCTGTCTGCGATACGACGCTGGTCACGGACTTGGAACCAAGCGTGTTGGCTTCGCGGTTGAGTTCCTGCATCAGGAAATCAAGGCGCTTTCCGCAGGCACCGCCGGTTTGCAGCACGCGCTCCACCTCGTCGAGATGGGTGCTCAGGCGCGCCAGTTCCTCGGCCACGTCGATACGCACGGCAAAAACAGCGACTTCCTGACGAATCCGCTCATCATCGACGCTGCCGAGCGCCTCAAGCAGCCGTTGTTTCAGTTTTTCCTGAAAAGCGGCCTGGGCTGCCGGAATTGACGGCGTCACTTCCTCGATCAAAGCACGCATACGGGTTACGCGCTCAAGAATCACGGCGGCGAGCTTTTCGCCCTCGCGCGCACGGCTGGCGATAAAATCCTCCAGCGCCGCGTCCGCCAGCTCCAGGCAACGTGCTGACAGGACTTCGGCGTCAGGCGTTTGCTCGTCCAGCATCCCCGGCCACTGCAACAGATCGTTGACGGAAAAAGCGTGTGCCCATGGCATTCTGCGGCGAACCTGTGCCTCCAGATCCCGCAGGCGGCACAGCAGTTCCAGGTTCAAGGCCGGCGCCGAACCGGCCGCGCCAGCTGCCGACAGGCTGATGCGGCATTCCACCTTGCCGCGCGAAAGCCGCGCGCTGAACAGTTCGCGCAATACCAGTTCGCTGGCGCGCAGTTCGTCGCAGACGCGAAACTGAAAGTCCAGATAGCGCGAATTGACACTTTTGAGTTCCAGATGCAGGACGCCTTGCCCGACATCGAGCGTTCTGGCGGCATAGCCGGTCATGCTGAAGATCATATTTCCCCTGAAGCGAAGAAAATTCCGAAAATCCCTGCGCAAACTTTACAGCTATCACGCAAAGCCTGAAAATGCCAAACGTTTTGAATGATAGCTGCGATTTCGATGGCTCAACAAGCAAATCACCCGCTTCCTGCCGGATTTCAGCTCGATGAATACCGCATCGAGCGTCAGTTGTCGCTGGGCGGATTTTCCATCGTTTATCTGGCTACCGGCGCTAATGGCGAATCCGTCGCCATCAAGGAATATCTGCCGAACAGCCTGGCGCTCCGCCCGCCGGGAGAAATCAAGCCGATCATCGACGAAACGAACATGCCGGCGTTCCGTTACGGCATGAAATGTTTTTTTGAGGAAGGGCGGACATTGGCGCGGCTTTCCCACCCCAATATCATTCGCGTCCTGAATTTTTTCCGCGCCAACGATACCGTCTACATGGTCATGGAATATGAGCACGGCAGTACCTTGCAGGAATTCATCCAGAAAAACCCCGCGCTCATCACCGAGAACTTCATCCGCAACGTGTTCACCAAGCTGCTCAACGGTCTGCGCGAGGTGCATTCAAACAAGCTGCTGCATCTGGACATCAAACCGTCGAACATTTACATGCGCAACGACTATGCGCCGGTACTCATCGATTTTGGCGCGGCACGGCAGACGCTGATTGGCGAGGCGCACATGCTCAAGCCGATGTATACACCGGGTTTCGCCTCGCCGGAACTTTACGGCCAACGGGATACGCTCGGCCCCTGGAGCGATCTTTACAGCATCGGCGCATGCATGTATGCCTGCCTGACCAAAAAAGCCCCGCAGGCCGCTGACAGCCGGATCAAGGCAGATCAGTTAATCCCGGCGGTTTCGCTGCGCGTGGGTCATTTTTCACGGCACTTGCTGGAAACCATCGACTGGTGCCTGCATCTGGACCCTCTGGGCCGCCCGCAGAGCGCTTTTACATTGCAAAAATCGCTGACGAGCGGTGTGGCGCAGCCGCGAACTGCGGGAAAATCATGGCTTGCCCACATGGCGCAGCGCATCAAAAGAACAGTACAAAGGTAAAAGCCCGTGAAGTTCACCATTTATCAGGACAGTCGTCTGGGAAAACGGCGCAATAATGAAGACCGGCTGGCGCATTGCTATTCACGCGATGCCCTGCTGATGGTCATCGCCGACGGTATGGGCGGCCACTACTACGGTGAGGTTGCCGCGCAGATCGCCGTACAGACGCTGATCGAGAGCTTCCAGCGCCAGGCCGGCCCGATGCTCGACAACCCGTTCCTGTTTCTGCAACAGTCGATTCTCAACGGACATTACGCCATCAGCGATTTTTCCGAACAGCATCGTCTTGAGGATTCGCCGCGCACGACCTGCGTTGCCTGCATCGTTCAGAACAACGTTGCTTACTGGGCGCACGCTGGCGACTCACGCCTTTACCTGATACGCGACGGCCGTGTGCTGACCCACACCCGCGATCATTCCCGCGTACAGCTTTTGCTCGACCAGGGCGTCATCAACGAGGCGCAGGCCGCCGTTCATCCTGAACGCAACCGCGTCTATAGCTGCCTGGGCGGCCCCAGACTGCCGGAAATTGAGTTTTCGCACAAAACGCCGCTGGAAGAAGGCGACGTGCTGGTACTTTGTACTGATGGCATCTGGAACGCCGTTTCCGACGAGGCGCTGGCCAAGGCGCTTTATTCGGACAATTTGATCCACACCGCATCCGCCTTGCTCGACGATATAGATGAACACAGCGGTAGCAATGCCGACAATTTTTCGATCATTGCCGTGCGCTGGGAGGATGCTTACATCGAAGCGCCCGACAGTCTGTTTTCCATCTCCACGCAAAGTATGCCTATCGACAGCATCACCACCGCACTCGACGCTTTTGGACACAGCACCGGCTACAAAAGCGAACTGAGCGAAGAGGAAATCGAACAGGCGATCGAAGAAATCCGCCACGCCATCCAGAAATACGCCAAATAACCTCACCGATTACCCACGCCAAGGAACTGCCATGCGCCCCAGCCAACGACAGCCCAATGAACTGCGCCCGATCCGCATTACCCGCCACTACACCCGCCACGCCGAAGGCGCCGTGCTCATTGAAATGGGTGACACACGCGTGCTCTGCACCGCCAGCGTCGAGGCTAGCGTCCCCGCCTTTTTGCGCGGGAAAGAACAAGGCTGGGTCACGGCGGAATACGGCATGCTGCCTCGTTCGACGCATACGCGCACGGCACGCGAGGCGGCCAAAGGAAAGCAGAGCGGGCGTACGCAGGAAATCCAGCGGCTGATCGGCCGCTCCCTGCGCGCCGTTACCGACCTCAAAGCACTGGGCGAACGGCAGATCACGCTCGATTGCGATGTCCTGCAAGCCGACGGCGGCACGCGCTGCGCCGCGATTACGGGCGCCTGGATTGCTCTGCACGATGCGTGTGCCGGGCTCGTCGCCCGCGGCGAACTGGCCGCCAGCCCGCTGCTCGATCACGTTGCCGCGGTATCCGTCGGCATTTATCGGGGAACGCCTGTACTCGACCTCGATTACCCGGAAGACTCGGCCTGCGACACCGACATGAACGTCGTCATGACCGGCCGCGGCGGCCTTGTCGAAATCCAGGGAACGGCCGAAGGCGAACCGTTCACCCGCGCGCAAATGCTGCAACTGCTTGACCTGGCCGAAACCGGCATCAAGACGCTGATCACCCATCAGAAAACGGCGGTGGCCGCATGAAGCTCGTCGTCGCTTCCAGCAATCCCGGCAAGTTGCGCGAATTTGACCAGCTCCTCTCGCCGCTCGGCTGGGAAATCGTTCCGCAAAAGGAACTCGGCGTTCCCGAATGCCCCGAACCGCACTGCACCTTCGTCGAAAATGCGCTGGCCAAGGCGCGCCACGCCGCTCGCCACACCGGCCTGCCCGCGCTGGCTGACGATTCCGGCCTCTGCGTCGAAGCGCTCGGCGGCGCGCCGGGCGTACACTCGGCCCGCTACGCGGGAGAACCCAAATCCGACGCACGCAACAACGAAAAACTCATCACCGACCTGGCCGCACATGCCGACAAACGCGGTCATTACGTCTGCGCGCTTGTCTTCCTCCGGCAGGCCGACGACCCACAACCGATCATCGCTGAAGGCGAATGGCACGGGGAAATCATCGACACGCCGCGCGGGGCCGGCGGCTTTGGTTACGACCCGTACTTCCTGCTACCGGATCTTGGCCAAACGGCGGCCGAGCTGGACGCCGCAGAAAAGAACCGCCGTTCGCACCGCGGCCTGGCGCTGCAGCAACTGATCGAACGCCTGCGCGCCCGTCAGGCATGAGCGCGCCGAACGGCGCGGCATCGCACCCCCAGGCGCCAACACAGGTTCCCGTGCCAGGCTCTCTCCCCGCGCCTTTGCGGCCGCTTCTTCCGCCCCCCCAGCCCCACCAACCCCTCCACTCTCTCCCGCCGCTTTCCCTTTATGTGCACATTCCCTGGTGCGTACGCAAATGCCCGTATTGCGACTTCAACTCGCACGGCCAGCGCCAACCGCTGCCGGAAGCGGATTACATTGCAGCGCTGACGGCCGATCTCGATGCCGCCTTGCCGGACATCGCGGGACGGGAGATCGTCAGCATCTTCTTCGGCGGCGGCACCCCCAGCCTCTTTTCCGGGCACGCCATCGACGCCATACTCACCACCATCCGTGCCCGCTTGCCGCTGGCGCGGGATGCCGAAATCACCCTGGAAGCCAACCCCGGCACCGCAGAAGCGGAGAAATTCGCCGCTTTCCGCGCCGCCGGCATCAACCGGCTTTCGCTCGGCATCCAGAGCTTCAATCCGGCGCATCTACAAGCGCTGGGCCGCATTCACGACGACGGCGAAGCCCGCCGCGCCATCGAGATCGCTTTGCGCCATTTCGACGCCATCAACCTCGACCTGATGTACGGCCTGCCGCAGCAGACGCTCGACCAGGCGCTTGCCGACCTCGGGCAGGCAATGCGCTACGCGCCCGCGCACCTTTCCTGCTACCAGCTTGCCATCGAACCGAACACCGCGTTTGCTGCCCGGCCGCCCGCGCTCGACGCCGATCTGGCCGCCGATATGCAGGAAGCCATCGAAAAGCGGCTCGCCGCAGCCGGCTACCTGCATTATGAAACGTCGGCTTTTGCCCTGCCCGGCCGGTCATGCCGGCACAACCTCAACTACTGGACGTTCGGCGACTATCTCGGCATTGGCGCAGGAGCGCACAGCAAACTGACGCAGTTGCTCAATACCTGCCCCCATACCTGTACCAACACCTGCACCGATACGTCCTCCAGCCAGTCCTCGCCATCCGATGCACCTGCCGGCGCCTCTTTATCCGCAGGTGCGCAGCAAAACCCGTTCAGAATCTTCCGCCAGGTCCGTTGGGCACAACCGGGACGCTACATGGTTCAGGCCGCTGCGGGTCATGCCTGCCAGGAAACATGGAGCGTCGATGACAGCGAGCTGGCCGGCGAATTCATGATGAACGCACTGCGCCTCAACCAAGGGTTCGATGCGGCGCTGTTTAGCCAACGCACCGGGCTGCCGCTCACCCGCATCGAAACACCGCTGCAGCAGGCCGTGGCCGAGGGCCTGATTGAATGGCGCACCGCCCCGATAACTTCAGATGTAAACGCTCTGGTCACACAAACCCGGCCCGACAGTCCGTCTGCTCCAGCGGCCCCGGCAACCCTGGCCAAGCCAGACCAGGCGGGCGTTTCCGGCTTCATTGTGCCCACCGCGCTCGGCCGGCGCTTCCTCAATCGTCTTCTGGCGCTGTTTTTGCCCTGAATGGGACTTTTGCCATCCGCACCATCCAGCGAGTGCCAGTCAATCTGAGGCTTTACGGCATTGCTTTGCCCCGCCACACCCGGCATGGACGCGCGCATCCAGCCTGTATACCTGCCTCATTTTGGACAGGCAATCCGTTTTGCCGACGCTATTTTTTCCGTTTTGTCCGTTCGATCAGTTGATCCAGGCGCCGACGCAAATCATCCGCCGGTTTGCCTTGCGCCTCGGCCAGATTAATCTGGCGCATCAGGTCAGCCATCTGATCGAAAGTCGATTGCGCACGCTGCGTTTGTGACACGGCAGCGGACTGCGACGGGCGTGTCGCCGCCTTGTTCGTGGCGCCCTTACTTGCGGCTCCCTTGTTCGCGGCTCCTTTATCTGCAGCTCCTTTATCCGCCGCACCCGATTTTTTCGGCGTCGCAGACGCCGGAACGGGTTCCTCCGCGTCGCCCGCCCGGAAAAAGACGAACCGCGCCTGTTCTTCCCCCGGTTGATTGCGTTTGGCGGTGATGACCACCGAATCCATTTCCTCCTGCTGCTGTGGCGGCGGCGTATCACGGTTGCTGACGATCGTCGTCCCTGGGCGCAACGCCATCACTTTTTGAATCAATTCGACGCGCATTGCATCTACCGGCTGGCCTTTGGCTTGCGCTTCCCTGATGTTGCGCAGCAGCGTCTGGATTTCATTGGGCAGCGCCGCCGAACGCGGCGCATCGCCGAAGCTTTCTTTGGGCGCTTTGATGGCGGCGGCAAACTCTTCCGGCGAAGAAACCATTTTGCCGATCTTGTAATGCTCGTTGCGCATGGCGAAGGCGAGTGCGTTATCCCCCCAGTCATTCCGCGCCCGCGTATCCGCGCCGGCGTCGATCAGCATTTTCGCCAGATCGTCATGCCCTTCGCGCGCAGCCATCATCAGCGGCGTCGAATAGTTGGGCGAACGGGCATTGATATTCGCCCCCTGAGAAATCAGGTATTTGCTCAGTTCGCTGTGTCCGTTAAAAACCGAGTAATGCAGGGCACTCCAATAGTTACCGTCGCGATTGATCGTTGCGCCGTGTGCAAGCAGCCACTTGACGGCCTCAAGATGATTGTTCCACGCAGCCAGTTGCAACGGCTGCTCACCGTGACGGTTGGAACGCCGCGGATTGGCGCCACGTTCAACGAACAGTGCCATCATCGGGACATGCCCATACCAGGCGGCGATCATCAACCCCGTGCCGATTTCCTTGCCCTGAAATTCCGGGTTCAACCCTTCGTCGAGCCAGGCACGCACCTGCTTGATATCGTTGCGCTCAACCGCCCAGGCGAATTCGGCCGCATCGGGCAAGGCGGCATATGCCGTGCGGCATATCAACAACACCAAAAACCACACGCAGCGCGTTAGCCGCCCCCATTCAACCGTCCCGCACATTTTTTGTCCTTCCACCCGTCCCGCTTCTGCTCGATTACGATACCGTTTTCTGACAGATTGGCGCGCCAGACGGCGCCTTTTCTTCAAATCCGTCAATTAATGAGGGAAATTATAGGAAAATATCACCTCAATGCCTGCTTATTTTTCACCTTATCCGCCTTTTCGTCTGATTATCGCCTTCGCGCTGTCGCTCATTCTCCACGGCAGCCTGCTGATTTCGGACGCTTTCCGGCGCCTGCCCCCTCGTCCGTCACCGCCCCCGTTGCAGGTGATGTTGCGCACACCGGAACCCGTACCTCTCCCAACGCCGGAACCCGCCCCGGAAATGTTGCTGAAAAACACGCTGACATCAGCGAAGGAAGAAACACCGGAAATCAAGCCGGCGCCGGACCTTACGCCCCCGGAGCCGACGCCGATACCAAAGCCAACGCCAACGCCGAAAGTCACACCGCCCGCACCGCGCCCCGACCTTCACAAGCCTTCCCCTGAAAAAAGGCCGCCTGCACGCACTATCCACCAACCCGACAAACCGCATCCGCGCCCCGACAGCCGGCAGATTACGGGCACTCCGCCGCTTGCCGCCGTACAGCGCAAACTTTCCGAGTTTGTCTTCTATCCTGAAGAAGCGCGCATCCAGGGCATCGAAGGCACGGTCTACCTGTTCATCCAGCTTGGCCCCGACTGTACGGTCGAAGATGTCCGCATCGACGGCAGCAGCGGCTCGCGGCTACTCGACAAGGCCGCCGAAAAAGGCGCATGGGCGATACACCAACTACCGGGCTGCCGCTCCGGCGTCTATCCCTACATATTCCGGCTTGTTGACTAACAGAAAGCAATAAAAAGGGAATCCGATAATTTTTATAAAAAGCTTATTAACAACCTAAAAATAACCATAAAAGCGCCTATTCCATTTATTTAGAGCAGGCGCAATTTTTATATTAACCCACCTGGATTTTATTTTAGCTTGCCGAATCCCCTAATCAAATAGTAAATAAAGAGAAAAATTAATTACTGATAGTTTTATAATATCCAATATTTAAAAAACAGCATTAACCTTATCTACCTAACCAAATAAAGATTGCCTAAAAATTGCTATATAGACAGTACATATAGAATACGAAATTCAGGCGATAAAAAATTTTAGAATATTTACGGGGATATTTATTTTTTTGGGTGCAGCGGGTGCAACAGGCATCACAAGAGTACGGGCATGACTGCCGACCGGGCGGGAAGGAAGCATCGCTGGCTGAATCACCCCACTGCCGGCGGCAGAGACCTGCCACAACACCGCCACAGACCTACGACAACCCCGCTACCACACCTGCCACGAACCCCGCGTAAAACGGGCTTCTCCAGAGCCCCTGCCCGCCAGCCCACTGTTTACGGGCGTTTCCAGCCTGACTAACCGCAAGCCCAGTGTTTACGCGGGTTTCCGGGCAGCCAGTTTATCCGGCTGGGTATCACATCCAGAAGACGCAGACAGCAACTCGGCAAGCCGTAATAGAAAACGAGCAGCGCCCTTCCAGCCAGACGACCGCACCCTGCCGCCTCTTTCCATACAGCGCCATTCCCAGAAACTAAGAAGCACTGCATCTTTCCACAATCCATATCTAAGCCCATTGACAGCCGCATGGCGAAAAACTAGCCTACAATTGTTAATTTATTTTCTATTCAGGGGTTTTCCGACAAAACTTTGACTTTATAAGTGAATACCTGATTATTCTATATTTTAGAAATAAATGAAGAAAATTATTTACTATTTAACAGTATCGGCGGTTGTTTTATTTATTGCAGTTTCAGCAGCCATTTATTTATCATTAAAATGGCTTGATTCGCAAGATATGCCAATAATATCAAGTCATAAAATACCCTTAAAAATAAGTTACTATGCTTATCGGTATTTTTATAAGAACTGTAATGAGAAATGTATTGCCAATACAATAAAAATCACAAATTTGCTAGCCCATTCTGCAGACCTCAAAAAATCTCACGCAAAATCTATAAATAATATAAAAGATATATTGTTACTTCTAGATTATACTATTTCGCAAAAAAAGCTCCCGGACATGACTGCAAAATTTGAATTATCTCTTGAAAAGTTATTATTTTTTAACCGGGCAAGCTACCTATCGCTAATATATGGAAAAACATTGGATGATTATGGAATTCACCAAAATGCAAACCGGCTTAAAATCTATGCGCATGATCAGGAAACCTTATTGGTACTGGAAAGAGAAAACATTCTTTATAAAATAATACGATCTGATAAACCTTCCCTCATTTTTGCGGACAAAAATGATGAAGGTGAGCCTTCATTGCCGGAAAAATATAATTCTATATTGTATGGTCTTGCATTGTGTGCAAAGAACGACCCTGGCGGACAAAAAATTGCCCGGCAAGGTGTCGATTATTTTTCTAAGAATTATGTTCCCTATCTTCCTTATATTGTTACCAGAAATTTTGATATTCCAATAATTCAGTCAGCCAAAGCCACAAAAATTTGTGATGATGTGGTATCTGATTTTTTGGAAACAATTCGTAAGAAGAAATAACCGAAATTATTTTTTCAAAGAATAATAGTTTTAGTTTTAGCTTTTTTCTTGTCAAAGAAAGAAGTGTTATTTCCTTTATTCATCTAATCCTCCCGGACAGAAAAGGAAACAGGCGATGAAAACGGACAGTTTTCCTCCTTTCGGGAATCATCGGCTTAGGGCTGCTTCTGCCGA
>CALAIL010000070.1 GCA_937923255.1 uncultured Propionivibrio sp. | reverse complement strand
TCGGCAGAAGCAGCCCTAAGCCGATGATTCCCGAAAGGAGGAAAACTGTCCGTTTCCCCCAAACCATTCTGTCCGTTTTCATCGCCTGTTTCCTTTTCTTTCCGGGAGGATTAGATGAATAAAGGAAATCGTTAAGCCACAGAGAATGCGGGCAGGCTAGTCCTCCACCATGCGGCTGTCAATGGGCTTAGATATGGATTGTGGAAAGATGCAGCGCTTCTTAGATTTCTGGGAATGGCGCTGTATGGAAAGAGGCAGCGATGCGCTGGTGGTGCGCGACCGGCTAGCCACAAAGAGCGCAACTTGTTTCCTACTGTGGCTTGTTGAGTTGTTGTCTGCGTCTTTCAGGTGTACTCGTTTATCTAAATCGGCCGGCCGCAAGCCCGCGTCAATAGGGCGTTTGCGGGCAGGCTACCCGGAAACCCGCGTAAATACTGGGCTAGCGGGGAGGCAGGCCGGAAACGCCCGTAAACAGTGGGCTGGCGGGCAGGGGATTCGGAGATGGCCGTTTTACGCGGGGTTCGGGGCAGGCGGGGTTGGGCGAATGCGCCGCCGTATCCGGGCGGGCGGGGAGGCGCTTGGGCGAGGAAATGGCGCATGCTGCGGACTGTGCGGGTTATTCAGCCGCTTTGCCAGTTTCGGGATCTTCGGCGAGCAGGCGATCGAGCGCGTCGAGGCGCATGCGCGGGCGAATCCGGCCGTCGCGCATACGCGCGGTGACGCGCTCCGCGTTGCGTGGGTAGACGACGAGATTGATCGGCGCCGCTTCGTGCAGGATCGTCAGCACCGCTTCGGCGCGTTCGCTGCGCGGTTCGCGGTGGGCGTAGGTAACCTGCTGGTTGAGCAGAAAAATTTCGACATCCTTGGCGCTGTCGGCAAATAGCTGAATGTCGATTTCCGCCTGGCGCCCGGCGCTGCCGTCGAGGACGGCGCCGGCAAGATACGGTGTGAAGTCCTGCAGGCGCGCCATGACATCGCGCGCCGTTTGGCGCAGGCGGCGGAGGCGCTGCCTATGTTCGTCGTTCTGGAAAATGCGCTGGTAGGCGCGCAGCTGCGCTTCGACATCGGCGTTGCCAGGCAACTTGGCATTGTTCGGTAGGCCGAGCGTTTGTATGGCCTTGCGCTTGGCGGCGTTGAAGTCGGCAATGCCCTGTTCGGCCATCAGGCGGGCGGCGGTGTAGGCAATCAGTTGCAGTTGGCGGTCGGTGGCGGTCATCTTGGGAGGCGGTGTGGCGATGGGCAATGGGGACAATGGGAACGGCAGAGCGTTGGGGCGGCGGGCTTGCGGTTGCGCCTGGAAAAACGATGCGGCGCCCCGAGGCGATACAATTCCTATATTTCGGGCCTTCCGTCGGGCTTGCCGGTTGTCCGCATTGCCCTTCGTTCTCGAATCATTCCGGAGTTTACCTCATGCATATTCACATTCTCGGCATTTGCGGCACCTTCATGGGGGGCATCGCCCAACTGGCGCGTGCGGCCGGGCACTGCGTCACCGGCTGCGATGCCAACGTTTATCCGCCGATGAGCGTGCAGCTGGAGGCTGCCGGCATTGATTTAATCGAAGGGTTTGATGCGAAACAGGCGCAGCTTGCGCCCGATGTTTTCGTCGTCGGCAATGCGATTTCGCGCGGCAATCCGCTCCTGGAAGAGATTCTCGATCGCGCGCTGCCCTACGTATCCGGCCCGCAATGGCTTGCCGACCATCTGCTGCAAGGACGCTGGACGCTCGCCGTGGCGGGCACGCATGGTAAAACGACGACTGCGTCGATGTTGGCCTGGATTCTTGAGGACGCCGGCCTGCATCCAGGGTTTCTGATTGGCGGTGTGCCGGTAAACTTCGGCGTGTCGGCGCGCATCGCCGGAAAAATCGACGGCAGGCTTGCCGATTCGCCGTTTTTCGTTATTGAGGCGGACGAGTACGACACGGCGTTTTGCGATAAACGCTCGAAGTTTATCCACTATCGGCCGCGTACCGCGATACTGAATAACCTTGAATTCGATCATGCCGATATTTTTGCCGACCTGGCGGCTATTGAAACGCAGTTCCATCACCTGGTGCGTATATTGCCTGGCAACGGGTTGATTGTTGCCAATGCGCTTGAACCGAGCCTCGACCGCGTGCTGGCGCGCGGTTGCTGGACGCCGGTTGCGCGTTTCAACGATTCTGCCGGTTGGCACATGGCCGGCGATGATGCCGCGGGTTCGTTGTGTTTGATGCAGGGCGATCAGCGCCTCGGTGAGACGCGCTGGGAACTTTCCGGCGCGCATAACCGCAGCAATGCCGTTGCGGCACTGCTGGCGGCGCGCCATGTGGGGGTGCCGATTGAGCAAGGTTTGGCGTCGCTGGCGCGCTTTGCGGGCGTCAAGCGGCGTATGGAGTTGCGCGGCGTGGTGGCTGATATCAGCGTTTATGATGATTTTGCCCATCACCCGACGGCGATTGCGACGACGCTCGCCGGATTGCGGCGTAGCATGGGCGTGGAAGGGCGGGTGCTTGCCGTGCTGGAGCCGCGTTCAAATACGATGAAGCTCGGCGTCATGAAGGCCGAGCTCCCCGCCAGCCTAGCCGCAGCCGACCGCGTATATTGCTATGCCGCGCAGCTTGGCTGGGATGCACAGGCTGCACTGGCTCCGCTTCGCGACAAGGCTTTTGTAGCACAGGATCTGGATAAACTGGTCGAACGCCTGGTGAACGATGCCCGTCCGGGCGACCGGGTTCTGGTGATGAGCAATGGCGGTTTTGGCGGCATTCACGAAAAGCTGCTGGCGGCGCTGCGGGCGCGTTGGCCGGACGCTACGCGCTGATCCGCATTGAGACGCCGCGCCACGCGCTTTTCGCTACAAGCACCGCTGAGGCCCTTGTAAACAGGGCATCTCCGGGCGCCTGCCCGGAGCGCCTTTATCCATGCGGGTTTCAGAGCACCTGCCCGGAAATCCTTTATCCACGCGGGTCCCCGGCCAGCGCCTGGCGCCAGAAAGCGCTTGGTGCGAAAGTTCTTGGCGCTTTTCCCGGCCTTGTTTATAATGCGACCCTCTTGGAGTTCTTGGATGGTCGCTGAACTCCGCTGCCCATACATCGGTTGTCCTGCTGTCCTGCCTTTTCCGTGTTGATTCCCTCTGGACGGCTTTCGGCTGGCTTACCTTGTATGAAAATGAAAAGTTAACTTCTCGACCATGGTCCGATTCTGTTTTTGAACTTAGGAAGAATTGATGCCTGCTATTCGTGTAAAGGAAAATGAACCGTTCGAGGTTGCCATTCGTCGGTTCAAGCGTACTGTTGAAAAAACCGGCCTGTTGACCGAATTGCGTGCCCGCGAGTTTTACGAAAAACCCACCGCCGAGCGTAAACGCAAGCTCGCTGCGGCGATCAAACGTCACCATAAACGTGTACGCAGCCAGATGCTGCCCCCCAAGCTTTACTAATCTGGGTTTTTATCTATGAATGCAGCCGTGCGCCTTTAGGCGTACGGCTTTTTGTGTTTCTGTCGTGCTTCTCTGAACGCAGAAGATAATCGGATGAGAAGGTGAATATGAGCCTGAAAGAGCGCATCAACGAGGAGATGAAGGCCGCAATGCGAAATGGCGAAACGGCAAAGCGCGACGCCATACGCCTTTTGAACGCGGCGATTAAGCAGCAGGAAGTCGATGGGCGTGTCACGCTGGGCGATGCGGACATCGTTTCGGTCATTGAAAAAATGCTTAAACAGCGCCGAGATTCGATTTCCCAGTATGAAGCGGCCGGGCGTCAGGAACTGGCGGATGCCGAAAAATTCGAGGTGCAGGTGCTTAGTCAATATATGCCTGCCCGAATGAGTGCCGAGGATATTGCCGTCGCGGTACAGGCGGCGGTGGTTGAGACGGGTGCGAGTCGCGCAAGCGATATGGGTAAGGTGATGGCGGTGCTTAAACCCCAGCTGGCGGGCAAGGCGGATATGGGTGAAGTTTCCCGGCAGGTCAAAGCAGCGCTTTCCGGCGCAGGCGTTTGAGTAAAACGCGGAACAACGATACAGCCCCCTGGCTCGGTACAGCGAGCGCTTTGGTCAAAGCAAGGTACGACGGTGGATTACGGTAAACCGGGATTGCTGTCCGGCGATTCTTAAGTGGTGTTTTCAGTCATTTCTCCAGGTATTTCTTGCGGGCAGGCATGATTCCCGATTCATTTATCCAGGAGCTGCTCAATCGAGTCGACATCGTCGATCTGATCGACGGTTACGTAAGGCTCAAGAAGGCGGGGGCGAATTTCGTCGCTTGCTGTCCGTTCCATAACGAGAAAACGCCTTCATTTTCTGTCAGTCCGGGCAAGCAGTTTTATCACTGCTTCGGCTGTGGCGCCCATGGCACGGCGATCGGCTTTCTCATGGAATATTCCGGCCTGAGTTTTGTCGATGCCGTTAAGGAACTGGCCGCGCGTGTGGGCATGCCGGTGCCGGAAGACGACACACGACGGCCGCATAGTGGTACGTCGCGCGTTTCGCTGAGTGAAATCATGGCGCGGGCGGCGCGTTATTACTACGAACAGTTGAAGCGTTCCGACAAGGCGATCGCCTACCTGAAAAAGCGCGGACTGAGCGGTGAAATCGCCCAAAAATTCGGCATCGGCTATGCGCCGGAGGAATGGCAAAATCTCGGTACAGTATTTGAGGATTACACCCAGACAGAATTACAGACAGTCGGTCTTGTCATCAGAAATGATCAGGGACGGCTCTATGACCGGTTCCGCGATCGCGTGATGTTCCCCATCATCAGCCAGGCAGGCGAAGTGATTGCCTTTGGGGGGCGAGTCATTGGTGAAGGTGAGCCGAAATATCTCAATTCACCGGAAACGCCGTTGTTCGAAAAAGGCCAGGAGGTGTTTGGTCTGCCGCAGGCGCGCGCGGCGCTGCGTGAGAAAAATACCGTGATCGTCGTCGAAGGTTATATGGATGTCGTTGCGCTGGCGCAACACGGTATCGGTAACGTCGTGGCAACCCTGGGCACGGCGACGACGGCCAGGCATGTCCGTAAATTATTGCGTCAGGTTGATCGCATCGTATTCTGTTTTGATGGCGATGCCGCGGGGCGAAAAGCCGCCTGGCGGGCGCTGGAAAATACGTTGGAAGCCTTGCCGGAGCAGAAAAGCGTCGGGTTCGCTTTCCTGCCGGAACCGGAAGATCCGGACAGTTTCGTGCGCAACCAGGGCGTTGCCGCTTTTGAGCGTCTGGTGGCTGAGGCGTTGCCGTTATCGGAATTTCTTATGCGTGAACTGGCGGCGCGCTGCGATATGACCAGCGCTGAAGGGCGAGCAAATCTGGTGGCTGATGCAAAACCTTTGCTCAATCGCTTGCAAACGCCGTTTTTGCGTCTACAGTTGATCAAGAGGCTGGCGGAAGCGAGCGGTTTCTCGCAGGCGGAAGTCGAGCATTTGTGCGGTTTGAGCCCCATCGCACGGTCAGCGCCGGCGAGAGCGCCAAGGCAGGCCCCTTCGCTGTTGCGGCAGCTTTTGCGCATGGTGCTGCAAAAACCTGAACTGGCGGCGCATGTGCCGCTTGTTGCATTACCGGACAATTCTGGTGAAGCTCAGGCGTTGCGGCGATTATGCGAGGCGATTGCCGAAGTGTCCGCCGAAATAGGTGCGCCGCCAGTGTGTTCTGCGTTGTTGGAACGTTTTCGCAACGGTGAGGACGAAGGTGTATTGAATCAGGCAGCGGCTGAACTGATGCAACAGCCGTTTGATGAAGAAACGCTTGATGAGGAGTTTGCAGGTGCGGTGGATCATTTGCGGACAGCGGCAAACCGGCGTGTTTTTGAGGCGCTACAGGCAAAGGTGGCGAGGCTGGGGGTGACAGACTTGTCTGCGGAAGAAAAACAGCAATATCTGCATGCATTGCGACAAGGCAGTTATCAGTCGAATGATGCGTAAGTTATGGTAAAATCAGCAATTTTCCATTCTGACGCTTAACCGGGACATGAGTATGGTCATGGCAAGGGAAAAGACAACGAACAACAAATTGACGAAGGCGAAGGCCGCCGAATTGCTGGCTCAGATGGCGAGTCAGCAGCAACCTTCGCCGAACGATGAAGAATCACGGAAAATCCGTCTGAAAACGTTGATCAAGCTGGGCAAGGAACGTGGTTTCCTGACCTATGCTGAGGTCAATGACCATCTGCCTGATGAAGTCGTTGATGCCGAGCAGATCGAAAGCATTATCAGCACATTCAGCGATATGGGCATTCAGGTGTACGACGAGGCGCCGGATGCTGAAACGTTGTTGATGTCGGATAACCCGGCGCCGGCTGCTGCCGACGATGCCGATGTCGAAGAACAGGCAGAGCAGGCGCTTTCGACGGTTGATTCCGAATTTGGCCGCACGACCGATCCGGTTCGTATGTACATGCGTGAGATGGGTTCAGTCGAGCTGCTGACCCGCGAGGGTGAGATCGAGATCGCCAAACGCATCGAAGACGGTCTCAAGCACATGATTATGGCGATTTCCGCTTGTCCGACAACGATTGCTGAGATTCTCGACAGTGCGGGCAAGATCGCTCGCGATGAAATGCGCATCGACGAGCTGATCGACGGTCTGATTGACCCGAATGCGGCGGATGAAGCGCTGGATGCCGCCGGTGAATCGATTGATGAGAATGGTCTGGCCGACGACGAAATCAGTGATGATGACGGCGATGACGACGGCGCTGCCGTTTCAGCCTCACTGCTCAAACTCAAGGAAGACGGGCTGGCGCGCCTGGCTGAAATCAAAACGCTCCATGGCAAGGCGCATAACGCGCTGCTCAAAAAAGGCTCGCAGGATAAAAGCTATCTCCGTCTGCAGAAGAAAATTTCCGAAGTGATGATGGGTATTCGCTTTACTTCCAGAACGATCGAACGGCTGTGCGATGCCGTGCGCGCGATGGTCGATGAGGCACGGGCGTGCGAACGCAAAATTCAGCGCATCTGCGTCGATACCGTGCGGATGCCGCGCCCCTATTTCATCAAGGCCTTTCCGGGCAACGAGCTAAACCTCGGGTGGGTCGATGCCGAAATTACAGCGGCGGTGGGTAAACCCTACGCTCAGACGCTTGCCCGCAATGCCCCGAATATCATTGAAGAACAGCGCAAGTTGCTGGCTTTGCAGGAACGTATCGGATTGCCGCTCAAGGAGCTGAAAGATATCAATAAACAGATGTCTACCGGTGAAGCCAAGGCGCGGCGCGCCAAGCGCGAAATGACCGAAGCCAACTTGCGTCTGGTAATTTCGATCGCCAAGAAATATACCAATCGCGGGCTGCAGTTTCTTGATTTGATTCAGGAGGGAAATATTGGCCTGATGAAAGCCGTCGACAAGTTCGAATACCGGCGCGGCTATAAATTTTCCACTTATGCCACGTGGTGGATCCGCCAGGCCATTACCCGTTCGATCGCCGATCAGGCGCGCACTATCCGTATCCCGGTGCACATGATCGAAACAATCAACAAAATGAATCGCATTTCCCGGCAGATTCTTCAAGAAACCGGCGTCGAGGCCGATGCGGCGACGCTGGCAAAGAAAATGGAAATGCCAGAAGAAAAAATCCGCAAGATTCTCAAGATCAGCAAAGAGCCGATTTCGATGGAGACGCCCATTGGTGACGACGATGACTCGCATTTGGGCGATTTCATTGAAGATGCCACCACCTTGGCGCCGACCGATGCCGCCCTGTTCTCCAGCCTGCGCCTGATTACCAAGGATGTGCTGGATACACTGACGCCGCGAGAAGCCAAGGTGTTGCGCATGCGTTTTGGTATTGAAATGAATACCGACCACACGCTGGAAGAGGTCGGTAAGCAGTTTGACGTGACGCGTGAACGCATCCGCCAGATTGAAGCCAAGGCATTGCGCAAATTACGTCACCCTTCGCGTTCGGATAAACTACGCAGTTTCCTTGACAGCAGTAATCATTAATCGAATGCACCGGTTTCGGTATGCGTGATCCGGAAGTGGAAGGAGCGCGATACGGCAGCCATGCAAACAATTTCGGGCCTGTAGCTCAGTTGGTCAGAGCAGAGGACTCATAATCCTTTGGTCCAGGGTTCAAGTCCCTGCGGGCCCACCAAACAGACAAAGGCTTAGGAATGCTTCCTAAGCCTTTGTTTCTTTGTCTTTGTTTCTTTCTAAGCTATTGAAAAATCCGGTTTGCCTTGCTTGAAGACGCGCGCTTCTCCGTCTTTTGGACAGATATGTTCAGATGGCGCGCTGCGAACACCTAAAAGGCAAAGAGGAATAGCGCCAACAAAACATCGAAATGTCGTGCAAGCTGCGTCGTTGGTACGGCGCAGGGAATTATGACTTAGGCTGCCGAGAGGTGTGCATGGCCTCGTGGCTAATCAGCCTGAAACCCGTGCTGATGTGGAGAATAACGTGTGCCGCTATGTCAGCACGAGTGGGACGCCGGTTCAACCCCGCTGGTGCGGGGAACAGATTCGAGTAAAACTTACGGTGGGTGATTGTTTCGCTTCATCCCCGCTAGTAAAGGGATTGCGGATACTACCCTCCAAAGCCCGCGTCAATAAAGGGATTGCGGGCACCCCTCTCTGAAACCCCTGTAAATAAAGGGCTGCAAGGCAACCTGCCCGCAAACGCCCAATCCATAAGGGTTACAGGGTAGGAGGTTATGAATTAGGCAGACGGGAGGTGTGCATGGCCTCGCGGATGGCCTGCATGGCATCGATCAATGCCGTGACAGGATCGTCGGCATTTTCGGAAAGTATCACCAGTTTTGCGCCGCTTTCCTCGATCAGTTTTGCCGCTGCTTCGTCAGGTGCAGTGTGTGTGAGCGCTACCCGCGGTTTGCCTTGCGCCAGTGCCTTGGCCAATGCGGCCGGCAATTCCGCATCGTTTTCTGGAATCTGCCAGGAGACGGGTTCGAGCTGCAAGGCGTTGGCCAGCACGTGCATGCGTGGCGAAAGCAAGAGAACGGAGAGTTGCTCCGCTTCTGCCAGGGCACGGCTGGTTTGCGACACGGCCTGTTGCAGGCGTTGATTGATCTGGGTCAGGTTGGCCTGTAGACGTGGCGCTGCTTCGGGCGCAAGGCGCGAAAGCGCGTTGACCATGAGCGCGGCCATGCGCGCCAGATTGGCGCTGTCCTGCCAGGGGGGATTGTTGAGGAGGCCGGAATCGCTGGCTGCGCCTGCCTTGCCGCCCAGCAGGGTGATGCCCGGTAGGTCGCCTTCGACAGGGTTGGCGACATCGATTTCCACGATGCGGATGTTTGCCCGTCGCGCCAGCGGGTAGAGCTGGTCATCCGGCCAGATGGAACGCAGCGTCAGTACCGCCTGGGACTGGACGGCCGCGTCCATCAGCGCATCCTGGCCGCGTCCGAGCAGATAGGCGGGAATGCGGTTGGCGGGCAGACGCGCCGGTGCGACCCGGGTCAGTACCAGGCCGTCGGCGCCGTGCAGTAGCTGACGCGCCAGTCCGTAGACCACTGGGTGCGCTGCCAGCACACGTAGCGGTTCGGCGCGCGTTGCCGAGGCTTGCGCGCGCGCGGCACGATCGGCCGGTTTTGCCGTCTGGGCACTGTCGGGAGACGCATACGTTGCGGCTGACAGGAGCAGCCAGAACGCCAGACAGAAGGTGGTGTTCAGAACAGAAAAAAGACGTTTGCAAAACATGGTAAGCCTCCAGATCTCGCCTTGCGAGGAAATTAGGCAACCGGGAGAGTCCGCTTTTCTCTCCCCGGCAGCGAACGATAAAAAATGCGGCAAGGCGAGTTGATCTCCATAAAGAATGCGGAATTGATCAACTACGCAATAACTACGTAATAGCCGGCTGCGCGACGCGGGCGCGCCCCAGCACGGCCAGTCCGAACAGTGCGCCTGCGCACAGAATGACGGCTGCGCCTGACGGCACGGCAAGATCCAGTGCGACGGGCACGGCAATGCCCGTCAGCGTACTTGCCGTAGCGAATATCACGGTAAGCCAAAAAAAACTGCGCATCGAGCGCGCCAGCAGGCGCGCCGAGGCGGCGGGAATGACCAGCAGCGCACCGACTAGCATCGCCCCGATGATTTTGACTGCGGCGACGGTGACGATAGTGACAAGCATGACGAAAACGTAGTCGAGCCACTGCACGGGCAGCTTGCGCGCCTGTGCCAGCGGCGCGTGGAAACTGGCCAGCATGGCGCGGTTATAAATGCGATGCAGCACCATCACCGTAAAAATGGTGACACAGGCCAGCACGCCCAGATCGCGTCCACTGACGGTCAGTACGGAACCGAACAGCACGTTCTCCAGAATATGGATATTGATGCGCGCGGCCAGTAGCAGCAGCAGGCTGGAACCGAGCGCCAGCGACACGGCCAGGAAAACGCCGATCAGCGTATCCGGCGAGAGGCCAGTGCGCCCGCGCAGGTAATTGAGCAGCAGGCCGAAAAGAATGCAGAAGCCGAACAGGCTGGCGTAAGGACTGCTGGCCGGTTCGCCGACCATGATGCCGATGGCGATGCCGGTGAGCGCCGCATGTCCGACCGCTTCCGAGAAAAAGGCAAAACGCTTGACCACGACCAGCGTCCCTAGCCCACCCAGCAGCGGCCCCAGCAGACAGCCGGCCAGCAGCGCATTGATGACGAAGCCGTATTGCAGCATATGCGGCAGCCAGCCGGCCACCGCGCCCGCCTGCAAGGTGTGATGCACGGCATCCCAGTATTCGCTCATGCGGCCTTCTCCTCCTGCGTTTCATGGGCGCCTTGTTTTTCCTGACCGTTCGGCGTAGAGGGCGTGGAGTCATCCGACATGCTGGTGTGCGCGAACAGTTGCAGCAGCATGTCGGCATCGTGCAGCGCATCAGGTGTTCGTGTCCATAGCATGCGGCCGCGGCGCATGGCCGTCACCCGGCTGGACAGGCGGCAAACGGCCGCCAGATCGTGTTCCACCCAGATGACGGTTGCGCCCGAACGCCGCCAGTCGGTCAGCAGGGTTTCAAAGACGGCGATGCCCGCCTGATCAAGCGCCGCCATCGGTTCATCCAGCAACACCAGTTGTGCCTGCGGCAGCAGGCTTTGCGCCAGCAGCACGCGCTGGCGTTCGCCGCCGGAGAGGTCGCCCATGCGGCTGGTCATTTTATGCGTCATGCCGACGCGCTCCAGCGCCGCGGCGATCCGCTCACGCACAGCGCGGCGGATACCTAGGAATAGCGGCTGCGACTGCAACATGCAGGCCATGAAATCCTGCACTGTCATCGGCAGGGTGCGATCGCACTCGATGGCTTGCGGCACATAAGCCAGCGTGCCGGGCGTATCGCCCGGCCAGTGCAGCGTCACTTCACCGCGATGCGGCATCTGGCCAAGCAGCGTCTTGATGAGACTGCTCTTGCCGCAGCCGTTGGCGCCGACCAGTGCGTGCACCTCGCCTGCATGCACCTGCCAGTCGATCCCGTTCAGAATGGGCGTGGCGCCCAGTTGCAGGCGGGCATCGTGCAGGCATACGGCCGGGCCGATGGCGGACACAGCGCTCATGCGTGCGATTCCTGGATGGCGCGAACCACGGTGTCGAGGTTGTAAGCCATGTCTTTCTCGAATTTGTCTGCCGTATAAGCCCCGTGTGAAATATGCGTGAGCGGATAGACCTTCATGCCGGTTTCGCGGACCAGCGTCCGCACGAAGCCGGTCGGGTTGTCCTGCTCGGCAAATAGCACGTGGATATTCTGCGTGCGCACGCGCTCGACCATAGCCCGAAACTGCGCGGCGCTTGGCTCCATCCCGTGCGCCGGCTCGACGACAGCGCTCACTTCCAGCCCAAATTCACGCAGCAGGTAATCGTAGGCGCCATGTACCGTAGCCACGCGGAAGCTGGCGTCGGGCGCCCGCGTCACCCTGGACAGCGCATCGGCGCGCAGTTTGCGCAGGCGGCGGTTGTAAGTGCGGGCGTTGTCGACGAAGAAGGCGGCCTCTGCCGGCGCCAGTTTGCCCAGTTCGTGCGCGATGGTGTTGACCTGGATCATGGAGGCGCTGATGGAAATGAAGGTGTGCGGGTTGACCGCCCGGCCCAGCGGTGCGCCCAAGGCCATGGTGGACAGCAGTGGCACGTCGGCGTTGGCATTGATGGTCGGCAACTGCGGCTTGTCGCTGGCGGCGATCATGCGCTTGGCGAAGTCGTCGTGCCCAATGGCGTTGAGCACGACGACGCTCATCTGGTTGATGCGCTTGATGTCTTCGGCGCGCGGCTCGTAGGCGTGCGGGTTGAAACCGGCGTCGATCAGGGGCAATACCCGCGCGTGATCGCCGACAATATTGGCGACGAAGCTGTAATAGGGGTGCAAGGTCACGCCGACCGTCAAGGCCGCCGCCCGCGCCGGCAAACACGCACCGGCGGCGAGTGCGGCCAGGCCGGTGAGAAAGCGGCGGCGGCCCGGGACGCAGGTGTCAGGAAAATGTGCTGGTAAGGTTGGTTTCATCGAAAACATCCATTCAGGTCATTCATGTCTAAAATCCGCCGCTTTCATGCGTCGGTGGGCGCGGATGTTCCGCGCTCAGGTGCGCGACCGCCTGCCGCCAGCCGTGGCGAATCAGGCTGGCCTCGTCCAGGGATTCAGGCAATGCGCCACCGTCAGCCGTCGTATCGGCCTCATGCAGCCAGAGATCGAATCCGGTATGGGGCGATTCATCGCTATGCGCGTTTTCTGCAGCGCCCTTTGCTTTCGGCGTGGCATGTATGGCATGCGTTTCCGGTAGGCGCCAGAGCAGTATGCGCGGCATGGCGTGCTGTTCGCTCGGTGCGGAAGATGACGCCGTATGTCCGCCCGTGCCCAGATAGGCATAGCGATCGCCGACGGTGAGTAGACGCCATTGGCGGCGGCCGCGCTGCTGCGCTGTCAAGTCGTCGATGAACGGCGGCCAGCCCTCTTTCGCCCAATGTTTCGGCGTGGGCGGCGGTAGTGGCGCATTCATGCTTTGCCATTCATCGTAGACGGCCTGCAAGTCGGTATAGATGCCCTGTTCCGCCGTACTTAGCCCGGTGGATAGGTCGATCTGGTGAGCCTGCAGGCGTTCCTGGGGCAGCAGACGGCGCTGCCAGCCCACTGCCAGCATACTGACCAGCAGGGTCAGTGCCATCGCCAGCAGTACCCAGCGCGTCTCGCGCAGGGCGCCGGCAGGCGGCACGCGCTGGATGCAGCCGTCCGGCAGCGCGTCGGAAGAGGGGGCGGAAAGGTCGTCCGACGAATCAGCGGATGTCATTGTGGTCGACTTCCAGCGAATGCCCTTCGCCGCCCTCAAAACGCACGTAGAAATCCTGTTTGGGGCGTTTGAAGCGCACGCTGGATTTGGCGTCCAGCGCACCGTGCCAGAGCACCTTGTCCTCGTAGGACATGACCTTGATTTCTACGCCTTTGGCGCTGCTGCCGTCGGAGAAGCCGCCTTCACATTCGATGTACTCGTTGCCGTCCGGATAACAGGCCAGGCGCGGAGAATGGGCGTGCGCCAGCGTCACGGACAAGAGGGCGGAAAGAAAAGCCAGTGGACGCACAATGGCCGCCGGAAAAAGTCTGTTCATAATTTCGGTCTCACGGAAAGATAAAACAAAAAACACCCGCAGGCATTATAAGATTGTTGTTATTCGCCGGGAGCGGCGGCCTGCAGCTCCCGGCGGATTTTTTACTTTTTCTGTTCTTTATGCGTACGGAAGGACAGGCTGGACGACATGCTGACCTTGTCGGCTTTGGCTTTGTCTCCACTTTGTTCGGTGGCGTGCCCGACGGACAGTGTATTGAAGCCGTCGCGCGCGATACTGACTTCTGCACGGCCTTCGGCATTGGTCGTCAATTTTTCCCCGTCACCGAAAAAGTTGCTGCTCAGCTTGGCTTCGGGCAACGGTTTGCCTTTGAACAGAACCTGTACGGACAGTTTGTCACCTTTTTTCAGCTTGGCGGGGTTGACGGCGGGAACGATTTCCAGATCGTAGCCCAGCGCATTCACTGGCTCCCGATCATTGAGGTAGCTCACCGCATATTTGTAGGAATGCTGGGCAAGTGTCACTTCCGAGGCATTGAAGGCATCCTTGGGTTTGTTGTGCCATTTGCCGTCCTTGGTTTGAACCCATAAACCGTTGTCCATGACGCAGCCCAGAAGTCCGGGATTGTCCGTTTCCAGCGTTGCGTAGCGCTGTTCATGCGGGACGATCTTGACGGCGGCTTTCTGGCCGTTTTTGAATGCGCGCGCATCGACGATTTTGGCCGGATCGTACGGATCGGTCATGGATTCATGATGGCCGTACATCACGGTGTGTTCCCCGTGAATTTTGGCCAGCCAGGAACCGTGCGCCTGCGCGCCCAGCGGGATCAGCAGAAAACCGGCCAGCGTCAGCGCGATCGTATTGAAGGAATGTTTTTTCATGGTGTCATCTCCGATGAAAGTTACTGTTGCGGGTTAAAAAGATGATGCTTGCGGATGGCCTCAATCCGCCAATCAAGACGCCCTGGAATTGGGGTAACCTCGGGGCATCTTGACGCCGGACGGAGGCCGGACGTGCCGGCTCTCGTCCGGAATCCGGGGGCTGTGGCGTGTAAGACGTTCATCCGGAATGCCGATCAATAATCGAACGCCAGCCCGGCGAAGTACGTACGCCGCGGATAGGGGTGGTAAACGTAGGCTTTCTCGTCGTTCAGGTTATTGACGCCCAGGGAAAACCGCAGTTGCGGATGGAAGCGGTACACGAGTTTGGCGTCGGCGATGAGATAGCGGTTGACACCGCCATAAATGTCTGGATTCACATCCAGATTATCCATTCGGCTATATTGACGGCCGCTATAACGGGCAGCCAGACTGAGCGATAACCGGTCGTTGAAACGGTAGGTCGACACCAGCGCCGCCCGCCAGCGCGGCATACGTACTAACCATTTACCGACGGTATCCGGATTACGGCGATTTTTCTGGATGATCGACTGGGCATAGGTAACGCTGCCGTTCAGATCGAGGCCGCGTATCCCGACATCGTTCAACCCCCAGGATAGTTCCACGCCACGGCTGCGCACCTTGTCGACGTTCTGAATGCTGGTGATATTGGGCGTCACCGTCGTATCGGTCTGCGAAATGAGCGCATCGTAACGGTATTCCTGGAAGAGCGACAGGCGCGCCTGACCGTTGTCCAGCGATTTCTCGATTGCCAGTTCACCGGAACGCACACGCTCGGGTTGCAGGTTCGGGTCATTCTCTAGACGGTTGGGGCCGGTGGTGATCGTCTGAAAGAGTTCGGTCACCGTCGGGAAGCGCGTCGCCTTGCCCAACGAGGCGCGCAGGTGCCAGTCCGGCGCGGCCTGGAAACCGAGGGATAGCTTGGGCGAGAAAGCGCTCTTCTTACGATCGCTGTAAGAGACTTGGCTCGGCGTACTGGCGCGATTAGCGTTGCTGCCGTCGTAGGCCTGCCAGCGTTCCCAGCGGCCGCCCAGTGTCAGCGACCAGGCTGGCGCAAAACGCCACGTATCCTGGAGATAAAGCGCATGGGTGTTCGTCTTGCCGCGCGAAGCCGACGTCAGTTCCCGGATGCCGCCTGAACGCCAGTCATCGACGTTGCCGGTGTCCGACTTGAACGTATAGCGGTCGAAGTGATAGCCGAAATGCAGCTTGTGCGCGCCCTTTGCGCCATCAGGCCGCCATTCGCCGCGCAGATCGAGGTTCTCCCAGCCGGTGCCGCTGCGGTCGGTCAAAGTCCCCCGGCCGCCGTTCTGGCCGGAATCCAGCCCCGTATTGCCGGCATTACGCGATTCGTCCTTGGCATAACGATAGACGCTGAAATTGAGTTCGGCGTCCCAGTTTTCCTTGCGCTTGGACTTGAGTGACAGCGCCTGCATCCAGTGGAAATCATCGCTGCTGCGGGGCGTAATGCCGCTGACGGTATAGCGTTGTCCGTTGATCCGTACATACTGGTACGGCCCGCTGGGCGTCGTGTTATAAATAGTTTGACCCGCCGCATTACGCAGATAGCTTTCGGAAGAAGATTTCCCGGAGTTCTGCCACAAGCCTAGGGTATAAGCGGCCTGCCAGTTGGGAGAAAAATCATAGGCCAGTTTGAGTTTTCCCTGATCCTGAATGGTGCGCTCGGCGCTCACCGAGCTTGTGATCACACGGGGATTATTGAGCACATCCTTGTCAAACATGGCGCCTGATACCTCGACGCCACCGGGGCCGGGTTTTGGCGTCGCCGTTCCATACATGGAAGGCGCCGTATCGCTGTCCAGACGGTTATAGCCGACCCAGAAAGACCAGTCGCCGGCGCGGTTGCCGAGTGAGACATTGGCGTTGTAACTGGGGAAACTCTTGTTTGTACGGTATTCACTGCGTACTTCTTCCTGGAAGTACTGGATCGCCCCGTGCGCTTCGAATTTCTCCGGCATGCGGGTCGTAAAGTTTGCTGTCACTCCCATCGAGTTGCCTGGGTAAAGTGCCGAAAATGGGCCATAGATGAAATCGACCCGCTCGATTTCTTCCGGCGCAACCATGCCCCAGCGCGGTGAATAACCGATGCTATTGCCCACGTAATTGGACAATAGAATACCGTCGCTATACACCATGGAATGCGCGCCATTATTGACACTGCTCATGCGGCTGCCGATGCTGGCGTTGCGGTCGCCGATGTAACGCTCGCGTAGCTGTAGGCTGGGCTGGTATTTGAGCACATGCCCTGAAGTGACGGCGTTGATGTTTTCCTGGATCTGCTGGGCAGTGACGCTTTCCACGGTTGAAGAAACGGCGGCGGCAACGGGCGCATTGCCCTTGACCACCATTTCTCGCAGCTCATGCTCGGGTTCCGTATCGGCGGCAAATGCCGCGGCCGGCAGGGCGGCAAGGCATGCGGCCAGTCCCGTGCGGCGAAAAACAACTTTCATGATTCAACTCCTCCTTTGATCGAATAGATATGGACTGCTGACCGAATGCCGGCGCCCTGATGCAGCAGGCCGGCAAGAAAACCACAAGGCGTCGCTGCCGTTGCCGGCAGTGCGGACGCGCGCTTTATCCTGATTTTCATCCTGTTTCTCCCAACCTTTAATCTGCTGTTCCGCGTGTTTTCGGCTTTTGATTGAAAGATGGGCGGATGACGCAATGCCGAAATGCCGTTTCGCCGCAACGCCGTGCTGTCGGGCGGAAACCGCCCCGTCTGGATTGCCGCCCGTGCATCGGCACAAAACGCACATTTCATGTACGCCCAAATACGGCGCCCGGATCGGCCCGATACCCTTTGAAGCATCGGGAGCGACGAATAAAAATTTACTCATGTGCCTCTGATGGCTGCGTAAGAAAGCCGATTTTGGTGAGGCCTGCACGGCGGGCAGCGCTCATCGTTTCGGCAACGATTTCATAGCGCACGTCCCGGTCAGCCTGTAGATGCATTTCCACTTTCGGGTCTTGGGCGACAGCGGCCTGAAAGCGCGCCATCAACTGATCGTTGGCCACCTGCTCGGAGCCGATGTAGATGTTGCCCTGGGCGTTGATGGAAACCGACAGCGTCATCGGTTTTTCCGGCGTCGGTGAACTCGACGCGCGCGGCAGCTCAATCTGCACCGAATGCGTCATCAGCGGCGCCGTAATGATGAAGATGATCAGCAATACCAGCATCACATCAACCAGCGGCGTCGTATTAATTTCCGCCATCGGCGCCTGGGCGCCGCTTGAATTAAAACTACCAAAAGCCATGCTCAGACTCCTTTCGACGAAAATGTTTGCCTCATCGTGAAAAAGGCGTGCAGGTCATGGGCGAAGGCATCCAGGCTGATCAGCACAACGCGGTTGGCGCGGTTCAGCGCGTTGTAGGCGAATACGGCAGGCAGGGCGACGGCCAGTCCGGCGGCGGTCATGATCAAGGCCTCGCCGACCGGGCCGGCAACTTTTTCCAGAGCAGCCTGTCCGGAAATGCCGATGGCGACGAGCGCGTGGTAAATGCCCCAGACCGTGCCGAACAGGCCGACAAAAGGCGATGTCGCGCCGGTCGTTGCCAGAAAAGTCAGCCCGCTTTCCATTTCGGACTGCGTGGCGGAAAGCTGTTGACGCAAGCTGCGCTCCATCTGTCCGGAGGAATCGAAATGCGCACTCAATTGCTCGTCGGCCGTGGCGCAGTCGGAATTGCAGGATACAGCCTGTGTCACCAGCTGGGCGAAGGGGTTGTTCGCTCCGGCGCGGCGCAGCCGCTGCAAACCTTCGTCGAGTGTGCGTGCTGCCCAGAAGTCGGGAACGAGACGCCCGGCGCGGCGTAGCTTCCAGCCTTCGATCAGTTTGACCAGAATCAGATACCAGCTGACGATCGACATCAGCACCAGAAGAATGGCCACGCCGTGTGAAACCGTATCGCCGCTGGCCCATAGATGGGCGAATCCAAAAACGTTTTGAGTGCTGTCTGCTTGCATGTTATTGCTCCAGTCGGAAATGAATAGGAACCAGAACCCAGCTATCTACCGGGATACCGCCGCGCTTGGCGGGAACGAATCGCCAGGCGCGCACTGTTTTCCGCGCCGATTCGTCGAGCCGGGCGCTGCCTGAAGATGTGCGGATGTCGACCTGCTCGGCTTTTCCTGCGGCCGAAACGCGCACGCGCAGGATGACCCGGCCTTCCTCACCCATGCGGCGGGACATCGGCGGATAGGGCGGCGCCGGGTTGAGCAGGTAATCGGCGTCAAAACGCGCCTGTACGAGGCCGGAACCGGCTGCGCCTTGTCCGCCCTCGACGCCGCCCGAACCGCCTGTTGCGGCAGGGGCCGGATCGGGCGGTGCGGCTTCTTCCGCCGGCGCCGCCGGCGCGTTGTCGCTCGCCGGCTCCGAAGATGCTGTTGCTTCAAGCTGAGGTGGCTGCGGTTTGGGTGCGGGCGTCGGCTTCGGTTTGGGCGTCGGCTTCGGTTTGGGCGTCGGCTTCGGTTTGGGTTGTGGCGGTGGCGGTGTTGGTGGCTCAGCGGCAGGGGCTGCAGCTGGTGAAACCGGCAGCGGCGTCGCTTCGATCAGGTCGACGACCAGCGGTGACTCGACGATTTTTGGCGGAAGAACGGTTTTGTGCGCCATCATCAGCGACAGCAACAGGGCATGCAGGCCGAGCACAATCATAAATAGACTGCCGCGCTGTGCCGGGCTGGGCGCAGAGGAGGAAAATGAGCTACGTGCGGCCATGATTGATCAATCGAAATCCTTTCTTCGTATGCTAAAAAACAGCTTGCTCGTAAACGATAAATATTATTATTAATATCGTTGTCGCATCAATCAGCGACGTCGTATTGACTTCCGCCATCGGTGCCTGGGTGCCGCTTGAATTAAAACTGCCAAAAGCCATGCTCAGACTCCTTTCGACGAAAGCGTGCTACCCATCGTGAAAAAGGCGTGCAGGTCGTCGTACAGGCCGCGGGCAGAGGCATCCAGCCCGGTCGGTACGACACGGCCGTCTTTGACCATGATGTGGCGGCGCGGCATCGCGCATGCGATTAGCGTCTTTCCTGATCCCGAACTGTTTCGCCCTTCGTCCTTGATACTGCTGAGCTGGACGTTTGAGGCGGGAGCGCTGCC
Source organism: uncultured Propionivibrio sp. (assembly GCA_937923255.1). Lineage (GTDB taxonomy): Bacteria > Pseudomonadota > Gammaproteobacteria > Burkholderiales > Rhodocyclaceae > Propionivibrio > Propionivibrio hellwigii. The sequence goes on along the minus strand of CALAIL010000070.1, from coordinate 208 downwards.
GTCCTTGCGTCCTCGTCTGCTTCACCACAACCGGTCGGGAGAACAGACGCATAGAGACGGGATTACACGCACCACTAGGGTCGTGGTTCGGGCGTCGCAATGTCCGGAGTCCGCACCGCTGATGTGTCGCTAACGGTTGCTTGCGATACGGTGGAGTTCTCCTTGCGCTGCGCTTGTTTTAGCGGCGGCAAGGTTTTACAGCCCCGTA
>CALAIL010000069.1 GCA_937923255.1 uncultured Propionivibrio sp. | reverse complement strand
TTCTTTGCTGACTTTCTTTGGCGAAGCAAAGAAAGTCAGCGGGGTGCGCTGCCGCACAGCGCAACGGTATCAAGAGAAGCCTCGCGGGCGGAGCCAGCACCTACAGTCAAACAACCCTTTCAATTCTTGTTTTTAGGTTTTTCGGGCACTTGCCCGCTAGCCCGTGTATTTAGGGTATTTCAGAGGGGTATGCTCTGGAGCCCTTGTAAACAGGGCATCTCCGGCACCCCTGCCCTGAAGCCCTTTATTTATAAGGGTTCCAGAGGTGCCTGCCCGCAAACGCCCTGTTTACGCGGGTTCCGGCGGCACCTATCGGGAAACGCGCCGCCGTGTCATTTTGCAGCGGCGCTTTGTTTCGGCATCCGCCGGCACGCAGGCGAGCAAGTGCGTTGGCATGCGGCGTGCTAGAATCACCGCCCCTTTTAACAGGTCAGTGTTTCATGTCACGCGCCGTCCGCAATATCGCCATCATCGCCCACGTCGACCACGGAAAAACCACGCTGGTCGATAAACTCCTGCAACAGGCGGGAACATTCGCCGCACACCAGCACGTCGCCGAGCGTGTCATGGACAATAACGATATCGAGCGCGAACGCGGTATCACGATTCTGGCGAAGAACCTGGCCGTCGATTACCAAGGGGTGCATATCAATATCGTCGATACGCCGGGGCACGCCGATTTTGGCGGCGAGGTAGAGCGCGTGCTGGGCATGGTTGATGGCGTACTACTGCTCGTTGATGCGGTCGAGGGGCCGATGCCGCAGACGCGCTTTGTCACCAAAAAAGCGTTGGCGCTGGGGCTGCGGCCGATTGTCGTCGTCAACAAGATTGACCGTGACGGTGCGCGGCCGGACTGGGTGGTCGATCATACTTTTGATCTTTTCGACAAACTGGGCGCGACGGACGAACAGCTCGATTTTCCGGTGATTTATGCCTCCGCCCTGAACGGCACGGCGACAACCGACCTGAAACGACCGGGGGTGGATATGCGGCCGATGTTTGAAGCGATTCTGACGCATGTGCCGCCGCCCGAAGCGAACGATATTGACGGGCCGCTGCAATTGCAGATTGCGGCCCTTGATTATTCGCCGTATGTCGGCCGCATCGGTATCGGCCGCATCCAGCGCGGCCGCCTGAGGCCGGCACAGCCGGTCACGGTGCTCTACGGGCAGCCCCAAGCGGACGGCAGCTTTCCCCACGGCGCGCCAAAAAGTGCACGGCTCAACCAGATTTTCGGCTTTAAAGGCATCGAGCGGGTAACGCTTGACGAGGCGGTAGCGGGCGACATCGTGCTGGTGACGGGGATCGATGAACTGTCCATCGGCTGTACGATTGCCGACCAGGAGTCGCCGGAAGCTTTGCCGATGCTGAAGATCGACGAACCGACGCTGAACATGACTTTCATGGTCAACGATTCGCCGTATGCCGGCAGCGAAGGCAAGTATGTAACCAGCCGACAGATCCGCGAGCGCCTGCACAAGGAATTGCTGACGAATATGGCGCTGCGTGTCGAAGATACGCCGGATACCGACGTGTTTCTGGTGTCCGGGCGCGGCGAACTGCACCTGACTATCTTGCTCGAAACGATGCGCCGTGAAGGCTACGAGCTGGCGGTTGGGCGGCCGAAGGTGATCATCAAAACGATCGACGGCGAGCCGTGCGAACCGTATGAAATGCTGACGCTGGATGTCGAAGAAACGCACCAGGGCGGTGTCATGGAGGCGCTTGGCTATCGCAAGGGCGAGCTGCAGGACATGGTTTCCGATGGGCGCGGACGTGTGCGGCTCGAATACCGCATCCCGGCGCGCGGCCTGATCGGTTTTCAGGGCGAATTTATGAATCTGACGCGCGGTACCGGGCTGATGAGCCATGTCTTCGACGATTATGCCCCGCTCAAGGGCGATCTCCCCGGCCGCCGCAATGGCGTGCTGGTGTCGGCCGAGCAGGGTGAGGCGGTGGCCTATGCCTTGTGGAAACTTCAGGAACGCGGCCGGATGTTCGTGGTGCCCGGCGACCGGCTGTACGAGGGTATGGTCATCGGCATTCACGCGCGCGACAACGATCTGGTGGTCAATCCGATCAAGACCAAGCAGCTCACCAATATCCGCGCTGCCGGCAAGGACGAAGCGATCAATCTGACGCCGCCGATCCAGCTCACCCTGGAATCGGCCGTCGAGTTTATCGACGATGATGAACTGGTCGAAATTACGCCCAAGACCCTCCGCATTCGCAAACGCTATCTGCAGGAACACGCACGGCGTCGTGCGGCGCGTGCTGAAATATAGGCGGCGCGCTACGGTGTGTTCGCGATTTTCGGGCGCAGGGTAATCCGGAGTAGAATCGGCGCATGAGTTATCAGGTTCTGGCGCGCAAATGGCGGCCGAAAACATTTGCCAGTCTGGTCGGCCAGGAGCACGTCGTGCGGGCGCTGACGCACGCGCTGAATGAGCAGCGGCTGCACCACGCCTATCTTTTTACCGGCACGCGCGGCGTCGGCAAGACAACGCTGGCGCGCATTCTCGCCAAATCGCTCAATTGTGAAACCGGCGTGACGGCGACGCCCTGTGGTACTTGTTCCGCCTGCACGGAAATCGACAGCGGCCGTTTCGTCGATTTGCTCGAAGTGGATGCGGCGACCAATACCAAAGTCGATGAAATGCGGCAGCTGCTGGAAAACGCCGTGTATGCGCCGACGCGCGGTCGCTTCAAAGTCTATGTCATCGACGAAGTGCACATGCTGTCGAATTCGGCCTTCAACGCCATGCTGAAGACGCTGGAGGAACCGCCGGCGCATATCAAGTTCATTTTGGCGACGACCGATCCGCAAAAAATCCCGGTGACGGTACTTTCGCGTTGTCTGCAATTCAACCTCAAGCAGATGCCGCCGCAGCTTATCGTCGATCACCTTCGCCATATTCTCGAGGCAGAAGGTATTCCGGCCGAAACGGGCGCCTTGAACCTGCTGGCGCGCTCGGCTTCGGGCAGCATGCGCGATGCGCTTTCGCTGCTCGACCAGGCGATCGCGCACGGCGCGGGCAAAGTGGAAGAGGCGTCGGTGCGCGATATGCTTGGCGCGGTCGATCTCGACTATCTGTACGATATTCTGGAAACGCTACAGGCGGGCGACGTGGCGGCCACGCTGCGGATTGTCGAGGCGATGGCGGCACGCAGTCTGTCTTTTGACGAAGCCTTGCAGGAATTGTCAGGATTGTTTACACGGCTGCAGGTCGCGCAGCTGGCGCCGTCCGCGATTGCCGACGATTTACCTGAACGCGCACGCCTGCTTGATCTGGCGGCGCGTTTCGACCCGGAGTCCGTTCAGCTCGGCTACCAGATCGCCATCCACGGACGGCAGGAATTGCCGTTGGCGCCCGACGAGCGTGCCGGTTTCATCATGGCTCTGCTGCGTCTGCACGCCTTCCGCCCCATGCAGGCAGGTGATGAGGATGAAAAAGACGAACAGCGGGCAATAGGGAAAAAAGCGCGCAGGGCACAGGGTGAAGGCCGTGCAAATTCGGCTGACTCTAAGGGTCAGAAGGACGTGCCGCGCCGATCCGCCGCAGCGACCAGTGCGCCGGCGCAATTGGAGACGGAGATTCCTATTCCTGAAAAAGAGGCTGCCGCATCCAAAAAAAAGGCTTCGCTGAAACCGTCCCTTACGCATGACGATGCGCTCCCAGCCGTGGCTGACATTTCGGCAGCGCAGGGTCATTGGGCTCAGATTCTGGCTGCACTGACGGCATCCGGACTCGGCGGTATGGCGCGCGAGCTGGCGCAGCATTGTGCTCTGCGCCAGGCGGATGCGGCGGAAATGACGCTGGTGCTGGCGCCGGAACACCGGCATTTACTGATGAAACCGGCGCAGGATAAGCTACAGCAGGCGCTGGACACATATTACGGGCGCGCCATCCGCCTGCGTATCGACGTCGATGCGGTTTCCGGCGACACGCCCGCTGCTGCTGCCCAGAAGCGTAAGCAGGCGCGGCAGGCGCAGGCCGTGGCGGCCATAGAGCAGGACGCATTCGTGCGCGAGGCCATCGATCTGTTTGATGCAACGCTGGTGGCTTCGTCCATCAAACCCGTTTGATGCAAGCATGATATGGATCACGACGTACCATTCATACCCTTCAACATTCCCGATACGAGGTATACAGCATGATGAAAGGTGGAATTGCCGGCCTGATGAAGCAGGCGCAGCAAATGCAGGAAAACATGAGGAAGGCGCAGGAGCAGTTGGCGCAGGTCGAGGTCGAGGGGCAGTCCGGCGCCGGTATGGTCAAGGTGACGATGACCTGCGCGCATGATGTGCGCCGTGTCGCGATCGACGCATCGGCGATGGATGACCGCGAAATGCTGGAAGATCTCATTGCGGCGGCATTCAACGATGCCGTGCGTCGTGCCGAACAGATCTCGCAGGAACGTATGGCGGGATTTGCCGCCGGCCTGAATTTGCCGCCCGGTATGAAGTTGCCGTTCTGATGACCACGGTTTCAAGTCTCGAAGCCTTGATTGAGGCGCTGCGCTGTCTGCCAGGTATCGGGCCAAAATCGGCGCAGCGCATGGCGTATCACCTGATGCAGCGCGATCGGCCGGGCGCACAGAATCTGGCCGACGCCTTGCAACGCGCGCTGCTCGCCCTGCGTCATTGCCAGCGCTGTAACACATTGACCGAAAGTGAGCTGTGTGAGCGGTGCGCCTCGCCGCGCCGCGACCCTTCGCTGCTGTGCATTGTCGAAACGCCCGTTGACATGAACATGATGGAGCAGACACAAGCCTATTCCGGTCTGTATTACGTGTTGATGGGGCGGGTTTCGCCACTGGATGGCGTAGGGCCGCGCGAATTACGGCTGGAGCGTCTGCTGGCGCGCGTCTGTGATGGCATCGTCAAGGAAGTAATTCTGGCGACCAACTTTACCAATGAGGGTGAGGTGACGGCGCATTATCTGACCGAGATGCTGAAAAGCCGCGCTATCCGGGTGTCGCGCATTGCCCGCGGCGTGCCGGTTGGCGGCGAACTGGAATTCGTCGATGCGGGGACATTAGCGCAGGCTTTGCGCGAGCGCCGGGCGCTGTCGGAGTAGCACGCCGAAGCCGTCATCGAATCCTCACGCTGTTTCTGCCCGGCGTCCCTCCTTCATTTGCCGATAGGGCTGGCGTATAATCGGCCCCAGCCATGGATTGAGGGGTATCGCATGGCGTTTTACATTTTGCCGGGCTTCAAGCGTGAGTGCAGTTTGATGAGCAAATGAGCGACATAGACCGGCGCTGATCGGCCAGGTTTGCCGTTGCGCTCATCGCCAAAGGGGGTGAGTGCGCTTTGCAGCCGGCGTTTACGGGCGTGTTTTTGGGATACGGATAACCATGATGATTTTATATTCGGGCACGACATGCCCGTTCAGCCAGCGTTGCCGCATCGTGCTTTACGAAAAGGGCATGGATTTTCAGGTTGTCGATGTCGATCTGTTTGCCAAGGCCGATGACATTGCCGCCGTCAATCCGTATGGTCGGGTGCCGGTGCTCGTCGAGCGTGACCTGATTCTATATGAGCCGAACATAATCAATGAGTATATTGACGAGCGTTTCCCACATCCTCAGTTAATGCCGCCCGATCCGATCATGCGCGCGCGCGCGCGTCAGTTGCTGGTTAGCATGGAGCGCGAAATATTCGCCTATATCGAACCGCTGGAAAAAAATAATCTCAAGACAGCGGAAAAGGCGCGCCAGATCATCCGTGAACGCCTGATCGAGATGGCGCCGCTTTTCGTTAAGCAGAAGCATATGCTGGGCGAGGAATTCTCGATGCTCGATGTGGCCATTGCTCCCTTGCTTTGGCGGCTTGAACACTATGGTATCGATTTGCCGAAATCGGCGGCGCCGCTGATGAAATACGCTGAACGGATTTTCAGCCGTCAGGGGTATATTGATGCGCTGACGCCTTCCGAAAAGGCCATGCGGCGTTAAACCGTCGGTGCCTATTTTTCCGCAGGAGCCATAGACGCCGTGAGCCTTCCATCGACCCGTTCTTATTTCATCCGGGCCCTCCATGAATGGTGTTGCGATCATGGGTTTACGCCCTATATCACTGTCGTCGCCGATGAATGGGCACGCGTGCCGCGCGAGTTCGTGCGCGATGGACACATCGTTCTGAACATCGATTATGAGGCAACGAACCGACTCAACATCGGTAATGAAGAAATTTCTTTTCAGGCGCGTTTCGGTGGTGTGCCGCGGGATATCCTGATTCCGGTAGGCAATGTTGTCGCCATCTATGCACGGGAAAATGGTCATGGCATGGCCTTTGAGTACGAAAAAAGCAGCCCCGCCCAAAATGATGCGCAGGAAACGGATCAGAAAATGTCGCTCGATCGGGGATCTGATGCCGTTGCGCCTAAATTGACGAGTCATGAAGGCCGGAACGGTGATGATGGTCATGATGATGACGGCGCGCCATTACCACCTTCCGGGCGTCCAAAGCTGCAGCGCATTAAATAAGATGGGCAGGGTATTCCCCGGATACCGTCGTATCGCCGTCGTTGTGCCTATCAGTCGAGGTACATCGTCACCGTTGCAGGATATAGACAGGCTCCCAGAGACCATGAACGCGATAGCGCCATATGGCAACGGATCTTTGTTGAGATAGCCTCACGGTTGCGGCCATGGATCTCCTGCTGCTGTTTCTTTTGATCTGCATCAATGGTGTTTTTGCCATGTCCGAGATCGCCGTCGTTTCGGCGCGCAAGGCGCGTTTGCAGAAACTGGCCGATGACGGTAGTCCGGGTGCACAAGCGGCACTGGCGCTGAGCAATGAACCATCGGGCTTTTTATCGACGATCCAGGTGGGTATTACCACCGTCGGTATTCTGAGCGGCGCCATCGGGGAAAATACGCTGGCTGCGCCGCTGACTGAATGGTTGTCCCAATGGCCGGGGCTGGCCCCTTATGCGCGCGGAATTGCCCTGACAGTCGTCGTCGTCGCGCTCACTTATTTTTCGATCATCATTGGTGAGCTGGTGCCCAAGCGTCTCGGCTTGTTGGCGCCTGAGCGGATTGCCGCCCTGATCGCGCCGCCGATGGGCGTGCTGGCCAAGATTGGCAAACCGCTGGTCTGGCTGCTTTCTGCTTCTTCCGGACTGGTGCTGCATCTGCTGGGGGCGCGGCAGCGCGCTGAACCCCCCGTAACCGACGATGAAATCAACGTGTTGATGGAACAGGGGGCAGAGGCCGGCGTTTTCCACGAAAGCGAACAGACGATCGTTTCCAACGTGCTGCGTCTGGATGAGCAGCGGATTGCCTCGATCATGACGCACCGCAACGATATTTACGCGCTCGACCTGGATGCGCCGGAAGCGCAGATCCGCGCCCGCGTGGCGGAAAGCCCTTATACGCGTATCGTTGTTTGCCGTGATGATCTCTCCCAGGTCGTTGGTATTCTACGCACGGTGGATCTGCTCCAGCCGGCGCTGGCTGGCGAAAAACTCAATATCGAACGCTTTTTGCGCCGGCCGTTGTATGTTCCGGAGGGGGTGACGACAACGCATCTGCTTGAGAATTTCCGCAAGGCGCGCGAGCAGTGTGCGTTGATTGTCGATGAGTATGGTGAGTTGGAAGGCCTGGTGACGCTGACGGACGTATTGACCGCCATTGTCGGTGAAGTGCCGTCTTCGGATATCGATGAGGAACAGGAGGCCGTTCAACGCGCGGACGGTTCGTGGCTGATCGACGGTGGTTTGGCCATTGAGCGCGTCAAACAGCTTTCTGGTATCGAGGATGATCTGCCTGGCGAAGATGAAAATGCTTTCAACACGCTGGGGGGCTTGATGATGTTCGTACTCGGCCGCATCCCCATCGCCGGAGATTATTTTGAGGCGGCCGGCTACCGTTTCGAAGTCATCGACATGGATAAAAACCGTGTTGATAAAGTGCTGCTTTCTCCTTTGCCGGCTGAGTCGGAATCCGCCGCTAAACGCCGCTAAAGGTGCCCGCGGAAAAACGCAGCACGTTTGACAGCCGGCACGCCTGAAATAAATATCGTGCCCAGAGCAGCTCCGGCGATCGGCTGCCACCCGGTAATCCTGATAATTAATCAATCCGCTCAATGTACTTCTTGCGGCTTTCGTGTCGAATCATCATCTGGTTTGCATTTTCAAATGATAAGAATTATCATTTCGTGCGTTGATCCTTTTTAGGAAAAGGATCTTTCCCTGGTTTTTTAGAATTTCAAAAATCAAGAAAAGGAGTGTGTGTATGTATCCATATATCCGTGCATGTGCGCGTGTGTTGATGGCGGTTTCAGCCTTGGCTTTATGTGGGCAGGTCTCTGCGTCCAGCAAGCCATTTACCGTAGTGACGACGTTCACCGTGATTGCCGATATGGCAAAAAATGTTGCCGGCAACGACGCCAGAGTGCTTTCCATTACCAAGCCGGGGGCTGAAATTCACAATTACGAACCGACGCCGCAAGACTTGATCAGGGCGCAGCAGGCCGATCTGGTTTTATGGAATGGGCTGAACCTGGAGGTTTGGTTCGAGCGCTTTTTTTCCAACGTGAAGAATGTGCCTTCCGTGGTTGTGACCGCGGGCGTTACCCCCATGTCAATCCGGGGCGGTGAATACGATGGCAAGCCGAATCCGCACGCCTGGATGTCGGTCGCCAATGCGCGGATCTATGTCGACAATATCGAAGCCGCGCTGGTGAAGCATGATCCAAAACATGCGGCCGGTTACCACAGCCGGGCGCAGGCTTACCGGGAAAAGCTCAATGCGATGGACGGTGAATTGCGTAAACGCGTCGAACGGGTGCCTGCCGAGCAGCGCTGGCTGGTGACGAGCGAAGGCGCATTCAGCTATCTGGCGCGCGACTTGGGATTGCGTGAAGCATATTTGTGGCCGATCAACGCCGAGCAGCAAGGTACGCCGCAGCAGGTTTCCGCGCTAATCGAAACGGTGCGTAAAAATAAGATTCCGGTGGTTTTCAGCGAAAGTACGGTATCCGACAAACCGGCGAAGCAGGTCGCCAAGGAAAGCGGCGCGCGCTATGGCGGTGTGCTCTACGTAGATTCGCTTTCTGCTGCGAATGGCCCGGTACCGACTTTCCTTGATCTTCTGCGTGTGACAACGGACACCGTGATGAAAGGTTTGGAGGCGAAGTGACTCTGCCTGCGTCCTCAATTCAGTGCCTAAAAGGCCGTTGCTCTGTGGCTGCATTGAAGTTTTGTCCGGGGCGGGCGATATCAGTAGCGAAGGGTGTAGGCATGAGCAGTTTGGTCTGAACGAAACCGATACTGCGAATGATTGGAAATCTGAAAACGGCTTGGCTGCTGATTGAGATCACCGTTGTAAATGGACTGGAGAGAAACGCGCGCAATTGAAATAAAGGAACTGGAATGAACCTCACAGGCGTCATGTTTGCCAGCTTTTTAAAGCTTCGCAACTGCGCTTTGCGGGTTCCAGAATCGCCGAAATTAATGATGGAATTTGCCTGCTGATCATGACTCCGGATGAAATGACCGACACTTCGCTTAACACTTCACTGGAAGTGGCGGATATCGCTGTAACGTATCCGAACGGACACCGCGCTATTCACGATGTATCGTTTTCTCTGCGCGGCGGGGTGACCTGTGCGTTGGTTGGCGTCAATGGCAGCGGCAAATCCACTCTGTTCAACGCCATTATCGGCATCGTGCATCCGCAGAAGGGGTCGGTGCGGATCAACGGCTTGCCCGTGGCGCAGGCGCTCAAACGCAACAGCGTTGCCTATGTACCGCAGAGCGAAAATATCGACTGGCATTTTCCAATCCTGGTCAAGGATGTCGTTATGCTGGGACGTTACGGCCATATGGGGCCGCTGCGTCGGCCGCACGATGCCGACCGCATGGCGGTACACGCGGCAATGGAGCGCATGGGCATTGCCGATCTTGCCGAGCGTCAGATCGGCGCACTCTCCGGAGGCCAGAAAAAACGGGTATTCCTGGCGCGTGCGCTGGCGCAGGAGAGTCGCGTCATTCTGCTCGATGAACCTTTTACCGGCGTCGATGTGCAAACGGAATATGCGGTGATGGACCTGTTGCAGGCGCTGCGTGAGCAGGGATATTTGATGTTGGTTTCCACGCACAACCTGGGGGCGGTGCCACGCTACTGCAACGAAGTGGTGCTGCTCAACCGCACCGTCATTGCCTGCGGATCAGTGGCGGATGTTTATACGGTAGACAATCTGGAGCGCACCTTTGGCGGCATGCTCAAGAATATTGGTCTCGGTGAAACCGCGCCGCAGGTGCGTATTGTCAGCGATGACGAACATCCGGTCGTCTTTTTTGGTGGGCAGGCTTGATGGTCTGTGGCCGGAATCATTCTCCCAGGTGATGCGCCATGAATTTTCTGCTTGAGCCTTTGCACTATGACTTTATGCTCAAGGCGTTGTTTTGCAGCGCCTTGATCGGTTGCGTCTGCGCGTTACTTTCCGTGTTTCTTTTACTCAAGGGTTGGTCGCTGATTGGCGATGCACTTTCGCATGCCGTCGTGCCGGGCGTCGCCGTGGCCTATTTGTGGCAGTTGCCTTACGCACTGGGGGCGTTTACCACTGGGCTGTTCGCCGCCGCCGCCATGCTGGTGTTGCGTCGCCTGCTGATGCTGAGGCAGGACGCAGTGATCGGTTTTGTGTTCTCCGTATTTTTTGCTACGGGTTTGCTGATCATTTCGCTGTATCCGACGGCAGTGGATTTGCAGGCCGTGATTTACGGCAATATCCTGGGTATTGCCGACAGTGACCTGTGGCAGATGCTGGCCATTGCCGGCATTTCCTTGCTGATTCTGGCGCTGAAGTGGCGGGATTTCATGCTGCTGTTTTTTGACGACGTGCAGGCCGTGACCACAGGTCTGCCGGTGCGCCGCCTGCAATGGCTGTTTTTTGCGCTGGTCAGTGCAGCCGTTGTGGCCGCTTTGCAGACTGTCGGCGCCATTTTAGTCATTGCTTTGCTGATTACGCCGGGCGCAACGGCTTTCTTGATGACCGACCGTTTCGGTCGCGTGCTGATCTGCGCGCTGATCATTGGTGTCGTCACAGCCGTTGTCGGCGCCTATGCCAGTTATTTTCTTGATGCTGCGACCGGCGCGGTCATCGTCGTTTTACAAAGTTTTTTGTTTCTGCTGGTTTTTGCCGTCAAGCATCTCGCCGTACACCGTGCGACGCAGACGAAGAGCGCTCATCGACTGCAATGCGCAGCGCCCGTCCGATACGGTGAGGAGGGCAGCGTATGAGCGGCTGGCTGGAGGCATTTCATTATCCGTTCATGCAGCAAGCGCTCTGGGTTGCCTTGCTGCTCGGATTGACCTGCGCCATGCTTTCGTGCTTCCTGGTGCTCAAAGGCTGGGCGCTGATGGGTGATGCCATTTCGCACGCCATTCTGCCCGGCATCGTTATCGCAGCCGTTTTTGGATGGCCGCTGGCGCTGGGTGCGTTCTGCGCCGCGCTTGTTTGCGCACTGACGACCGGCTGGCTCGAATACCGCAGCGTCCTGAAGAGCGATACGCTACTGGGCATCGTTTTTTCCGGTATGTTTGCCGCCGGCATCATTCTTTTCCAGAAAGCCGATAGCGGCCAGCATTTGACTCACATTCTGTTCGGCAACCTGCTGGGCATGCAGCCCGGGCAGCGCTGGCAGGTTCTCTGGATCTGCCTAACGGTCCTGATTGTGCTGGCCTTGAAATGGCGCGATTTCATGTTGTTCGTTTTCGATGCCGCCCATGCACGGCTCAGTGGCCTGTCCGTGCCGTTCCTTTATGTCGGCCTGCTGGCGCTGTTGGCGCTGACTGCTGTCGGCGCAATGCAGGCCGTTGGCGTTGTACTGGCGGTGGCGATGCTGATTGCGCCCGGAATCAGCGCGCAATTGGTGGTCAGCCGTTTTCACCACATGCTGATCGTTGCCGCGCTGCTCTCAATGTGTGCCACCTGCGCCGGCGTGCTGATCAGCTTTCGGCTCGATGCCTCGACGGGCGCCTGCATCGTGCTTTGTCAGGCGGCGGGCTTTTTTCTGATGCTGTTGCTGCATTATGGCATGCATTACAGAAAGACCCGAATGCCATCGCACGCATGAGCGGCGCGTTTCTGTGTTTTTTCGCTAATCAGGACGGTGTGGAATCGATCGCTGGCCTGGGGCGTTGCAGAATCTTTATGGCCATGCCAATGCCAAAACCGATCAGCGCCGGCACTACCCAGCCCAAGCCGGAGGCGTATAGCGGCAGGTAGTCGCCAAACAGCGCATGCAGGCGCATGGGCAGGCCGTGCTCGACGCCGCTAAATGCTTTCCAGCCGTCAAACAGTGCGACCGTCCCCGTCGCGAGCATCGTGCAGATATAGACGATGCGGCCGCCGCCAAAAAAATTATGAAGCAGGGCGAGTGCGATGAGAGCGATCGTCAGCGGGTAGAGCAACATCAGTGCGGGCACAGAAAGTTTGATGATGGTGTTGAGCCCGACATTGGCGAGTCCGCAGGACACCAGCGTGAAGAGGATGGCCCAGGTGCGGTAGGCGCATCGCGGCAGCAGGCGGTTGAAATATCCCGAGCATGAAGTGATCAGCCCGACCGCGGTAGACAGGCAGGCAAGGAACACGATCACGGCCAGCAAGATTTTGCCGGCATTGCCAAAGTAATGTTCAGCGCTTTTCGAGAGTACGACCGCCCCGTTTTGTTGCAGGCCGATACCGCCAACGCTGGTCGCGCCCATATAGGCAATGAAAACATAAACCACCGACAGACAAAGCGCCGCCACGCAACCGGCGCGCATCGTCAGGCTAAGCATTTGCCGTTTATCCGACACGCCCTTGCTGCGTACGCTGCTGATAACGATGATGGCGAAGACCAGCGAAGCGAGCGCATCCATCGTTTCGTAACCGGCGATGATGCCTTGGGTCAGTGCGTGCGTGTCGTAGCCGCTCGCGGCCTGCGGCGCCTGCGGCGCGGCCATCGGCTTGATGGCCGCGGTGATCACCAGAATGGCGATGGTCAGGAGCAGGGCCGGCGTGAGCACCTTGCCAATGCGGTCGACCAGCTTGCCCGGCGAAATTGACAGCCAGTACGACGCACCGAAGAAGAGCAGACAGAAGGCCACCAAATACAGTCTTTTGCCGTATTCATCAAGTTCTCCGAGGAAGGGCGCGACGCCGATTTCGAAGGATACGGTTGCTGTACGCGGAATAGCGAACAAGGGGCCAATCGCCAGATACAGCATCACGGCAAACAGCGTGCCGTACCAGGGCGTAACGCGCGATGCCAGATCCTGTACATCGCGCGATCCGGAATAGCCGACTGCGATAACGCCCAGCAGGGGCAGTCCGGCGCCGGTCAGCAAAAAGCCGCTCATGGCAGCGAAAATGTGATCCCCCGCCTGCTGCCCCATCAGTGCGGGGAAAATCAAATTGCCCGCGCCGAAAAACAGTGCGAACAGCATCAAGCCCGTGGCTACAAAAATAGATCTGTGAGTATGCATGTCTATGTAAAGTGTGTTACACCGGCATTGATGAAATCGGGGCCATTCCGGACAAGCTGGCCCCCGACAATCGTTTTGCCACACACTGTTTAATTTCCAAAAATACTACCGCTCTGCCCGATGGTCAGAGCGGTCACACGAAAAGTCTGGGTAACGAAAAAACCGCCATCGGCAGGCGGTTTCCACGCACCGAATATATCAGTATTTATGCATGAAACAAAGTCGGAATGCGCCGAAGGCCGTGCCGGGGAAGCATTTCCTCGGCATTCATGCGTTATTTTCTGCCGGAGCGGGCGGCACGGAAAAATCGAGAAAGCGGCTGCTCAGCGCTTCAAGGCCCAGCTGGTGCAGGATCGCCGCCAGCCGTTGTGCCGCGTTGCCGCGCGTTTGCCCAGTGTATTCGGCGATGATCAGCTCGTTCTTGAGCGAATGTTCCCAGCCGACCAGTTCGGTTGTGGTGACGCGATAAGCATGGGCTTCCAGTTGCAGGCAACGCAACACATTGGTCAGCAAACTGCCGAATTCGCGCGTGTGGATCGGGTGACGCCACAGCTCGGCGAGCGGAGTGCGTGCCAGCGCGGCACTCTTGTTTTGGCGCAAGACGGCGGCGACTTCCGCCTGGCAGCAGGGGGCCAGCACCACAAAGCGGGCGCGCTTGTGCAGGGCGAAGCGGATGGCATCGTCCGTCGCCGTATCGCAGGCATGCAGGGCGGTGACGATATCGACCCGCGCCGGCAGGGTAGGTGCATGAATCGAAGCCTCGGCACTCAAATGCTCAAAATGCATGCGGGAAAAACCCAGGCGGCCAGCCAGTTCACGCGAACGCGTGACGAGTTCGGCGCGCGTCTCGATGCCGAAAATCTGCCCGCAGCGCCGGGGATGCAGAAACAGATCGTAGAGGATAAAGCCGAGATACGACTTGCCCGCGCCAAGGTCGACGAGCGTGAAATCACCTTGCGCTTCCTGTAGACGAACCAGCAGCGGTTCGATGAACTGGTAGAGATGGCGGACCTGTTTCAGCTTGCGGCGGCTGTCCTGGTTGAGCTTGCCCTCGCGCGTCAGGATATGCAGTTCCTTAAGCAGTTCGATCGACTGGCCGGCGATCAGCGGTTCAGCAGGCGCTGGGGCAGGGGGCTTGCTGCTGTGCCGGGTATTTGGGGATTTTTTGGGATTCATGATGCGGGCGATTTTATCGTGCTTCGCGCAAGGCACGTACGGGCAAAAAAGGTCGACCGATAGAACAAGGCGCAGCGGCCGGGCAGATAAAGCACGGACTCATGCGCCGGCAATGCGATAATGCCCCCGTTTATTGCATCCCCCACATTTGAATTCTGACTTTTCTGGATCGTTCATGGCAATTCAGTGGTTTCCCGGACACATGGTGTCGGCGCGCCGAAAGGCGGCCGAGACGATGGCCAATATCGACGTTGTTATCGAAGTCGTCGACGCGCGCCTGCCGGCGGCCAGCGCCAACCCGCTGGTGGCCGATCTGCGCCGGCATCGGCAGCGGCCTTGCCTGAAGGTGCTCAACAAGTCCGATCTGGCCGACCCGGCGGTCACGCGCGCCTGGATCGCCGAGTTCAACCGGCAACCAGGCGTCAGCGCCGTGGCGATTTCGAGCCGCAACGCCGGCGAAGTCGCCCGCTTGCCCGCACTGTGCCAGGCGCTGGCACCACATCGCAACGACACGACCAAACCGCTGCGCATGATGATCATGGGGATTCCCAATGTCGGCAAATCGACGCTGATGAATGCGCTGGTTGGCCACAAGATCGCCAAGGTTGGCGATGAGCCGGCGGTGACCAAGATGCAGCAGGCGCACCGCTTGAGCGCACGGCAGACGATCATCGATACGCCGGGACTGATGTGGCCGAAAATCCAGTATGACAGCGACGGCTTCATGCTCGCGGCCAGTCATGCCATTGGGCGCAATGCCGTCATCGACGAGGAAGTCGCAGTGTTTCTTGCCGGGCTGCTGCGCGAGCGTTATCCCGCGCTGCTTGCGGCGCGTTATGGGTTCGCGGTCGAAGAACTGGATGCCGTAGACATCATTGAAAGCGTCGCGCGCCGGCGGGCGTTGCGGATGTGCGGCGGCGTGCTCGATTTTGCCAAGGCTTCGCTCGTACTGTTGCAGGATTATCGGGATGGCCGGCTTGGGCGCATCAGCCTGGAAACGCCGGAAACGCGCCGGGCCATGCTCGCCGAAGCAGCCTCGGAACACGACGAAACGGCTGCGGAAGATAAACCAGCGCGCCCGCCCGCATGAAAAGGCCGGCGTAGTAACGGACAACGGTATTTTTTTGCGCCGCAGAAAAGATGCCCGCTAGCCCGCGTATCTAGAGCGTTTCAGAGGAGCTGCCCGTAAACCCCTTGTAAATAGGGCATCTCCGGGGGGGGCTGATAGCGGCTTCCTTTGCCAAAATACTTCGTTGGCTTCGCCTTGCCGTACTAAACGTACTGTCAGCGGCTTGTCGCCTTGTCTTTGGCAAAGTCGAGCCGCTATGTTTTGGGTGTCTCAAATATGGGTGCCCTGAACACCGCGTAAACAGGGTGTCTCCGAGCATCCTACCCGCAAATGCCCTATTTATAAGGACTTCAGAGGCGCCTGCCCGGAAACGCCCTGTTTACGCGGGGTTCAGCGGCGCTTGCCGGGAAGCGTTTGGGAATGCCTGTTGCCCTCACGCCTCGATGACCCGACGTCCCGACACGTCCCGCCGCCGGTCAGCGCCCGCTGAATTTTGCCGGGCGTTTGTCTAGAAAGGCCGAAACCGCCTCGGCAAAGTCTTCTTCCTTGGAGGATAAGTGCATGGCCACGGCTTCTTCCTGGTTGAAGGTTTCCAGCTCACTGTAAAAATAGGCGTTGAGCAAGGCTTTTTGCCGCGCCAGGATTCGGGTCGGCTTGTGCAGGAGTTTCTCGGTAAAAGCTTGCCCCTGGGCTTCCAGGGCATCGTCGGGAACGACCTCGGTGGCCAGCCCCAGATCCTTGGCTTCCTGGGCGCTGAGGGCGGTTTTGAGCGTCATCAGTTCATAGGTGCGGGCAGGCCCCAGATTTTTGCCGAGAAAGTACATGAGGCCGGTATCTCCGGACAGGCCGATGCCGTTGAACGCCGGAACCAGCTTGGCGGATTCGGACAGAATGCGGTAATCACAAGCCATCGCCAGGCCGAAGCCGGCGCCGGCGGCGGCTCCCTGAACCACGGCGACAACAGGCTTTTTGCAGCGGCGCACCGCCAGCGCCATGCGCCCCGTACCCAGCACCAGTTCGACGGGCAAGGGCGCCTTGGCGGCAAGAAGGTCGCGGAACATTTTGATGTCGCCGCCGCCGGAGAAGAGCTTGCCGGCAGCCTTCAAAATAACGGCCCGGGCCGGAGAATCCCGCTCGATTTGTGTGAAGACTGCGGCGACTTCGTCCAGCATTTCCTGGGTGAACGCATTGGCCGTGTCCGGTCGGTTCAGGATAACGACGTCGATTTCGCCCTGTTGCTCATAGATGAGATGCTGATACATGGTTTCCTCCGGTGGCAGTTAAAGGTTCACTCAAGGATTCGCGCAGTCTAGTCGCCGCCGCTTTTTGTTGTCAAAGCATCGCGTCCGGAAGTCAACGATCATTGCGCGCAGTTTTCCGTTTTATGTTTTTTGGTACGCTGAATCCCTTGTTTTTAAAGGGCCTCCGGGCGATTTATGTTTTCTGCCTTGTTTTATCGGTTCCCAGGCAAGGATTGGAGAAACGGGCGTGCGACGATTCTTGTCTCCGGATGTTTCCTGCGCCCAATCTGAAAATCTGGCCGCGGCGGACGGGGAACGTTTAAAATTCGCAGCTGCAGGGAAATCCGGAAAACACAGCGAAAATAATTTCATGAACCCGATCTACATTACTTTTGGCATTTATCTTTCCGCCGTTCTGCTCATTGGCATGGCGGCCTATTTTTCTACCTGCAATTTCGACGACTACATCCTCGGCGGGCGGCGGCTGGGGGCTTTCGTCACGGCTATGTCCGCCGGGGCGTCCGATATGTCCGGCTGGCTGCTGATGGGCCTGCCGGGGGCGATTTACGCCAGCGGGCTGAGCAAATCCTGGATCGCCATTGGCCTGGTGATCGGCGCCTGGCTGAACTGGCTGATCGTCGCGGGGCGGCTGCGCGTGCATACCGAGCACAACGATAATGCGCTGACCCTGCCCAATTATTTCTACCATCGTTTCGGTGCGCAGGGGCAGTTCATGAAGGTTAGCTCCGCCATCATCATCCTGTTTTTCTTCACTATCTATTGTGCGGCGGGGGTCGTAGCGGGCGCGCGGCTGTTTCAGAGCCTCTCCCCCGGCCTGGATTACACGACCGCCATGTGGCTGGGAGCGGGCGCAACCATTGCCTATACCTTCATCGGCGGTTTTTTGGCGGTGAGCTGGACGGATACCGTGCAGGCTACGCTGATGCTCTTTGCGTTGATCTTGACGCCGGTCATGGTGTACCTGTCGCTGGGCGGTACGGCGCAGATGCACGCCGCCATTGCCGCCGTCGCGCAGGAAACGGGGAAACAGTACGACAGCCTCTGGACGGGAACGACCTTGATCGGCATCCTCTCCACGGCAGCCTGGGGGCTGGGGTATTTCGGCCAGCCGCATATCCTGGCGCGCTTCATGGCGGCGGAAAACGTCAAATCAATCGGCGCGGCCCGCCGCATCGGCATGACCTGGATGATCGTCTGCCTGAGCGGTGCGGTGGCGGTTGGTTATTTCGGCATCGCCTACTTCGGCGGCAACCCCGACCAGGTCGGTGTGATGGAAGGCAAGGATGAGCGCGTATTCATTGCCCTGACGACGCTTCTCTTCAACCCGTGGATTGCCGGCATCATCCTTTCCGCCATTCTGGCCGCTGTGATGTCTACCCTGTCCTGCCAGCTGCTCGTCTGCTCCAGCGCGATTACCGAAGATTTCTACAAGGGCTTTCTGCGCCCGAAGGCGCCGCAGAAAGAACTGGTCTGGGTGGGCCGCGTCATGGTGCTGGCGGTGGCGGTGATCGCCATTCTGATTGCCGCCGATCCGGATAGCACAGTCCTCGGGCTGGTGGAGTTCGCCTGGGGCGGTTTTGGCGCGGCTTTCGGCCCCATCGTCATTCTCTCTGTTTTATGGAAACGCATATCCGCCAGCGGTGCGCTGGCCGGCATGATTACCGGCGCCTTGGTGTGCGTCGTGTGGCTGGTTCAGGTGAAGAACCCCGCGCTCGCGGCGGGGCTGGATGGCTGGCGAACCTTTTACGAAATTGCCCCCGGTTTTATCGCCTGCGGGGTGACCGCCGTACTCGTTTCCCTGCTCGGCAAGGCGCCGGACGCCGCTGTTCAGGCGCGTTTCGCGCAGGCCGATGCGGATTTTCGGGCGCAGCGCTGAACGGCGTAGGTAAGGGGAGGCGATGTCGGGCGGCGGTGCCGACCGGCGCCGCGCTGGCCGCTGCGCCGATACTGGCCGGCTGTAGCCCGCGTCCTTATTGGGCTGCCGGCATGCCCATTCTGTCCGGTATGTCAGGCGCGCCTGACGACGGTGCGGCGGCCTGGCTTTTGGCGACGAATTGCTTAAGCGGCGGAATCCAGTGCGTCCACACGTAACGGCCGCCCATGCCCAGAACGCAGGCCCAGAAAACGAGCTGGATGAGAAAAATGATGAGATTGCGCTGCTGCCGACTGATTTTTTTGCCGGGGTCGGTGGCGCCGCAGCTGGGGCAGGCCATCGCCGAAGTGTCGACCTGGTGGCCGCAGGCGCGGCATGAAACGAGCGGCATGACGGGAATCCTCTGGAGTTTCTTGGTTTATTGAAGGCGCCGATTATAATTTGCCGTCGCGGTTTTGTGACGCCGCTGCCTGGGGAACATTGGAAGCATGGGATGGGGGTATGGCCGTGAATGACCGAAATACCGAACTCGAAATCCGCTTGAGCTTGATGGAAGATCTGGTTGAGGAACTCAACCGCACGGTTTTCCGTCAACAACAGGAACTTGTCCTCCTGCAAGCGCAGCTGCGCCATCTTTACCGGCAAATGCAGGCGGATGCGGAAGCGCAGGCAACGGCTGAGTCCGCCGCGCCGCCCAGCCTGCGTGAAGAGGTGCCGCCGCATTACTGAACCGGATTGGTCGATGCTTGTGCGGCGTTGCGGTATCTGCGCGGCATGGATATGTTTTTTGCAATCACGGAGTTTCATTTTGGCCATCATTCAAATCGACGAACCGCGCCTCCGCCCCAAAACGCCGCCCACAGGTTTTGCCCTGTTTGCCCTTGGCTTTCGCCCCTTTTATCTGCTGGGCGCGCTGTTCGCCGCGTTGGTGCTGCCGCTGTGGCTCGCCCTATACGCCGGCGGCGTCGAACTTGCGCCTGTTCTACCGGGTATGCTCTGGCACGGTCACGAAATGGTGTTCGGCTTTGCCGTTGCCATCATCGCCGGTTTTTTGTTGACGGCCGGACAGGTCTGGTCGGGGCTGCCGACGCCGAAGGGTGGGCGGCTGGCCGCGCTGGTCGCGCTCTGGCTGGCCGGGCGGCTGGCGATGTTTTCCGGCATGCCGGTTCTGGCGGCGGTTGTCGACCTTGCCTTTCTGCCGACGCTGGCTGTCGTCATCGGGCGTCTGCTCTATCGCGCCCGTAATCGCCGCAACTATTTCGCGCCCTTTCTGCTGCTCGCGCTGGCAGCCGCCAATGCGCTGGTGCACGCCGGCGCGCACCTCTGGTTTGATGTCGAACCGTTGATCGGCCTACACCTGGGCGTGGCGCTGATTACCGTGCTGGAAACGGTAATTGCCGGGCGCATTGTGCCGAGCTTTACGGCCAATGCGCTGAAAACCGTGCCGTGGCGCAACCCCTGGTGCGACCGTGCGGCCGTGGTGCTGACGGCGCTGGCGCTTTTTGCCTGGGCGGTTGGCGCGCCGCTGGGATTCGTCGGCGTGCTGGCGTTGCCTGCCGCTGCCGTCCAGCTCGTGCGGATCTGGGGCTGGCGGCCATTGCCGACGCGCACTACGCCGCTGCTGTGGATTCTGCATGTTGCGCACGGCTGGATTGTCGTTGCTCTGCTGGTGCTGGGGCTGGCCGCCTTCGGTCTGGCTGATCCGGCGGCAACACTGCATATCCTGAGCGTCGGCGCAATGGCCGGGCTGATCATTGGTATGATCACACGCACGGCGCTTGGCCATACCGGACGCCCGCTCAAGGCCGGATTGGGCGAGACGCTCTGTTACTGTCTGATCGGCATCGCGCTCATCCTGCGCGTCGCTATCTGGTTCGGCTTGCCAGATCGCTACTACATTCCGTGCCTGTACGCTTCGGCAACATTCTGGACGCTGTGTTTTCTCATCTATCTGTGGAAATACGTGCCGATCCTGACACGGCCGCGCGTGGACGGCAAACCCGGCTGAACGAGGGCTTGGGCGAAGCCTCGCGACGATGCCGGCTGCGCCCTTGGTTTGCGCAGCAATGCGTAGGATTTGCGCCGGAATGCGTAGAAATTTGCGTTGGTCTGCGGCGGGTTTACGGCAGGTTCGCGCCTGATATCCCAAGGGGGCGATTGCTGGATACAGCGTTTTTGGCCGCCGAAAATGGAAGGCGCCTGGGGTTTTGCCGGCATTGACGCGGGAATTTGGGCGTTTCTTTGCCCGTCATTGCCTTCGCATAACTGCGCGGGAGGCACGCGCACTGCCTTTACCGCCGCCGATCAATGCCATCCGTGGCGTTGGTCGGGCGGCGGCTTGCTGTGGCAGATGTGGTTCGGTGCGGTCTTTGCGCATAAAATACGTAGGCTCCGTGCGTGTTAGGCCGCATCCGCTGTCCGGCCGTTACCCTCAGTGCGCATTCAGAGTCGTGCCCGCATGAAGGCACGGCATGCAGTATCCGGATGCGCATTTCGCTCATTTTCTGACGGGAGAAATCATGCAGAAAAATAGGCAACTGATCGTCACCTTGCTGACCGCGCTGGCGCTATTTGGCTGCGCGTCGGTTGATACGACTTCCGGCGGCCAGGTCGGCGTTAGCCGCAAGCAGATGATGCTTGTCTCGTCCGCCGAAGTGAATCGGGAAGCGGCGAAAGCCTATCGCCAAGTCATTGCCGACGCCCAGAAGAAAGGTATGCTCAACCAGAACGCCCTCCTGGTGCAGCGCGTGCGCAGCATTTCCGCCCGACTGATTCCGGCTACGGCCACTTTCCGTGCCGATGCGCCGGGCTGGCAGTGGGAAACCAACGTGATTTCATCCAAGGAACTCAACGCCTGGTGTATGCCGGGCGGCAAGATCGCCGTCTATACTGGGCTGATCGAGAAGCTCAACGCGACGGATGATGAACTGGCTGCCGTGCTCGGCCACGAAATTGCCCACGCGCTGCGCGAACATGGCCGGGAAAAGATGAGCCAGTCGGCCGGCATCAATGTGGCGACGGGCATTGGCGGCGCGTTGCTCGGCGCCTATCTCGGCGTCGATGCCAAACTGGGCCAGCAGGCGCTGGGCGTGGTCGGCGACCTGGCGTTTATGCGCCCCAACTCGCGCGGGATGGAGCAGGAGGCTGATCGCATCGGCGTCGAACTGGCGGCGCGCGCCGGCTACGATCCGCGCGCAGCCATTTCCCTGTGGCAGAAGATGGAAAAGGCATCCACCGGCTCGGTGCCGCAATGGCTCTCGACGCACCCGTCGCATGGCTCGCGCATTGCCGATCTACGTGTGTACGCTGACCGCGTGTACCCGCTCTACACCGCCCGACCGAAATAAACGCGACGATCCGCCGCTATGTCTTCGAGCGTGCCGAACGCCTGCGCGATACCCGAAATCGCTCAGGTTCAGATGGCTGCATCCCACCGCACGCACCGCGCCTGGGGGACGCCTTTTGACGGCATGCCGCTGTAGCCCAGGTAAATCAAGGCGTTCCAGGGAGGGAGTTAGAGAAAAGCAGGGGAGAGGCTATGAGCAGCGCTTTCCGGGCGTCATCGTCGTTGGCTTCGATAAAGCTCACTGTTGCTTCGATAAAGCTCACTGTTCGATGGCTTCATGCGCCGGCGGCGCATTGATCGCCGTCCGTGTTGCGGGGGAGCGGGGCAGGCGCGCCAATGCTGTCGGGGCCGAGTCCAGGAACAGGGTCGCCGACGGCAGAGGTTTACTGCCAGTCGACAATTGAAATACCGAGGCCGAAGGTCGTCTGCCGATGGTTGTAGTCGAGCAGGGTTTCGCCGTAGCCGGAAGAGGCTTGCAGATAGCCCTTGAAGTTGCGATGGATGGGGAAATTCCATTCGGCGAGCAGCGCGCCGCGCGAATGTTTGTGCAGCAGCGGGCCGCGCGCCGTGATCGACAGGGCGTGTTCGCCCGCGTACCAGCGCGCTTGCAGGTCGCCGCGCCCCAGATAATGGGCGATGTCGGGGTTGTCGTTGAGCAGGCTGCCGTGGCCGAGAATCTGCCAGGCGCGCCCGATCAGCTGAAAGTTGCCGTATTCGAAGCCCGCCGTGCCGATGAGCCGGTTCCAGCTGCGCGATTGCGGCAGGCCACGTCCGTTCGACTGGTGGTTGAGGGCGAGCGATAGCATGCGCAGGCGCAGACCGCCGCCCAGATGCAGGTTGCTGCGGAAGACGGAGAGAATTTCCGGTTCGTAGATCGTGTCGCGGAATGGTGCTGAGTTGCTGTAAAGCTGCCAGTTTGATTGCTGCGTGTAGCCCGCCCAGAGGTCGCCATATTTGCCGAAGAGCCCTTCCGTCAGCTTGGTTTTGAAGCTGATTTGGAACTTCGCTTCGATGTTCTCCAGGTCGAGCGGCTGGCCGACGCGGTTGTTCGGATTGGGCGAGGCGGGCAGCGTATTGGGTGAACTGCTCCAGCGTACCGGCAGCAGGTAGTTGAGCTTGTAGGGGCGCAGGTTAAACGTGCCGCGTTTGTCCGCCGCGTCGAGTTCCCAGCGTGCGGACAGGCTGCGCTTGTCGCTCGGGGCACTTTCCGCCAGTGCCGGCAGCGTGAGGCCGTTGCCGGAGGCGGCCGCCGCCGAAGCGGCCGAAGCATCCGATGGCGCGCGGCTGTCGGCGTCCGTGCCGGCGGTGGCTGCCCTGTCGGCAGCGCTGGTTTGCGAAAGCTGCGCAGAGGCAGTTTCTCTCGGCGGGTTGAGAGTAGCGGGTGCGCCGGCGCTTGTGCGGCCGACCGCAAGGTCGTAACAGGCAAGGCGCGCATGGTCGTCGCTTAATGCGGCGCAGGCGGCCGGGTTGCCGGTGGAGACGGTAGCGGGGGCAGGCGTTGCGGCGGCAGCGGCCGTTGAATGCGCGCACATCGCAGCGCTTGTGCAGGAAAGCAGAAGCAGGTCAAGCGCATTGGTCGGTCGGGTCGGGAACATCGTTGATTTCCTTGATAAATAATGCATTGCGGTACATTTTACCCGGATATCGCCAATGCGCTGGATTTCCCCTTCCCGGTTGGTGCATGCCGATACGCCGTATCGTAATTATTAGTTGCCGATCTGTGGCTTACCGCCATACGGGGCGAATGGATTTCAGTGCAGACAGCCCGCGTCCTGTATGGGTCAAGGAATACGACGGGCTGTGGTACACCATCAACAATGCGAATACCTATTTACGGGTGCGTCCGCCACGGGCTGCGATCGAAAAGCGGAAAAATGCGCATGATGCTGACTACGACAATGTTCCGTCGAAGTGAATCTGATGCTTGCCCGCCCCTTTCTGCTATGGAGTGGAGCGCGCCGGCGTGTTTAGGCATGGCTCGCGGCTGACTGGCTAGTTGGTTGGGTGGCGCCGACCTTTTATTTGACTGCTGCGGCCTGCGGCGAGAGACGAAGCGCGCGGTTTTTCCTGAGCCTGCCGATGACGTGCATCTCGCAGGGATGGCAGTCAAAGCGCAGGATCAACCTTTCTTTGCCGTTTAGTAGGATCAGCGGATCGGGACGCAGTCCCTTGACCTGCCTGGGACACAGCTGAAGGCTGTAGCGCACGCAGTGTTTGGTCACCATCAGCGAGACTTCGCCTTTTTCCTGTCGGCATTCATAGGCGGGCTCGATGAGGCGGACGCCGTGTTTCTCATAAAAGGCGCGTGCTTTGGCGTTATAGACGTTGCCAAGATAGCTGAGCGTATCTGCCGGATAGGGCAGCGGAGGAGTCCGTGCAGCATGGTGGGGTGGGCGGGTGTAGGCGGCTTGCCGGGTGGTATCTAGAGCCTCAATGCCTTGCCGGCGCAGGGTGTTGAGTGCCGCTGCGGGGATGAAGCGGGGCTTGGTGTGCGTTTCCCAGTCGATGTCGATGGCGGCGGCTGTGTAGATCGTATTGCCGAGCCGGCCAAGCGCTTCGCGCACGGCGGTTGTGGCGCGCTCGGGGTGCTGTGCCGTCTCTTTGGCATGTGTAAGGCGGGCTTCGGCGCAGATGCCGCGTTCGTCGGTCAGGCGCAGAGCAAACCCTTCGGGAGTTTCAGCAAAGGACAAATTCAACGACAGGCGTCGTTCAGCGGATTTTTTCTCCAGCAGGCGCTCGAATTCATAATCGAGGTTGCGATGTACCGGGGCGCCGACACGCAGACTGGCGGGCAGCCTGCCGCCGGGCGTCAGCCGGTAATGGCCGGGGGCACCTTCGATCGGTTCGGCCAGATTGATGCGGAGGCCGGTTAATTCGCCCAGTTCGCCATCCGGCGTGGGAAAGCTGAGGCCGTCGCCATTGTGCAGGGGAACGCTGCTCTGCACTTCAAAATATGCTTGACCGAGGCGGGTGATATGGCCAATTGGTTCGCCGGTGAATTTCGGCGAGTCGAAGGCACCGATATCGGCATGGCGTTCATTGACGAAGTAGTCGGTGGCGCCACGGTTAAAGGTTTTTTCCGGCTGCGGCGTGAAGAAAAAGGCGCAACGGCCGGAGGATGCGCGCCGCCAGCCTTCTCCAGCGTCGATGATAGCGTCGAGCTGCTGCCGGTAACAGGCGGTGATGTTTTTGACGTAGGCCAGATCCTTAAGCCGGCCTTCGATCTTGAACGAGCGGATGCCAGCCTCGATCAGCGGCCGCAGGTTGGCGCGCTGGTCGTTGTCCTTGAGCGAGAGCAGGTGTTTGCCGGAGCGCAGCGTTGTTCCGGATGTGTCGGTGAGCGTGTAGGGAAGGCGGCAGGCCTGCGAACAGTCGCCACGATTAGCGCTGCGCCCGGTGTGCGCATAGCTCAGGTAGCACTGGCCGCTGTAGCTGACACACAGTGCGCCGTGGATAAAAAATTCGAGTTCCGCCGTCGTTTGGGCGGCGATGGCATGAATCTGCGCCAGTGACAGTTCGCGCGCCAGCACCAGCCGGGAGAATCCGACGCTTTCGAGAAAGCGCGCTTTTTCCGGTGTGCGGATGTCGCATTGTGTGCTGGCGTGCAATTGAATGGGCGGCAAATCAAGTTCAAGCAACCCCATGTCCTGCACGATCAGGGCGTCTGCACCGGCTTCCCAGCATTGCCAGACAAGGCGGCGCGCAGTTTCCAGTTCATCGTCACGCAGAATGGTATTGAGTGCAATCAGCACGCGGGCATTGAAGCGGTGCGCATGTCGGGCCAGGCGTTCGATATCCGGCAGGGCATTGCCGGCATCGGCACGCGCGCCAAAAGAGGGGCCGCCAATATATACGGCATCCGCACCGTGCTCGATGGCGGCCATGCCGAAATCGGCATTTCTGGCGGGCGCGAGCAATTCTATTTCCCGCGCTTGGGCACGTTTTATTCCAGGAATGATTTCACGCGTCATTTCATGCATGCTTGCCCCGGTCTTTTGCGCCGATTCGTGGCCGGATCGATGGTTGGGAAGGCTCATTGAGAGTTTTTTGAGTGGTTTGACGGATACGATGCCTATTGTAAGTCATTGATCTGGAATGTGCTTCTCGTAATTCTTACGATATTTGACGGTGTTTCGGGAATGCGGGCGCAATTTTTTGTCAACCGCCGTATGGACAGCGCGTTAATCGGCTCATGGCGACAGATCATCCATGTCGCTGGACCAAAAAAAGCATAGCAAAGGAGTTGAACATGGGTAGTCTGAGTAAAGAATCTTTCGACGCTTTTCTAGAATCGCTGAAACGGGCGGGTGTCGCCATCTACAACGAAAGTGAATTGCGCGAACGGTTGGCCGAGGCGCGGCGCTGGCAGTATGCTTTTGCAACGCTGGCGTCCAATGGACGTGCGCTGGGCATCCGCTTTGAAGATGCGCGTAATGGTGTCGATGAGGTGGGTATCCGCCGCACCTTCTGCCGGTTCCATTTTCCGAAAAGCATCGAAACGGCTTTTGCCGCCAGTCTCCGTGCCGCATAAGCGTTGGTGCATTCAGCCTTGAACGTTTGCGGGGAGTTTAGACTTAAATAATATTAGAAGCGCCATTTTACAACCTGCCAACTTGACAGCCGTACTGCCTTGGGCGTGCGGCTGTGTTGTTAGCAGTCAGTTGCAGTCATCCTCCATTTTTTTCGACCCGCTAATGGCGGGTTTTCTTTTTTCAGCTGCCGCTGTCTCTGGTCATTCCGGCTAACCTTGGTAGAGGTCATCGGAATGCTTCTTTTTTGCTACTTCTTGTGCGAGTCGCAGTATCATGCTCGCCCCCTCATTGGATCCGGCCGCCTCAACAATGTCCGCAATTTTGCACGGGCAATCCGTACCTTGCCAAAACATGCAGTGGATCGCATTGCTCCTATTTTCAGTTGCCGTGGGTGGCACACTGGTCTGGTTGGGTGTGCCCGCAGCATTTTTTCTCGGTTCGGTGCTGTGTGGGATGAGTTTCCGGCTTTTGGGCGCGAGGCTGAAATTGCCGCGTCCTTGCTTCATTTATGCGCAGGCGCTGGTCGGCTGTGCAGCGGCAAAGAGCATGACGCCGTCGGTATTGGGGGCGCTGACCGAAAACTGGCAAGTACTCGGTGCCATGGTTTTGAGTTCGGTAATTGCCGGCGGGTTGGTGGGCTGGTTTCTGACCCGGTGGCGGGTGTTGCCGGGCAATACAGCGGCTTGGGGCGCTTCGCCCGGTGGCGCGAGTGCGATGATTGCGCTGGCCGAGGCCTATGGGTCGGATGTGCGCATGGTGGCGATGATGGTAAGCCAAATTTTGTTTCTCTACGACCTGTTGTCCGCCTAAGCTTATTTTAGGTTGTCGACTAAAATTTCCGAAGCGGGCACTTTGTCACCGAATACGGGCCGCAGCGTTTTCTGGTAAGCAGCCTTAAGTACGCCGTTTTTGCTGATTTCCTCAATTTTTTCATCCAGATAGGCGCGTAGTTTGTCATCGCCTTTGGCGACGGCTGGAGCGATAAAGTCATCGTTGCCCAGACGAGCGATACCGACAGTGTAACCAGGATGTTCTTCTGCCCAGGCGAGCAGCAGGGTATTGTCGTGTGCCAATGCCTCGCCGCGCCCATCGACAAGAGCGTTGAAGGTTTCGGTGTTGTGGTCGAACTTCAAGCTTTTGATTTCCTTGTGCTCCTTGCTGAAGTAACGGTCAGCCGTCGTGCCTTTATTGAGCAGCAGGGTTTTTCCCTTGAGCTGGGCGATGTCGGTGATGACCGCTTTGTTGGGGGATACGACACCGAGTGCGACTTTCATGTAAGGTTTGGCAAAATCGACAACCTTGGCACGTTCCGGCGTGACGGTGAAGTTAGCAAGAATGATGTCGACCTTGCCAGATCGTAGGAATTCGACGCGGTTGGCAGCTTCCACCAGTACAAATTTGGCCTTGTTTGCGTCACCCAGCAGATCTTTAGCGATATAACGGCCGATCTCAACATCGAAACCTTGCGAGATGCCTTTGGCGTCGACATAGCCGAATGGGGGCTTGTCGCTGAAAACGCCAATACGAACTTCCCCCTTGGCTTTGAGGTCTTCAGGGCTGGCGGCAAATGCTGAAGCCTGGGTAAATAGAGCGCCAAGTAATGTAGCCAGGAGAATCGTCTTTTTCATTGGAGAGTCCTTTCGGTCAAGTCAAAAAATTAAATGTGTCAATAATGCATAAGGTTGAGGAATGCCTGTGCCCGTTGCGAGGCTGGGGCGGTGAAAAAAGTTTCCGGATCGGCCTGCTCAATGATTCTCCCGGCGTCCATAAAAATGATGCGATCGGCGACTTTACGCGCAAAGCCCATTTCATGCGTGACGATGAGCATCGTCATACCTTCAGCGGCCAGTTCGAGGACAACGTCGAGCACTTCGCGCACCATCTCCGGGTCGAGCGCAGCGGTGATTTCGTCGAGGAGAAGAAGTTTTGGATTCAGGCAAAGCGCGCGGACAATGGCGATACGCTGCTTCTGGCCACCGGACAGTTCGCGCGGATAGGCTGTTTTGCGCTCGTAAAGCCCAATGCGCTGCAATAGCTGATCAGCTTGTGCTTCTACTTCATCGCGTTGTCGCTTCTGTGCCTTGAGTGGGCCCAGCAGGATGTTGTCCAGCACATTGAGATGGTTGAATAGTTCATAGCTCTGGAAAACCATGCCGATGTGCTGACGGGCGGCGTGCCAGCCAATATCCTTTCCCAGTGCGCCGTAGCCGTCGAGAAAGATTCGCCCGCCCTGAGTGGGCTCCAGTCCGTTGATGCAGCGTAGCAATGTGCTCTTCCCGCAACCGGAAGGGCCGAGCAGAACGACCACTTCGCCGGCGGCAATATCCAGATTGATGTCATGCAGGGCATGAATATCGCCGTAGTATTTATCAATGCCGCGCAAGCTGAGCAGTGGCGCCGTTGTGCCGGTTACGGATTTCATGACTCCCGCTCCTGTTGTTCCAGGCGCGCTGCCAGCAGAGAAAGTGGATAACAGACGATAAAGTACAGCACAAATACGGCTCCATAAATCCAGAATGAGGCGCTTGGGTGCAACTCGATAATCTGCTGCGCAACTTTAACGACTTCGACAACGCCGATCAGCGCGGCTAGCGCTGTCGTCTTGACCATTCGCGTCAGCAGGTTGACTATGCCGGGCAAGGCGCGGCGGATACTTTGCGGCAGCAGCACGTAACGGAAGGTTTGTGCCTTGCTCAAACCGAGTGCCAACGCTGTTTCGCTCTGATGCCTGTCGATCGACGAGAGCGCTGCGCGCACGAGGTCACCCATTTCGGCAATGCCCCACAGGCTAAACACGAAAATGCAGACTACATAAGGCTCCCAATGCCAATCGAACCAGCCAGCCAGTCCAAAATAAAAGATGAACAGCAATACCAGAAGCGGAATGAAGCGGATCAGTTCCAGATAGCAGCGGCAGCAAAAACGCAGCAACCGACTGGGCAGCATCATCAGTATCCCGAACAGTACCCCGCCAAGAATTGAAATACCCATCGAGACGACGGAGATGGCGAATGTCATCTTCATGCCAAGCAATAGCCGCCAGGCATATGCGCCCCATTCGACCAGTTCAGCCATGGCTTGCTTTGCGTACCTGGCGCTCGATCCACGGCGCCAAGGCGATTACGGGTAGCAATAGTGTCGCATAGCCGAGCACCAGCATCAGCAGTGCCTCGTTCGTCTGGTAATCCAGACCGATTAACTCCTTGCTCAGATTGAGTAATTCCACTACCGCCAATACGCCGACAACCGAGGTCTCTTTGATCAGGAATAGTGTATTGGCAACCAGCGCCGGGACGGACGCCGCAAGTGATTGCGGAAATACGACATAAATAAAAGTTTGTGCGGGGGTTAGCCCAATGCTCAGCGCTGCCTCTTGCTGAATCTTGTTCACCGATTCAATGCCGCCGCGGAACGCTTCGGCCATATAAGATGCCCCCAGGAAGGTCAGTCCGATCACCCCACAAACAAAGCCTGATAGGTGGACGCCCAGTTTCGGCAGGCCGTAATAAAGGAAAAATAATTGCACCAGCAGCGGCGTGTTGCGTGATAGCTCGATATACAGGCGGCAGAATCGAGCGAGTACGGGCAAGCGGTAGACGACTGCAATGCATACCGGCAGACCGAGTAGTAACGACAATCCGACGCCCCACAGTGACAAGCGTAGCGTTTCTCCCGTTGCGCTAATGTATTGCGGAAAAACTTCGCTGAGATAAGCAAAATCCATGGAAAGTGGTGCAATAAAAGTAATGCGATGAAACACCGATGAAGCAGCGTGTGGAAGTTGGGCATTATCCCTGAAAGCATGGCGGGCGAAGAAATCTTTTCGTCATGGTGAAATAACTTGAAGTTATAACCGCTGCTATCGTGGGTAGCTGGTCACTTTCTATCGTCTTGATGATCTATCCGGCAGATTGTGATTATCGGCGTGTCAGGACTGCGGATGAAGGCGTAATGATTGTCCAGGTATGCGCTTTTTTCCCTGGTCGTTTATATTGCACCATTTGCCTTGGTGTGATTGCTTTCACATGTGTGTGCGATCCCATTGATGGCTTGATCGTGTTATCAACCTTTTTCCAGAAAATTCTCCCAGAAAACGCAAAGGAAGTTGCCATGAAAAACATCCTGATTATTTCCGGCCATCCGAACCTGCAACAATCTACCGCCAATCGGGCGATTCTCGATGAACTTGCCGGTCGTCTGCCCCATGCGCAGATTCGCCGTCTGGACGCGCTGTATCCCGACTACCAGATCGATATTGCCGCCGAACAGCAGGCACTGCTTGCCGCCGACGTGATCGTCTGGCAGTTCCCACTTTTCTGGTACAGCCTGCCCGCACTGCTTAAGAAATGGCTGGACGATGTGTTCACGCATGGTTTTGCCTATGGATCAGGCGCCAAATTGGGCGGCAAGCGGCTCATCGTTTCCTTTACCACCGGCTCGCCAGCCGAAGCCTATGCGGAAGGCCAGGCGATGAATTACGCCATCGAGGCGTTTATTCCCCCTTTACGCCAGACAGGGCTGTTGTGCGGCTTGCAGTTCGGGCAACCGGTCATTTCCAACAGCATGATGTACATTGCCGGACTCAGCCGTGAGGAAGATCTGCAAAGCGTGCAGGCCAAGGCCAGGGATCACGCTGGGCGCCTGGTGCGGCAGATCGAGGATTTGCCGGAATGAAACTGAAAACCCTGGGCGTCATCGGCGGTATGAGTCCGGAGAGCACGGTGTCCTACTACCAGTGTATCAACCGCGAAATCAATGCCCGCCTGGGCGGCAATCACAGCGCCGACATCGTGATGCACAGCCTGGAGTTTGAGCCTATTGTGCGGATGCAGCGGGCAGGCGACTGGGCGCAGGCCGGAGAAGTCCTTGCGCAGAGTGCCCGCCGGCTGGAAAGCGTTGGCGCACAGGCGCTGGTATTGGCGACCAACACCATGCACAAGGTTGCCGATACCGTACAAAACGCGGTTGGTATTCCTCTGCTGCACATTGTCGATGCCGTTGCCGATGCCCTCCGGATCAATGGGCTGCATACCGCCGCTTTACTGGGGACGCGCTTTACCATGTGCGACGGTTTTTATACCGACCGCTTGCGTCTGCGGGGCGTGCATGCACTTGTTCCGGATGCGGCGCAGCAGGATGAAATCGATCGGGTGATTTTCGAGGAGCTGTGCCGCAATCGCCCGACTGCCGAGGCGCGCGCATTTTTTCAGAGCGTCATTGCCGGTTTACAGGCAAGCGGTGCGCAAGCGGTGATTTTCGGCTGCACTGAAATTGGTTTGTTGTTGCAGCCGGAAGAATGCCCGCTGCCCGTCTTCGATAGCGCCCGGATTCATGCACTTGCCGCCGTGACATTTATTTTGGAGGGATACGTTTGACGTGTTCGATGCTTTTTGGGCGGGCGCGGCCGGAGAACTGCCGCTTAATGATTTGTTAAAGAGCTGCTGATATGCCCTATCTGACGCTTTCCGATGCCTCATTGGCTTACGGTCATGTGCCGCTGCTCGACCACGCCAGTTTTCAGCTCGATCCGGGTGAGCGTGTGGCGCTGATCGGGCGCAACGGCAGTGGTAAATCTTCTCTGCTGCGCGCCTTGGCGGGGCAGGGCGCGCTCGATGATGGCGTGGTGTGGCGGCAGCCGGGGCTGCATTTGGGGTATGTGCCGCAGGAGCCCCTGTTTGCGCCGGATATGAGCGTGTTTGAGGCGGTCGTCGCCGGCATGGGCGAGGTTTCGTCACTGCTCGCCGAGTACCATGCCGTGGCGCATGAAATTTCCGCATCGCCTGAGCGTCAGGTATTTCTGCTCGATCGCCTGCACCATCTGCAAAATGCGCTCGAGATGCGCCAGGCCTGGTCTTTTGAAGCGCAGGCGGAACAGGCGATCCAGCGCTTTTCACTCGATGCCAGTGCGCGGGTCGGCACGTTGTCTGGCGGGCAGAAAAAGCGGCTGGCGCTGGCGCAGGCATTGGCGGTGCCGCCGGATGTATTGCTGCTCGACGAACCGACCAACCATCTCGACATCGAGGCCATCGAATGGTTGGAGGAGATGCTGCGCGCGTCTGCCGTGGCGATGGTTTTCATCACGCACGATCGGCATTTTCTCGACCGTGTTTCGACGCGCATCGTCGAGCTGGATCGCGGCCGCCTGCAATCATTTCCCGGCTACTTTGCTGATTACCAGGCGATCAAGGAAAAAGCGCTGCACGACGAGGCAAGCCTTAACGCTCGCTTCGATAAACTGTTGGCGCAGGAAGAAGTCTGGATTCGTAAAGGCGTCGAAGCCCGGCGAACGCGCAACGAAGGCCGTGTGCGCCGGCTTGAACGGTTGCGGCGCGAACGCGCGGCACGGCGGGAGCGCCAGGGGCGCGTCGAGCTGGCGATCGACGCTGGCAAAAAAAGCGGTCGCCTGGTGGCTGAATTGGTCGATGTATGCAAAAGCTTTGGCGATCAAGCCGTGGTGCGCAACTTTTCCTGCCGTCTGCAACGCGGCGACCGCATCGGCATCATCGGCCCCAATGGCGCGGGCAAGACGACGCTGCTGCGCCTGATTCTCGGCGAACTGGCGCCGGATGACGGTCAGGTGCGCCTGGGGACGCGCCTGCAGATTGCCTATTTCGATCAATTCCGGATGCAGCTCGATGAAGAAGCGGCGCTGGTCGATGTGATTTCTCCTGGCTCGGATTATGTGGAAATCGGCAATGAGAGGAAGCACGTCATCGGCTATCTCGGCGATTTTCTGTTTGCGCCCGAGCGCGCCCGTTCGCCGGTCAAATCGCTGTCCGGCGGCGAACGCAACCGGCTACTGCTGGCACGCCTGTTTGCGCGGCCTGCCAATGTGCTGGTACTCGACGAGCCGACCAACGATCTGGATATCGAAACGCTGGAACTGCTTGAACAGCTGCTACAGGATTACACGGGCACACTGTTCCTCGTCAGTCACGACCGTGCTTTTCTCGACAATGTCGTGACGCAGATCATCGCGCCGGAAGGCGAGGGCCACTGGTATGAATCGGTCGGCGGCTATGGCGATTGGCTGGAATACCAAAAAGGGCGCCAGAGAGAACGTCAGACGATGCAGCGCACTGGTGGCGCGCATCGTACAGTTTCAGCAAAGCATCCGGCAACGACAGCGCCGACATCGCCCAAACCCCTTTCAGAGAAAAGTTCTGCCGGAGGGCGGCGCAAGCTGGGTTACAAAGAAACGCGCGAACTCGACGCTTTGCCGGGGCGCATTGCAGCGCTGGAGGCGGAACAAAAAAGCACCATGCTGCGGCTGGAAGATCCGGCGCTGTATCAGGCGCAGCCCGACGAAGCGCGGCGTTTGTCGACGCGACTCGCTGAGATCGAGGAAGAGCTCATGGCCTTGCTGGAGCGTTGGGCGTTTCTGGAGGGCTGAATCGCGCGCTCGTCGATAAGTGCAGGATGGATCTGAAGGGAGAGTGCGCAAATTCTGCTGAGGTATTGCGCCGGTTTTTTCTGCAACATCACATCAAAAATATATCGAAGGCCGCAGCGACTGCGGCCTTTTTCATTGGCGTGTTTATGTTTTTTACCGAAGGCGATCATGGATGGATTGGATTAACGGATTTTTCCAAAGAATCATGAAAAACCATGAATGGCCTTGGGGATATGTGTTGCGTAATGGCAAGAAAAAAGCCGTACTCAGCGTGTTTTTTGATCGTAACTATAAAAATGTTATTGATGATTGTTATCATTTATTGCTTAATAATAAGCCAGCTGGCGAACACATTTAATGTGCCTTGTTTTGCTGCTGAGAGAGACGTTGCAGCGTGCCAGCATTGCGCTTGGGCACTCGTGATTTACGCCTTGTAAGAGATGCTAAAACATGCCGTCCACCGGCCTGGATTTTTGATTTATCCGAATATGCATGGAGAAGATTTGATGAAGAAAACCTGTCTGGCAAACAGCATTGCGCTGTTGGGCGTATGCCTTTCCATACCGGCATTCGCTCAGGAAAATGATTCCGCCAAACCACCCCGTACGTCCTCTGGATCCGCAAGTACGGAAGTCAGCCTCGCGCCGGTGACGGTCACTGCCAACCGCATGGATAGTCCTGCCGCAACATATGCCGGGCAAGTCAGCGTGCTGGAAAGTGAAGACTTGCAGGGCAGTGAAAATGTCGTTGAAAGCCTCAGCCAGACGCCGGGCTTCGAGACGGGCTACGATCATGGTCGTCAGATCGGCTCACAATTCAAAATTCGCGGTTTTGGCTATCAGTCGGAAGATCGGGTGATCATCGAACAAGATGGCGTCCGGCGCTCGGTGAATATGTTTTCCAACCATATTTCTTCTTTCCGTACGGATCCGAATCTGTTGAAGGAGGTTGAGGTCGTCAAAGGCGGCTCTTCCGTGCTGCACGGTAGCGGCGCCATTGGCGGAATCGTGAGTATGCGGACGAAGGATGCCAGGGATTTTCTCGCCGCAGGCAAGGAAACAGGATTGACTGTCGGTGGCCGTTATGATGTTAACAACAGCCGAAGTGGGTATTTGGCTTTTGCGTTTGATCCAAAAAACAGCCCCTTCGATTTCGTTGTCTATGGGCGCAGAGCCGAATTCGGCGACAACAAACTGGCTGCCGGCGGCGTAGTGACGACCGATGGTGAACGGATTACGCATGCCGCGAACGATGAAAACATCAAGAACACTATGCTCAAGCTGGGCTGGGATATGACGCCGGAACAACGGCTGTCCTTTTCATACTTCGACTACAACGAGAATCTGGAAACTACATGGCAGACCTTGTACGGCGTTGATCCGGGCAAGTCGCCCGTGTATGGATGGCTCAAGCAAAAAGACTACAGTCTTGGCTATCAGTTTGCCCCGGCGAACAATCCGTGGATTGATCTCGAGGCCAAGCTCTATACAAGCAAGGCGTCCTATTCGCGCATCTGGGATGGGTTGTCCGCCAACCGTTATACCAACTGGGATGAGCGCTGGGGATTGGGTGTCAAGAACAAATCGAAATTTAAACTCGGTGCGGTTGATAACCAGCTTGTCATTGGACTCGATTATGAAGACCGCAACGAAGATGCGCACATGGTCAACAAAGGGAAAGTGTCCGCGTTTGGCTCGATGCCCAATTACTATAAGGATCTGGGTATCTATGCGCAGGATACCGCCAGCTTTGGCAAGCTGGATGTGACCCTTGGTGCGCGTTACGACAGCTTCCAGCGCGGTGTCGATAAAGGCGGCGCGAAAGGATACAAGGATAGCCGTCTGTCGCCGAAAGTCAGTCTGGCGTATCAGGCCTTCGATGGCATCTACCTCCTGGCCGGTTATGCGGAAACCTTCCGCGGCCCGACACCGCACGAAACCTCATCCGATGGTGCATTAAATCCCCATTACTGGTATGTGCCGAATGCTAACCTGAAGCCGGAAACGGCCAAGGAGTATGAGATCGGCTTTTCGGTCGATAAGCAAAATTTACTGGGTCATGATGAACTCTATTTCAAGGCGACCTATTTTGACGGCAAAATCGAGGACATGATCTCCCTGAAGGAGGCGCCTGAACTGGGTACGCCCCCCGACATTGGCGATCGTGTTACAACTCGTCAATATGCCCAGTACCGAAATGTCAGCGCGGCCAAACGCAAGGGGTATGAAGTCGAAGGAAAATACCGCTGGCGCGACTGGAAATTCGGCGGCGGATACGATCACCTGAAAATTATCGATAGCGCAACCGGCAAGCTGGAACAGCCCTCGGTGGATAAGCTCTCTTTCAATGCTTCCTACACCCATCCAGGGTGGAAGCTGACCGGCGGCGTCAAGTTAACCCACTGGTTCAAGCCGAAGCGCGACATCTATGTCCGTAAAATTCGCGGCCGGGAATACCGCTACATCAACCAGGCGTTTACCATCGTCGACCTGTTTGGCAGCTGGAAGCCGGTAGATAGCGGCATGAGCTTCTTCGACAAGAACTTCACGCTGAATTTTGGCATCAACAATCTCTTTGACCGGAAGCGTATCCATTACAACAGCTATGAAACGACCACCATGGTTGGCCGAGGGCGGAATTACTACATTTCGTTTGATAAGCGTTTCTGAAAATCTGGCGCGGCTGTGGACGTTCGGACGCCACAGACGTTTGCCCGCCGCACGCCGCCGCTACCGCTACCGCGCTTAACGTGCAATGTAGGCAGATGCCGGCAGCGGCGGAGCAGGCTCGAAGCCCGAATGGAATCCCGCGTGGAATAAGGGTTTCCGGGATGCCTGGCCGCAAACGCCCAATTGACGCGGGTTCCAGCGCTGTCTTGTCTGAAACGCCCAATCCACGCGGTTTCTAGCGACACCTACTCGCAAACCCCCAATTGGCGCGGGTTCCAGCACCACCCTGTTTGAAACGTCCAAAGGACGCGGACTTCCGGACAGCCGCCGCAGACAGTACAGGGCGTACGGAAAAGTGGCGCAACGCGGTGGTGATTTTTTAGCTATTTGACGCTACACGCACAAGCACTTGCGTGCCGCAGACAAAAGCCCGACCTGAAACGGCACATGCCGTGCTTGTTTCTTTACGAACGTTTTTCTGGCTTGGGCATCTCTGAACCGCTGCCCGCGAGCCCGCGTGGATTGGCCATCTCCGGCCTGCCTTCTGCAATGCTTTTGTTTGAAATGCCGCCACCGGTGGCTATGCTTTCATGCTTGAAAAAGGGGGCAGTTGCGGCTTATAAAAGATTATTTCGCCAAGATGGCGTTCTAAAAACACTTTTTCCCCATGACAATGACACCGCATTTTAGCGTTTCAGCAATTCCAGTAATTCGCGCTGTGCGCTGCGCTGTGTCTTTGCCCGACGCCCGTCGTGACGCGGGCGGTAGCCGCCTTGGGCATTCATTTCCCAGGCCTGCTGGTTATCTGCGAGATAAAGACGCAGACCTTCGTGAATGACGCGGCGCTTGAGCTTTTTATCGAGGACGGGAAAGGCCAGTTCGATACGGCGGAAGAAGTTGCGCTCCATCCAGTCAGCGCTTGACAGCAGAACCTTCTCTTCGCCGCCGGCGTAAAAATAGAAAATGCGCTGATGTTCGAGGAAACGGCCGATGACCGAACGCACGCGGATATTTTCTGACAATCCCTTGAGACCGGGACGCAGGGCGCAGACGCCGCGCACGATCAGGTCGATCTTGACGCCCGCCTGCGAAGCGGCGTACAGCGTATCGATCACGCCCGGTTCGAGCAGCGCATTCATTTTGGCGATGATGCGCGCGCGTTTGCCGTTGCGTGCCGCGTCGGTTTCGGCCTCGATGGCGGCGATGACGTTGCGGTGCAGCGAGAACGGTGACTGCCAGAGATGGCAAAGCGCGCTGGCGCGCCCCAGACCGGTGAGCTGCTTGAAGATTTCGTTGACATCGGCGCAAATGGCCTCGTTGCTCGTCAGCAGGCCGAAATCCGTGTACAGGCGGGCGGTGCGCGGATGGTAGTTGCCGGTGCCCAGATGCGCGTAACGGCGCAGGCAGCTGCCGGAAGCGTCGCTCTCCCGGCGCACAATCATCAGCATCTTGGCGTGTGTTTTGTGGCCGACGACGCCGTAAACGACATGAGCGCCGACTTTTTCGAGCTGGGTGGCCCAGCCGATATTGGCCTCTTCGTCGAAGCGCGCCATGAGTTCGACGACGACGGTGACTTCCTTGCCGTTGCGTGCGGCGCGCAGCAGCGACTTCATCAGCACGGAATCCGTTCCGGTGCGATAGACGGTCATCTTGATGGCAACGACCTGAGGATCGGTGGCGGCCTGGTCAATGAGCGCAATAACGGGCAGAAAACTTTGGTAAGGGTGATGCAGCAGAATGTCGTTTTTACGCAAGGCTTCAAAAATACCGTGCCTCTTGTCGAGCGTCTTGGGCAGGCTCGGCGTAAATGGCGGAAACTTCAGGTCCGGCCGGTCGACCTGGTCGGGAATCTCGATGAGACGGGCGAGATTGACCGGGCCGCAAACGCAGTAAAGGTCGCTGCGGCAGAGATTGAACTGGGTCAGCAGAAAATCGGCCATGTGTTCCGGGCAGTTGTCCGCGACCTCCAGCCGCACGGCGTCGCCAAAGTGACGCTGGGGCAGTTCCCCCTGGATTTCGATGCGCAGGTTTTTGGCTTCTTCTTCATCGACGAACAGGTCGCTGTTGCGCGTGACACGGAACTGGTAGCAGCCGAGTACCGTCATGCCCGCGAACAGCTCATCGACGAAGGCGTGCAGTATCGACGACAAAAAAATGAAACCATACGGGCAGCCGCACAGGGCTTCGGGCGGGCGGATGAGGCGCGGCAGCACGCGCGGCGCCTGGACGATGGCCGTGCCGGAATGCCGGCCAAAAGCATCCTTGCCGTCCAGCTCAATGGCAAAGTTTAGGCTCTTGTTCAGGACGCGCGGGAAAGGATGGGAAGGGTCCAGTCCGATCGGCGTCAGCACCGGCATGACTTCGCGGAAAAAATAATCGCGAATCCACTCGAATTGCGCTTCATTCCACTGGCTGCGCCGGAAAAAACGGATGCCTTCTGCGGCCAGTGCCGGCAGGATCTGCCCGTTGAGCAGTGCGTATTGTTCGGCGACCAATCCATGTGCCGTATCACTGACCCGATCATAGGCCGCCTGCGCCGTCAGTCCGTCCACCGACAATTCGCCTGAATTGAGCTTGATCTGTTCCTTGAGACCGGCGAGGCGGATTTCAAAGAATCCGTCAAGGTTGCTGCTGACGATGCACAAAAAACGCAGGCGTTCGAGCAGCGGTGCGGACGGATCGCTTGCCTGCGCCAGCACGCGCCGGTTGAAGGCCAGCAGGGCGAGTTCGCGGTTGAGGTATTTGCCGTGATCCCCTGGTTTTCCAACGGGATGAGGTGGGGAGTGGAGAGGGCGGGCCGATTTGGACAAGCGCATGGGGATAAGAACACGTGGAGAATCATTGCCGGGTCGGGCAGCGGTCATTCTATCGCCAAACCCCCGATATTTCCGGATGGTTGAATCTGCCCGTCGTATCCGGCCGGTTCGAGGGAATGAGGATTATCGTGATAGGAGCGACAAGAAGCGGTGAACGGCGCTCAAAAGCGGCAGGAAACTGGTAGGGAAGCGGCAGAGAACTGGCAGAAAAGCACAGTCGGGAAATATCGCTGGCATCCCCGTCACCGCCGAAAAATCGGCCTGCGCGGCCCTGCGGCGAACCATACGCAGGCCGGCCAATGCATCGTGAATACATTAAACCGGGCTGGTAATGCGGGCGCTGCCCGACGATCGCATAGGGCGAGGTGATAGAATGGCGCCCGCCGTGCAGATTTAGGTCGGTATTCCCGGCGTTGCCGGAACCGGCCGCTCCACTCCAATATGCAAGATACACGGAATATGCTGAAATGCGCCGAATCATCGGCCGCCGGAAAGTCTTGATCGCCCTATGCCCTACGAACAGATTGCCGCCGTCGATCTCGGGTCGAACAGTTTTCACCTGGAAGTCGGCCGCCTCGTCTATAGCCAGATTTACCCGCTGGATACCCTCAAAGAGACGGTTCGCTTAGCTTCCGGCCTGACGCCGGACAAGCTGCTGGACGCGGCCTCGCAGACGCGGGCGTTGGCGGCGCTCTCACGCTTTGGCGAGCGTCTGCGCAATTTCCAGCCTGGCTCGGTGCGCGCGGTGGCGACCAATACCCTGCGTGTCGCCCGTAATGCGGCGACATTTCTGCCCAAGGCCGAACAGGCGCTCGGTTTTCCCATTGAAATCATCGCCGGCCGCGAAGAGGCGCGCCTCATCTACCTGGGTGTTGCCCATGCGCTGCCGCCGACGCGCGACCGGCGGCTGGTCGTCGATATTGGCGGCGGTTCGACCGAACTCATCATTGGCAAAAAAATCGAGCCGATGCTGATGGATTCCCTGTACATGGGGTGCGTGAGCTATTCGCTGCGCTTTTTCCCTGGCGGACGCGTCGATGCCAAGCGCCTGATCAAGGCGGAACTGTCCGCCGCGCGCGAAATACAGCGCTTTGCGCAGGCGTATCGGCAACTGGGCTGGAGCGAGGCGGTTGCCTCTTCCGGCACGGCGCGGGCGATTGCCGACCTGTTGGAAATGAACCGGCTCAATCCCGGCGGCAGTGACGGCATTACCCGCGCTGGTCTGGAAAAACTGCGCAGCCTGCTGATCCGCGCCGGCTCGATGGAAAACCTCGGCCTGTCCGGCCTGCGCGGCGAGCGCGCGCCCGTGCTGGCAGGCGGTTTTGCGATTCTGTCCGCCGTGTTTGCAGAACTGGGCATCGAGCGCATGATCTATTCCGAAGGTGCGTTGCGCCTGGGGGTGCTCTATGACCTGCTTGGCCGTTTTCACCGGCGCGACATGCGCGATACGACGGTGCGCCGTTTCATGCGCCGTTACCACATCGACGTGTCGCAGGCCGCGCGGGTCAAGGCTATGGCGTTGGCGTGCTTCGCGCAGCTGGCGGACGGTTGCGATCCGCAGGTGCATGAGTACGGAATGCGCCTGCTGACATGGGCGTCGTCGCTGCATGAAATTGGTATTTCGATTTCGCATGGCGATTTTCATAAACATGGCGCGTACATTACGCGCTGCGCGGATATGCCGGGTTTTTCGAAGACGGAACAGGAGCGCCTCTCCGCCCTGATTCTCGGTCAGCGCGGCAAGCTGGAAAAGCTGAAAAAATTCCTGCCGGATGGCGATTTCTGTTGGGTGCTGGTGTTCTGCCTGCGCCTGGCCGCGCTGCTCTATCGTTCGCGCGACAATCTTTCCGTGGCGCCGGATGTTCGGGTCAGCCTGCAAGGCGGGGAATATACCGGCAGAGCAAAAGCATCACAAACCGCGCGTGCAAAGGGTTCGGGCGATAAAAGCGGCGCCGAAAGCGAATATGGCGTTTTTTCGCTCTCGTTTCCCGCCAGCTGGCTGGCGGCCAATCCGCTCAGCGCCTCGGCGTTGGCGGATGAAGCGGCGATCTGGCAACGCGTGGGATTCGGCTGGACAATCAAGCGCCGGTCGGCGGCGCGCGGGAGGACGTAGTGCAAGGCGGATCTGACAGGGAAGCGACGATGATGGCGCCGGTGTCGGAAGCGGCGTTTTCTCTGCATAAGGCTGCGGATGGGCAGCGCACGCTGGCTCTTTCCGGCGACTGGACGTTGGCCAGGCTGCCCGCGTCGATTGCGGCGTTTGAAGCCAGTCTGCGCGCGCAGGTCGGGGCTGAAACCGCCTGGGATTTGCACGGCATTACGCGGCTCGACAGCGTCGGCGCCTTAACGCTGTGGCGCGCCTGGGGCGGCAGATGGCCGAAAACCGTGGCTGTTCCGCCCGTCTTGCGGGCCATCATCGAACGCGCTGCTGCTGTTCCGGCAGACAGTGCCCAGCCGGAACGCCCGGCGTACCTTTCCGGCGGCCTGTTGCTCGTCGGTGGCGCGGTGCTGAGTGGCTTGCGCAATCTGGCGGGGCTAATCGCCCTATTCGGGCAATTGGTGCTCGATGCGCGTTATCTGCTCTTCCACCCGCGCGATATTCCTGGGCGGGAATTCTCGGCCAATATTTTCCGCAGTGGCGCGCAGGCTTTGCCCGTGACGGCGCTCGTCGGCTTTCTCATTGGCGTCGTGCTCTCTTTTCTTTCCGCGCTGCAACTGCGTACTTTCGGCGCGGACATCTATATCGTCAATTTGCTGGGCATCAGCATCATCCGCGAGCTGGGGCCGGTGCTTGTCGCCGTCCTCGTTGCCGGCCGTTCCGGCTCGGCCATGACGGCGCAGATCGGTGTGATGCGCGTGACGCAGGAAATTGATGCGCTGGCGACGATGGGCGTTTCGCGTAGCCTGCGCCTGGTGTTTCCGAAAGTCGCCGCGCTGGCGCTGACCATGCCGCTGCTAGTCGTCTGGTGCTCGGCGGCGGCGCTGGTCGGCGGCATGGTGTCGGCCAATCTGGAAATGGGATTGTCTTTTCACTATTTCATTA
Source organism: uncultured Propionivibrio sp. (assembly GCA_937923255.1). Classification (GTDB taxonomy): domain Bacteria; phylum Pseudomonadota; class Gammaproteobacteria; order Burkholderiales; family Rhodocyclaceae; genus Propionivibrio; species Propionivibrio hellwigii. The sequence goes on along the minus strand of CALAIL010000069.1, from coordinate 3,519 downwards.
CCGCGCTGCCGCGTGTCGTGCCGGTCGCCAACGTCTGGATCGGCCTGAGTAAGGGCGTGTTTTTCGGCTTTCTGATTGCGCTGGTGTCCTGTCATTTCGGCCTCAAGGTGCGGCCGAACACCGAAAGCCTGTCGAGCAATACGACGACGGCCGTCGTCACGGCGATTACGCTGGTCATTCTGACGGATGCGCTGTTCGCCATCCTGACGCGCAATGTGGGGATCTGAGCATGGACAGACGAACGGACATGACACCGCTTCCTGCGCATGAATCTGCGTCCCCGGCAGCGTCCCGGGCGCCTGTCGTGCAGGTGCGCGGCTTATCGACGCGCTTTGGCGAGACGGTCATTCACCGCGATCTCGATCTGGACGTTTTGGCCGGACAGGTGATGGCGCTGGTCGGCGGCTCCGGCAGCGGCAAAACGACGCTGCTGCGCGAAATCATCGGTCTGCTGACACCGGAGCGCGGCACGGTGCGCCTGTTCGGTGAGCCGATCGCCGATGCCGATCCTCTCCGTCGCCGCGCCTTGCGCCGCCGTTTCGGCATGTTGTTCCAGCAGGGCGCGCTGTTTTCCGCGCTGTCGGTTTTCGACAATATCGCTTTTCCGCTGCGCGAACTGCACCGGCTTGACGAGGCCATGATCGGTGAGCTGGTTCGCCTCAAGCTGGCGATGGTCGAACTCGAACCGCGTCATGGTTATCTGATGCCGGCAGAACTGTCGGGCGGTATGATCAAACGCGTTGCGCTGGCGCGTTCTCTGGCGCTGGAGCCGGAACTCCTGGTGCTGGACGAGCCGACCGCCGGCCTCGATCCCGATCTGGCGGCCAGTTTCGTCAAACTGATCAGCGCCTTGCAGAAGGAGCTGAATTTCACCGTTGTGATGGTCACGCACGATCTCGATACGCTGGCCGGCCTGGCCACGCATATCGCGGTGCTGGCCGACCAGCGTATCATTGCCTGCGGCCCGCCGGCCGAGGTGATGGCAGTCGATCATCCGTTTATCCACAACTTTTTTTGTTCCGAACACGCGCTGGCCGCCTTATCCGCCACCTTGTCCAAGAAATAGGCAGAGAATCCACCATGGAAAACCGCTCCCACGCCCTGATCACCGGAATTTTTACCTTGCTGCTCGGCATTGCCGCCATCCTTTCTTTATGGTGGTTTGGCGGCAAGACCGAACATATGCGCGATTACCTGGTCGTGACCGACAAGAGCGTCAGCGGGCTGAATCCGCAGGCGCAGGTGCGCTACCGGGGAATCCGCGTCGGCCGTGTCGAGGACATCGATCTCGACAGCCGCGATCCGCGCAATATCCTGATCCACATCCGTATCCGCGACGATGTGCCCGTCAGGCAAGGCGCCATCGCCCGCCTGGGTTATCAGGGCGTAACCGGCATCGCCCATATCCAGCTCGATGACCGGGATGAAGACGGCGTGGGACACCCCGTGGATGCCGATCGCGCGCTTTTGTCGGCAGAATCGGGAGGCATGCCGCGCATTCCGATGGAAGATTCCCTCGTAGACGCATTGACCGACACGGGCACCGATACGCTCAAACAGATTCATCGTCTGGTTGTGAATATCAACCGGATTCTGAATCCCGAAAATCGGAAGGCGATGACGCGCACGCTGGATAACCTCGCGTCCGCTTCAGATAATGCGCGCGAAGCCTCGGTGCAGCTTCGGCAGGCGCTGTCCGGACAGAATCTGCGCACCTTGCAGACGACGCTGCAACGCGCCGAGTATGCCACCGGCCAGATCGGCCCCTTCTTTGCCGAAGCGCGCGGGCTGGTTGCCCGTCTGCAAAGCGTCAGCGATAAACTCGACGTGGCGCTGGGCGGTCAGTCCGGCGCCGCGACGCTGCCGCGCTTAAATGAACTGGGCCGCGATCTGGCGGTCACGTCGCGGCAGCTAAACCGTGTCCTGAAAATGCTTGAAGACCGGCCGCAAAGTCTGATTCTGGGCGGCCCCAAGCAGACGCCGGGGCCGGGAGAAGCCGGCTTTACCGCGCCGGCAGACAGGAAAAAACCATGAGGAATCCGATGTTGCTGACAATTTTTCGCCGCTGGGCGTCTCCATCCATCCACCGCGCCATTTGTGCTATCCGCCGCGCGGCGGCTCCTGCCGGCGCCTTGACGGCGATCGCGCTGCTGGCCGGCTGCGCTGCCAGCCCATCCGCCGTACAGCCAACCGTCTATGATTTTGGCCTGCCCGTGTCAGCCTTGGCCGGGCAGGGCGGTACCGGCGCCGAGGCAATGAGCCTGGCCATCGATGTCGATACGCCGCCGTGGTTCGATTCGCCCGGCATCGGCTATCGCCTGGCTTACGACGATCCGCTCAAGCGGCGTGAATACGTGGATAGCCGCTGGGCAGCCAATCCTGGCCAGTTGCTGACGCAGCGTCTGCGCCAGCAGCTGGGTGTGCCGGATGCGGCGGCGGGCGCGGCGGAAGCCTGTGCGCTGCGCATCGAATTACAGGAGTTTTCGCAGGTCTTCGATTCGCCGCAGCACAGCCGGGCGCTGCTGCAGGCTACCGCGATACTGACCGACGCTACGCGGCGCGTTATTGCCGAGCGCCGGTTTGTCACCGAAAAAAATGCGGCTACACCCGATGCGCGCGGCGGCGTGGGAGCGCTAGTTGAAGCCGGCAATGCGCTGGGGCAACAGCTCGCCCACTGGTTGGGCGCGTTGAACGCGCAGTCTGCCGGCCGCTCCCTCTGCCGCACGGCGGAAACGACCAAACCGCGACGGCACTGAGCCTGCTGGCAAAAAGATTCGATGAGTAAAACCGTCACGCTGCGTGCGCCACGGGATCGCTGCCGGCAAGTCGTACTGTTTGAAATCGGCGGGTTATTGCTGATTACGCCGCCGTTCATCTGGCTGAGCGGCGTGCCTGCCAAAACCTCGTTCGGCCTGATGGCGCTGATCGCCTTGATCGCCGCCTGCTGGAATGCCGTCTACAACACCTCGTTCGACTGGGTGGAAGGCAGGCTGACCGGGCGCAACGCCGACCAAAGACCGCATCTGCTCCGAGTTCTGCATGCACTCGGTTTTGAGTTCGGGCTGCTCGTCATCACGCTGCCCTTGATCGTGGTCTGGACGGGCATGGGCTGGCTGGAAGCGCTGATCGCCGATGTCGCGGTGGCGCTGGCTTACGTTGCCTATGCCTTCATTTTCAATCTGGCCTACGACCGCTGTTTTCCGATTGTCGGCAAGGCCTGAAAACTATAACGTCTTCCTTTGCCAAAATACTTCGTTGGCTTTGCCTTGCCGTATTACTCATACTGCCTGCGGCTCGCCGCCTTGTCTTTTGGCAAAGTTAAGCCGCTATGTTTTGAGTGTCTCAAATATGGACGCCCTGAACCCCGTGTATTTAGGGCGTTTCAGAGGAGGATGCTCGCAAACCCGCGTAAACAGGGCATCCCAAAGCACCCTACTCGAAAGCGCCCTATTTATAAGGGTTTCAGAGGCACCTTCCCGGAAACGCCCTATCTACGGGGGATTCAGACGGGGTATTGGG
>CALAIL010000068.1 GCA_937923255.1 uncultured Propionivibrio sp. | reverse complement strand
CCACCTGGGCGCTGACGCAGGCTATGGCCAGCTTCCACCGAGGCGGGTCGGATACCGCCGCAGTGGGTGGTGATCTGGCTTACCAGTACGGGCGGACGGGTACCCTTGCGGGCATCGGTCATACGGCCGCGCAGTCGGTGATCAACGAAGCTGGCTTCGGAAGTCAGGCGCAGACGCTGCAGCCGCTTGAAGTACTGCAGGCCGGCACGGGGCACTTGGGCTAGAGGAGGAGAAGGAAAAACTGCGGGAGAGATAGTAACGAGATTAGGAACAGGTCAAAGGAATATTGCTGTGCAGGGTAGTTAGTCAGGGGAAGCGCCTTCCCCTGACCTTCTCACTCTGGTCGGATGGCCTTTTCTTTGATCTTTCTATACCCCTGTTTACGTCCCCGTTTGGGAAAGGGATTCCGGGTCACGTCCGTAAGCGGCTGGTTAACGGGTGAAAAGGATGACCGAAGGATCAGCGCGTTGTTTTTTGTTATAGCGAGACGAACTTGTGACGCCGCTTTTTCGGACGGAGAAGTTGCCGGAGCAGATGTTTGTACTATGCAGCTCGTCATTGTTTGTCGGGCGCTTTGATACTTCTTTGTGCTGATGCCAGGCATCGTTCTCTTGACCGGAAAAGGTTGACTGTGGGATGGGCTGCGGCTGCCTGCGCAAGTTGGTCAGAAAGAGGGAAAAGCCGGCCAATCTGGGGGAAACCGGTGAATTCTGGAAAACGATGAATTTGGGAAAGCCGTGATCGCAAGAATGATCGATCGCCCGATCGTTTGAGGCGCCGGTCAAGTTCCAGGTGGTTGGTGATAACCGCGTGAGCGTGAGTAGAAGGCGGTTAAAGTCGGAGTCGGCTATACCAAGCCCTCAGCGTTGCCGTGCGTTGGAGGGTTTGCCGGCGTCCGCTTGGGGTTGGGGGGTGTTAGGCTTTATGGCGCGTGTACGTTGGCGCAATCCTTCCGGATTGGCCATGGTGCCGCGGCAGGTCTTTGCGCCACAGGTGCAGGCCCAGCGCGAGTAGGCGTCTTTTCTCGAGCGCACGTCCAGGCGGTAGTCCCACACCAGCTCTTCGCCACACTTGATGTCGCGCAGGGCGTAGAGCCAGGCGTGCAGTTTTCCCCGACCGTGTCCGCCGCGCCCATCGCGCCCGCTGCATCCTGTTCCGACTTCTTCGCGCAGCTCGCAGTTCGGTTCGCAGCTGTGGTTGGCGAGTGCGGCCCAGCCGGTGCCGTCGATGCCCGTGCCGTCGGAGAGACCAAGGAATTTGGTCAGGCCGTCGACTTTCATGTCCGGGAACTCGCCTTTGGCATAGCGTTGCCCCGTGTATTCGAGCAGTTTTTCGTCGGCGGCCAGGTCTCTGGCGGCAAAGAGGCCGCGTCCGTGCAGGGTGCTTTTTCGGGCGATGACTTTCGGCGGCATGGTGTATGTACGGACAGCGGAGGTGGAAAGTGTGGTGGACGTGCGGCGAGGGCGGAAAATTCAGGCGGCGCCCAGCGTGTCGGTCAATGCGCCCGCTACGGCCTGGCCGAGGTGTTCGATTTCGGCATCGTCGATGATGTACGGCGGCATGACGTAAACCGTGTTGCCGATCGGGCGCAGCAGGGTTTCGCGGGCGAGAGCCGCGCGGTAGAACGTGCGCGTAAACCAGGGATCGTCGGTTTCTACGTCAAAGGCGGCGATCATGCCGCGCTGGCGTAAGTGGTGCACGCGCGGATGCTCGGCCAGCGGCGCCAGTGCAGCGGCGATTTTCTGCGCGCGCGTCCGGTTCTGCGCCAGCACGTCGTCCTGCGCGAAGATGTCGAGCGTAGCCAGCGCGGCGCAGCAGGCGAGCGCGTTGCCAGTGTAGGAGTGCGAGTGCAGGAAGGCGCGTGCGGTGGCGTCGTCGTAAAAGGCTTCATATACCGGGTCCGTCGTCATGACGATGGACAGCGGCAGGTAGCCGCCCGAGATGCCTTTTGAGAGGCAGAGGAAGTCCGGCCGGATGCCGGCCTGCTCATGGGCGAAGAAGGTGCCGGTGCGGCCGCAGCCGACGGCAATTTCGTCGCAGATCAGGTGGACGTTGTGGCGGTCGCAGAGGGCGCGCGCCAGGCGCAGGTATTCCGGGTCGTACATGACCATGCCGCTAGCGCACTGGATAAGCGGTTCGACGATCAGCGCGGCGATGTGGTCGCCATGCTGTTCGAGATGCGTCGCCAATGCGGCGGCGGCGCGGCGGGCAACATCGGCGGGCGTTTCGCCGTCCCGAGCTTGCCGCGCGTCGGGCGAAGGCAGGGTCGCCGCGCTGCGCACCAGCGGCGCGTAGGCTTCCTTGAAAATATCCACGTCGGTGACGGCCAGCGCACCGACCGTTTCGCCGTGGTAGCCGCCGGCCAGGCTGAGAAACTGGTCTTTCTGCGCAAAGCCGCGATTGCGCCAACTGTGGAAAGACATTTTCAGCGCGATTTCCGTGGCCGAGGCGCCGTCGGAGGCGAAGAAGCAATGCCCCAGCGCATGGTCCGTCAAGGCTGCCAGGCGTTCAGAAAGGGTGACGACGGGCTGGTGGGTGAAGCCGGCGAGGATGACGTGCTCCAGGGTGTCGAGCTGGGCGCGCAGCGCGGCGTTGATGCGCGGATTGGCGTGGCCGAACAGGTTGACCCACCACGAGCTGATGGCGTCGAGATAGCGCTTGCCGTCGAAGTCGTACAACCAGGCGCCCTGGCCGCGCGCGATGGGGATGAGCGGCAGTGCGCCCGCGTCGGTATTAACGTGCTGTTTCATCTGGGTGCAGGGATGCCAGACGGCGGCAAGGCTGCGTTGCAGGAGTTCGGTATTGTTCATGGCGTTTCGGTCAGTTGGTGAAAGAGTGAGGTGTGGAAGCGGGGCGGTGCATGACGTCTGCGTCTCGATTCTTAATGCCTCTCAATGCAGCGTTTGCGAGGATGGGTTGTTCTGCTCCGGCAGTTCGGCATGCACTGACTCGCCTTCCACGTTGGGGTAGAGCGGTGCGCCGCAGTCATCGCAGAATTCAAAAGGAAACTGCTGCTCGTGCACGATGACTTCCTTGATGCCGGCTTCGCGCAGCAGGTTTTCCACCTCGGTGACGACATCGGTGTTTTCATCCTCATTGCCGAGCAGCGGCCAGATGACGCCGTGGAAGATCGCCTCGCCGTCGCGCGGGCCAAAGCTGATGCGATACTCTTCGAGACGCTTGTCGTAGAACGCGCCGACCACCACGCGCAGTGATTCCGGCGATTTGCCGAGCATCGTTTGCAGGAAGGCGATCGAAGCGTGCAGCGAATAGGGGCGCGAGGCCATGTCGGCAGCGCGGCAGGCGGCGTGATACGCGTCGGCCAGCAGCGGCTGGAAGGCGCAGCCGGTGAGCAGCGGCTCCAGGCAGGGGCCGCCCTGCCGTGTCCATTCCTTGAGCGCGGATTCGCGTGTTGCGCGCAGGTCTTCGTTCCAGTGAAACAGCGGCTCGCCGTGCGCTATGGCGATGGCGCCGATGAGATAGCGCGTGTCGGACAAAAACGGGTTGGTTTCCGGCAGGCTCGAGGCGTCGAAATGCACGGGCAGGCGCTTGAGCGCCGCCTGGGAAAGCGTGTGCATCAGCTGCCAGGTGTCGACAAAGGTATGCGGCAACTGGTCGGGGCTGAACAGATAATCGGCCAGCGCGATCTGCGTATGCGCCGAGAAAACGTGTGCGCCAAGCTGGACTTCCAGCATCTGCTGCGTACTGCGCGGGATCGCGCCGGAGGGAATCGAAAAGCGCGACCAGGCAAGAATCGGCACGCAGAACAGCATGAGATCGACGGTTTTTCCTTCATGCGTCAGGGTGACGGATTCGGCGCAGTCCTCAATCATGTCGGCCAGGCAGTCATGCGCGGCGGCGTGCGAGTCGAACAATCGGTCGAGTGCGGCGTTGAGATCGTCTTCCGCGCCGTCTTCCAGCAGCTGCAGAATCAGCGCGCGCAGTTGCTTTTCCAGAAAGGCATCTTCCAGCCGGCTGCCGGATTCGGCGAGGCAGACGGCCAGCCGCCCCAGTTCGACGGCATTGGCGGAAATGCGTTTGCGGGAAGAAATGCGTGTTCGTTTCATAATGACTAGCGTGAAAAAAGCGGTAACGGAGAATTCGTTATTATCCCGTAAAATTCCGCTCGGCTCTTGCATCGCGGCTTCCTTTGCCAAAATACTGTGTTGCTGTGTCGGCCGGGGCTTGCCGTATTGCGCATATTGTCTGCGGCTTGTCGCCTTGTCTTTGGGCAAAGTCGAGCGATAGCGGCTTCCTTTGCCAAAATACTACGTTGGCTTCGCCTTGCCGTATTACTCATACTGTCAGCGGCTCGCCGCCTTGTCTTTGGGCAAAGTCGAGCCGCTTTTTAAGCTTGCGGAGTCTTCTTTGAAATCCGTAAAAACAGGGCAGAAAACATAAATCGCCCTGAAGCCCCCTAAATACAAGGGCTTCAGGGTATCACAAAACATAAACTGAAAATTTCAGAGGCAAACCATGCTCATCATCCTTTCCCCCGCCAAGACGCTGGATTTTTCCCCGCTGCCACCGAATCTCGCCGGGCTTGCCGCGACAACGCCGGAGTTGCTTGATGAGTCGCGCATCTTGGTCGAGCGTCTGCGCGAATTCTCGCCCGACGCGCTGGCACGGCTGATGGGCATCAGCGACGCGCTGGCGGTGTTGAACGCCGGCCGCTATAGCGCCTGGTCGACGCCGTTTACGCCGGATAACGCCAAACCGGCGGCGCTGGCATTTGCCGGCGACGTGTATGAAGGGCTGGACGCGTCCGCGCTGTCGTCAGACGATCTGGACTTTGCGCAGCGGCATGTGCGCATTCTGTCTGGCCTATACGGCCTGCTGCGGCCGCTGGATCTGATTCAGGCGTATCGGCTGGAAATGGGCACGCGCCTGGAGAATGCGCGTGGCAAGGATCTGTATGCCTTTTGGGGCGATCGCCTCACCGAGGCGCTCAATCGGGCGCTGCCCGGCCAGGCGGCAACGCTGGTCAATCTGGCTTCGGAGGAATATTTCCGGGCGATCGATCCGCGCCGCCTGTCCGCGCCCGTTATCCAGCCGGTGTTCGAGGACTGGAAAGGCGGCCGCTACAAAGTCATCAGCTTTCATGCCAAGCGCGCCCGCGGTCTCATGGCGCGCTTTGCCATCACGGCGCGATTGTCCTCGGCCGAAGGCCTCAAGGAGTTTTCTGCGCAGGGGTACTGCTTCGACGCGGCGGCCTCAGATGCGCGACGCTGGGTCTTCCGGCGCCGTGCGTCCGCCTGAGAGCATCGGGCCGGCCGCTGCGGCCGTGACAATGCGGAAGGGGAGCCGCGCATGCGCTGGCCGGATGCTGGGCGAGGCATCCAGGCGCAGCAGGGCCTTGTCGCGCGTGAGCAGCAGGTCGGCGCGGCAGCGACCGGCGAGGATGAGAAATTTCTGGTCGTCGGGATCGCGGCATTGTGGCAGTGGCAAGTGAATAGGGGCGTCGCCGGCGCCGTCCGCCGCCTCGCCGGCGTCACATCGGTGCGCCAGACGGCGGTAGCGTGCCAGCAGGGCGTTTTGCGCCGCGAGGTCTAATCCAAATTCCGGGTATCCGGCGACGCGCGCCAGTTCCGCCAGACATTCCGCGTCGGTGAAGCATTGCAGGCGCCCGCTGTTCAGCCCGTCTGCCAGTGCCGCCGTATGCGGATCGGCAAAATGCAATAGATCCATGACGATATTGGTATCGAGAACGAGGCGGAAAGGCTGGCAGGGAGAGCTGCCGGAAGACGGTGGTAGCGTTGAAGACATGGCGGACGGAAAAAAGAACGGCGGCAGACATGGTACCGAAAAAGGCAGGTGGCGGAGCCGGCAGGTCGCGCTAGATATTTTTCAGCCCCTCTGAAGCCCTTATCAATAAAGGGCTGGCGGGATCCCCTCCGAAACCCGCGTGGGTAAAGGACTTCAGGGCGCCTGCCCGAAGACGCCCTGTTTATAAGGGTTTCAGAGCATCCTTCTGAAAATGTCCGCAAATAAAGGGCTTGCGCGCCCCCTTCGGAGATGCCCTGTTTACGCGGGGTTCAGAGCACCCCCTCTGAAATGCCCTAAATACGCGGGCTAGCGGGCAGCCCTTCTTTAATGCCTGTAAATAAAGGACTTCAGGGCAGGCTCCCGGAAGAACCTGAAAACAAGGATTGAAAGGATTGTTTGACTGTAGGCGCTGGCTCCGCCCGCAAGGCTTCTTTTGATGCGGTTGCGCTGAGCGGCAGCGCGCCCCGCTGACTTTCTTTGCCTCGCCAAAGAAAGTCAGCAAAGAAAGGCGACCCCAGGCGCAGAAAACCCCTTGTCGCGGGTTGCCTGGCGGCGGGCTTGACAACTCGCTGCGCTCAGACAATCAAGCCCTTGTTCCCGCCAAGCTCCCCCGCGCCTGCGGCTGCGCCTAAGGGGTTTTAGGATTCTCCGTTGTTACCGTATGCGCAAAGGAACATGCCCGGAAGCCCGCGTGGATAGGGCATTTCCGGGTACCCTTTCGGAGATGCCCTATTTACAAGGGCTTCAGAGCACCCCTCTGAATCCCGTAAAAATAGGGCAGAAAACATAAAATGCCCTGAAGCCCTCTAAATACGTGGGGCTTAGAGCATCAAAAAACATAAATTGGAATACCGTACCCGACCAGCCCTCTGAAACCCGCGTGAATAAAGGGTTTTAGGGCGCCTGCCCGGAACCCCGCGTGGATAGGGCATCTCAGAGCGCCTCCCCGGAAACCCGCATGGATAAGGGACTTCGGGCAACCCCTTTGAGATACCCGTTGACAAGGGTTTCAGCGCACTGCTCTGGAAAGGCGCGGATTGGGGCGGGGAAGGCGCAAGGCGCGGGCGTAGGCGGGTAAAATCCGTTTCCGTTTTTTCCGCGCTTGTTCGCGCCGTGCCGATTTCCGTGTCAAGCCTTGTGTCAAGTCCCGTGCCAATGCCCGAATTTTTTTCCCTTTTCTGTGCGCCATGACCGCCCGCGTTATTCTTGCGCCCATGGAAGGCTTGGCCGACTGGCTGTTGCGCGATGTGTTGACGCAGGTGGGCGGCTACGATGCGGCGGTGAGCGAGTTCGTGCGCGTTTCCGGGCCGAAGATGCCGTTGCGCAGTTTCCGGCGCGTCAGCCCGGAACTCGATCACGGCGGGCGGACGCCTTCCGGCGTGCCGGTCGATGTGCAGTTGCTCGGCAGCGATCCCGACGATCTGGCGGACAATGCGGCGCAGCTTGCGCGCCTGTCGCCGCCGGGCATCGACCTCAATTTCGGTTGTCCGGTGCCGCAGGTCAACCGGCACGGCGTGGGCGCGGCGTTGCTGGACGATCCGGCGCGGATCGGGCGTATCGTGGCGGCTGTGCGGCAGGCCGTGCCGGCGGTGATTCCGGTATCGGCCAAGATGCGGCTGGGTATCCGCGATACGGCCAGGGCGCTCGACTGCGCGCGCGCCATTGCGGCGGGCGGCGCGTCGCACCTGGTTGTGCATGCCCGCACGCGTGATGCGTTTTACCGGCCGCCGGCGCATTGGGAATGGGTGGCCTATATCCGTGAGGCGGTGGCGATTCCGGTGATTGCCAACGGCGAAGTTTGGACGCTGGACGATTACCTGCGCTGCCGGGCCGTGACGGGGTGCTCTGCGGTCATGCTTGGGCGCGGTGCGGTGGCCGATCCTTTTCTGGCGCGGCGTATCCGCGCATTTCTGGATGGCACGCCGGAAGGTGCGTGCGAGTCAGATTCAACGAATTCAATGAATCCGACGAATCCGACGAGTTGTGCGAATTGCGCAGATTGCGCGGATTGGGCGGCGCTCCGCGCCTTGCTGGCGCAGTACTGGCGGCGTCTGCCGGAAAAGGTGCTGCCCTGCCATGCGCCGGGGCGGCTCAAGATGTGGCTCAAGCTGCTGTGCCGGCGCTTTCCCGAGGCCGAGGCGTTGTACCAGGCAGTGCGCCCGCTGCCGGATGCCGCCTCGGTGACGGCCGTGCTGGCGCGGCATCACATTGGCGAGGAGTGAGGCCGTCATGTCTGCGGAAGTTATCGATTCTGGGCGTTTTGCTGATGTTGATTTCGATGCCTCTGCCGATGTTGCGGCCGGCGTTGCGAGGCATGGGACTGGCTGTTCCCGCCTTCCCGTGAGCGCGCAGTCCGCTGTTCATGAGCGTTTGCTCGCCGTACTCGAGCGGCATCGTGGCGCACCGTTCCGCAAACCTTATGCCGATTACAACCGGGCGGCCTTTGCCGCCAGCATGGCGCGGCGCGAACGCCATGCGCCGCAGGCGCCGCTGATTCTCGACGCCGGCTGCGGCGTCGGCGAGAGCAGCATTCGGCTGGCGCGCGCTTTTCCCGATCATTACGTGATTGGCGTCGATCAGTCGGCTGCACGGCTGGCCCGCCGGATCGACGGTAAAACGGGCGGACTGCCGGAAAACCTCGACCTTGTGCGCGCCGATCTCGTCGATTACTGGCGGCTGCTGGGCGAGGCAGGCATCCGGCTTGACCGGCACTATCTGCTTTACCCGAACCCCTGGCCGAAGATCGGCCATCTGTCGCGCCGCTGGCATGGGCACCCGGTTTTTCCCGCTTTGCTGGCGCTCGGCGGTATGCTGGAATGCCGCAGCAACTGGCGGATTTATGTCGAGGAATTCTGCCTTGCAGTGCGTGCGCTGAGCGGTGTGCCTATCCATTGCGAGTTACTCACCCCACGGATGTTGGCGGCGCAGGGCGGCCCGCAAACGCCGTTCGAGCGCAAATACCGGGATTCCGGACATGCGCTGTGGCGTGCGCGCGCGGTGCTGTCGCATTGATAAGCCTGGAGCCCGCTGTTCATGCAAGAGCGTTTTGCCGGACAGGCAACGCGGTTAATTTGGGCAACGGCGCGCGCCCGCAATATGAACGGGGAAATTGAGCGGGAAAATGCCCAAAGCAGCAAGGCGCAGAGACAGCGCATCGCAAAGATAGGCAATGTTCCTGCATCCCATTCAGGTGGTACCGTCCTCAAGCAGCCCGATTCCCCGGAAAAATCCTGCATACACTGCCGCTTTCTTTTCCAGCGCCAGCGGGTACGCGCGCGAAGAGGACGGCAGGCGGTGGAGCCTGAGCGTTCTGCCGGCAAATTCCGTTTCCGCCGGTTGGCCAATGGCCGGTTTAGCCGTTGCGGGCGGCAGCAGCGAGAGCAAGGTATCCGTCGCCAGTTCGCCTGTCGTGGCAATGTTCCGGCACGCGGGCAGGCGGGAGAGCAGCTTGGCCAAATCGACCGGCTCGACGACTTCCAGAAACCTGTCCGAGGCATTGCCCTGTAGCCGCCGCACGCGGTATGCCGCATCGCTGAAGGCGATTCCCGTCTTGCTCAGAAAGTCCCGAATCTGCGGCTCTCTGAATCGTTTTTCGGCGGTGTTCGCCGCGATGAAATGGGCTTTGTCGCCGAAAAACACCCAGCCAAAAATCCGCCACATATCGTTCTGGAAGTTCGGGTAATAAAAATTCATCTTCCAGCGTGCTTGCGGCGGCGGGAATGAGCCGAGCATCAGCAGCCTGGCGTTTTCAGGCAGGAAAGGGGGAAGCGGATGCGTTTCGATGGAAGGCATGAGAGCACCTGAAGATTTCCGTATGCTGCGCATACAAATTGAGTTGGCGTGATGTTTTGACGCCGGGGTTGAGAAGTTATCCGAAATTTCTTGCATTTTTTGCACTTCTTGACTTTTTGCTTCCTTGCCTGCGCATGATTTAGCCGTATTTTCGGGATGGCGGAGTGAAAGTCAGCGTCGATATTGGCTGGGGATCTGAAGGCTCCTGCTTTTTCCCGGACGGCTGCGTATAGATGACTTGGTTGCCGACAATGATCGCCGGCGAGGCGCAGAAATGATCCTTCGTTTGACCCATGCCGGTGACGTGCAGAATCGTCCAGCCCCGGGCTTTCAGGCAATCTGCAATCAGCGAACGGCGGCAGCGCCACCGACGGCTTCGGCGCATATCAGCGCCGTCGTTGTTCGCGATGTGTCGGAGGATAGCGGAACGTTCGTAGTGATGCGGGCGCAGGCTTTTTACGCGCCGGCGTTGCGGAGAATGAGAGGACATCCGTGAAGCGTGGGAAGAAGGTAGACAGGAGAAGGTCGTAGAAAGCGCAGGGAAGCCAGGACACGACAGACCGGACGATGATGAAATGCGTCGCGGCATATCGCCAGCCTTTATTTTTGATTTTCCTGTTCGGTTGTTTCGACACGTGCATTGAGTGCGCCCTTGTACAGGCGGATGCGGATGCGTTCGTTTCCCGCCAGTGTTTGGCTGTCGCGGACGATGCGGCCGTGCGCGTCGGTGACGATGCCGTAACCGCGGGCGAGTACGGCGTGCGGATTGAGATGCGAAAGGCCGTCAGACAGGCGGGAGAGCTGCTCTTGCCGCGTATTCAGATAGCGGCGCCAGCGCGCCGACAACCATTCGCGCAGTGTGTCGAGCTGGCGGAGGCGTTCCGCAGTGCGCGGCCGGCCGAGGCGCAGACGGTGCGCCAATTCGGCGAGCGTCTGCTGCCGGCGGCTGCTTTGCAGGCGCAATGCGCCGTTTAGGCGCTGCCGGAGCGTGTGTAATTGTTCGCTTTGCGTTGCCAGCCGCCGGGCAGGGTGGATGAGCCGGCCGGCCAGTAGATCGAGCTGCTGGCCGCGCAGCTCCAGAATATGCCGGATTTGCCGGGAGAGGGCGGCATGACCGGCATCGAGGCGGCGGTGCAGCGCGGCGCGTTCGGGTGCAGCCAGTTCGGCGGCGGCGGTGGGCGTCGGCGCGCGCTGATCGGCGGCAAAGTCGGCAAGCGTGACGTCGGTTTCATGGCCAATGCCGGCGATGACCGGTAAGGCGCTGTTGCGGAGGGCGCGCGCCAGTGCTTCATCATTGAACGCCCAGAGATCTTCCAGACTGCCGCCGCCTCGGCAAAGAATCAGAACGTCGCATTCGGCGCGGCGGTTGGCTTGGTTCAGGGCGTCGATAATCTGCGCCGCGGCGCTTTCGCCCTGGACAGGCGTCGGATAGAGGATCAGGCGCACATGCGGCGCGCGGCGAGCCAGCGTGGTCAGCACGTCGCGCAGCGCTGCGGCTTGCGGCGAAGTAATGATGCCGATGGCGCCCGGAAACGCGGGGAGCGGACGCTTGTGTTCCAGGGCAAACAGCCCTTCGCGCGTCAACCGGTCTTTGAGCTGAAGAAAGCGTTCGTACAGATCGCCCAGTCCGGCCTTACGCAGGCTTTCGACATTGAGTTGAAAGTCGCCGCGCGCTTCATACAGGGTGACCAGCGCGCGCGCTTCAACGCGCTGCCCGTCGGCCAGCCGCCAGCCGAGCAACTGGGCGCGGTTGCGGAACATGGCGCAACGAACCTGGGCTTCGGCATCCTTGAGCGAGAAGTAGACATGGCCGGAGGCGGCGTAGCTCAGATTAGAGATTTCGCCGGCAACCCAACACAGCGGGAACGCTGCCTCAAGCCGTTCGCGAACCAGACGGTTGAGTCGGGAAACCGGAATGACGGGCGCGGATGCAGCGCCTGTTGCTGTCGCCGCCGGCGTGGGGCGCGGCGGCGATGTGGCAGCGGATGCGGACAAAACAGGCGAGGCGACGGCCTGGGCAGCAGGTTGTGCGA
Source organism: uncultured Propionivibrio sp. (assembly GCA_937923255.1). Classification (GTDB taxonomy): domain Bacteria; phylum Pseudomonadota; class Gammaproteobacteria; order Burkholderiales; family Rhodocyclaceae; genus Propionivibrio; species Propionivibrio hellwigii. The sequence goes on along the minus strand of CALAIL010000068.1, from coordinate 20,481 downwards.
ACAAATCGCCCGTCAAGGGCGAGGGGGGCGTACGGGATCTGGTTTTGCGTGGTGTCTGGTGGTGGCTCATGCGCCCATTTTAGAGGGAATTTAGGGCGTTGCGAGAAAAAGGGGAAGGTGGGGAGAAGGGAAAAAGAAAGTGATCAAAAAGAAAGAGACCAGAAAGGAACGACGAGAGCACATGAACGTCATTGAGGCGGCCGAGCCGTAAAAGCATGGGCTAAGTATGGGCTTAGGGATACCGATGGGTTTGATGTCTGCGTTTCATGTTCACCCCGGCGTTTATTCCGGTGCCGGAGCCATGTTCATGCAGCATTTTGTGCGGGACCGCGGCATTAAATTGCCAAATCATCGGTTTTATGCACATTTTTAGGCGGGATATCCGGATGTGCCAAAAATTGTCAGGTATAGGGCAGGTAAGATATTGATATTTCTGTATTAAATTTTAAGCGTATGATTTAAATAGATTTTTATTTTTTGCCTATTTTCAGGGCGACGTAAACGAAAGCCTTGTCTGGACGGGGTTTGAGGAGATTGTTCAGCGATAAATCACAAAGTTATCCACAGATTTTGTGAATAAACGGATTTCCCGCACGACCCGCGCACGATTGCACAATGACATGTCGTAGCTCGCCTCTTTTCCGCAAAATGTGTTGTGCGCCAAGGGTGGGTGTGGCGTGCAGCAATGACAAAAGCAATGAAAAATGGGCGAAAGACTTGCCGAGCAGAACGCCACAGGCTAAAGTTCGCCCCTGAAAAAGTTTCTGGAGAAAAGCGTGTTTTCCATCATCCTTGCTGCCGGGTGGCCGATCTGGCCCTTGCTTTTTGCTTCAATCGTCGCAGTTGCCCTGATCATTGAACGCCTGATTGCGTTGCGGCGTTCCAAAATCATGCCGGATGGGCTGTTGCAGCAGGCGGTTGGTGAATATCGCCAGGGCAAAATCAATAAAGAGAAGCTGGACGCGCTGGAAAATGATTCGCCGCTGGGCCGGATTCTGGCGGCAGGGTTGCGCAACGTTAAAAGCCCGCGCGAAGTGATGCGTGAGTCGGTTGAGGAAGCCGGCAATATGGTGGCGCATGAGTTGGAACGCTACCTGACGACGCTGGGTACGATCGCTTCGATCAGCCCGCTGATGGGGTTGTTCGGTACAGTCGTCGGGATGATCGAGATTTTTGGCTCGCAGGCGCCGACCGGCAGTAACCCGGCCCAGCTCGCACATGGCATTTCGATTGCCCTGTACAACACCGGGTTCGGTCTGGTGATTGCTATTCCCAGCATGATTTTCTGGCGGCATTTCCGCGGGCAGGTCAATGGTTACCTCGTCGAAATGCAGCAGCAGGCTTTGCGCCTGGTCGAAGTCATTCACGGCGAACGCAAGGGCTGAGAGGCAGGCATGAATTTTCGACGCGGCAATACCCAGGATGAGCCGGAAATCAACCTAATTCCGATGATCGACGTGTTGCTGGTCATCATCATTTTTCTGATGCTGACGACGACGTATGCCAGATTTTCCGGCCTGGAAATCAACCTGCCGACGGCGGACGCCGAAAAGAAGAGCGAACAGCCGAATGAAATCCATATCGCCGTGACGGCGAACGGCCAGGTCATGATCAACAAGTCGCCGCTGTCTGCCAACGACGTTGATTCGATCAGCGCCGCCTTGCGTCGTGCTGCCGGCGGCATGACCGAGCCGCTCATCATCGTCAATGCTGACGCCAAGGCGACACACCAGAGCGTTATCGATGTCATGCAGGCGGCACAGGCGGCCGGGTATCCGCATATCTCTTTTGCGACCCAGTCTCCGCCACGCTGATTGCCGTTTTTGTTGTTTCGTACGTTTCGTGCGGCGTTGATGCTTTATTCGTGCCTGCTTCTGGCGGCTGCCATCTGGCTTCCTTGGGCGTTCCGTCGGACATATTCAAGCGGGCGTCCATGAACTGGCTGGCGCGTTCTCTTCCCTGTTTGTGGTATCGCGCCCGACTTGCGTGGTCGTTATGGCCGCTGTTGCCGTTTTCCTGGCTGTTTCGTGGAATTTCCGCATTGCGGCGCGGGCTGTTTCGGTCAGGTTGCCTGCGCTCCCGGCAGCTTCCGGTTCCCGTCATTGTCGTCGGTAATTTGACGGTTGGCGGCAGCGGCAAAACACCTTTCGTGATCTGGCTGGTCGGCCAGTTGCGCGCGCGCGGCTGGCGGCCGGGCGTGATCAGCCGTGGATACGGCGGGCAAAAGATTGCCGCGGGGAGTGCCGATGGCATGAGTGGCGTTATGGCCGTAGTACCCGACACACCGGCTACGCTGGCGGGCGATGAACCCGTGCTGCTGGCCCGGCGTTGCCAGGCGCCGGTATATGTCGGACGCGACCGGTCAGCCGCGGGGGAAGCGTTGCTGGCGGCGCATCCGCAATGCAATGTGATCATCGCCGACGATGGTTTGCAGCATTACCGCCTGCGTCGTTGTGCTGAAGTCGTCATGTTTGACGGGCGCGGTGTTGGCAACGGCCATCTGTTGCCGGCCGGGCCGTTGCGCGAGCCGCTGATGCGCCTGCGGGGAGCGACAGCTATCGTCTGGAATTGCGCGCCGGAATACCATTTCCCCGGGGAGCTGCCGCCGCAATTTTCCATGCATTTGGCGGCAGGCGATTTTTATGCGCTGCATGATCCGAATGTCCATTGTCCGGCGGCGGCATTGCGTGGCAGGCGTTTGCATGCGCTGGCAGGCATTGGGGATCCCCGTCGTTTTTTTGCACAGCTGGCGACGCTGGGTCTGGAATTTACCGAACATCCATTTCCCGATCATCACCGTTATACGCTCGCAGACCTTGATTTTGCGCGGGATGGCGTGCTGCTGATGACTGAAAAAGATGCGGTAAAATGCGCCGCGCTGCCCGTGCATGAGGCTTGGGATGAGGCTTGGGTATTGCCGGTCGATGCGCAGTTCGATGACGAAGATACGCCGCAGCTGCTGAGACTGCTCGTGGAGAAACTCGATGGATGCACGCCTGCTTGATGTTCTCGTTTGTCCGGTCTGCAAGGCCGACCTGATTTACCGTAAAACTGCGGCGGAACTGGTTTGCAAGCCGTGTCGACTGGCTTTCCCGATTCGCGACGATATCCCGGTCATGCTGGAAGACGAAGCGCGTGCGTTGGAAGAAAGCGAGCTTGAATGATGCGTGCGCAGGCAGATTCACCGATGCCGTTCAAGATTGTGGTGCCGGCGCGTTACGCATCGACCCGCCTGCCGGCCAAACCGCTGCTTGATCTTGGCGGTAAACCGATGGTTGTTCGCGTGGCCGAGCGCGGCCTATTGTCGGGCGCCGAGGAAGTCTGGGTGGCCACTGACCATGCCGAGGTGCTGGCAGCGGTGAAACAACACGGTTTATCAGCGCTGATGACGCGTACCGATCACCCGACGGGAACCGACCGTCTGGCCGAAGTCGTCGAACAGCGCGGCTGGAGCGACGATACGATCATCGTCAATGTGCAGGGCGACGAACCGCTGATCGATCCGGCGTTGATTGCTCGCACAGCGCAGCATCTGGCGGATAGCGGCGCGGATATTGCTACGCTGGGTTGTCCGCTAGGCGATGCCGCCGATTTTTTCAACCCCAATGTCGTCAAGCTGACCTGCCGGGAAAATGGTGATGCGCTTTATTTTTCGCGTGCGCCGATTCCCTATGCGCGCGACCACTTTAGCGGAGAAAACGGCAAGTTTTCTCTGCCGGTAGGTTTGCCCGCCTACAGGCATGTGGGGCTGTATGCTTATCGGGCACACTTCCTGCGCGCTTTCGCGCATCTGCCGCCGTCGCCACTGGAGCGCTTCGAGGCTCTCGAACAGTTGCGTGCGCTCAGCAACGGCTTTCGCATCAGTGTGATGATTGTCGATCATCCGCCGCTGCCCGGCGTCGACACGCCCGAAGATGCAAAGCGGATGCAGGAGGCTTTTGCCGCCCGGAGCGATGAGGGTCAAGGCGGCAAAAAAGTATGAGTGGGCAGATCAGGGGTAGATCGGTTCAACTTGCTTTGCTGGGTATCATGTATGGCTTATGACCTAAGTGCTTCCATGTTGCGTGATACTGCAGTTTTGAGTACGCAGTATCAATCTGTGTAGTAAAATTTTTTTAGCATCGTGAATTTTCGAGGCAATTTCGCAATTTTTAACAATATAAAAATACTGTGAATACAATGCAATGACTACATTACCTCCCCATTTATCGCATCCTAAGTATCGCCCCGATGTTGACGGTTTAAGGGCTATCGCGGTGTTGTCGGTTGTTGCTTTTCATGCTTTTCCATCCTCGATGAGAGGCGGTTTCGTTGGTGTTGATATCTTCTTCGTTATCTCGGGTTTTCTAATTTCGACGATTATTTTTGAAAATCTGGAGCGAGAAACTTTTAGCTTTGCTGAATTTTATGCTCGGCGTGTTAGGCGAATTTTCCCCTCATTATCTGTTGTTTTACTGATTTGTATTGTTATTGGCAAGTTGGTTTTATTTCCAGATGAACTCAATCAGCTAGGAAAACATATTATTGCAGGCGCCGGCTTTGTCTCTAATCTTGTGTTGTGGAGCGAAGCGGGTTACTTTGACAATTCTGCCGAAACTAAACCGTTGTTACATCTATGGAGCTTAGGGATAGAAGAGCAGTTTTATATTATTTGGCCTTTATTTTTATGGTTTTTATGGAAGAGAAATTTTAATTTAATTATATTTATCTTAAGTGTCGCATTTATTTCCTTTTATTTAAATATAAAAGGAGTCAAACCTAATCCTGTTGCTACCTTTTATTCTCCACAAACAAGGTTTTGGGAGCTATTATGCGGAAGCATTTTAGCCTGGTTTCTTCTTTATAAGAAAAATAAGTTCTCAATTGTTAGTCTACGTCTGGGGTATTTGCTTAGTAAAATTATTTATCGTAAACAGCCTCTTTCTAATGATAAGCTTTTTTTAAGTTTTATTTCATTTCTTGGTTTCTTTACCTTGGCCTATGGTTTTTGGCGAATTAATAAAACATTAAGTTTTCCTGGTAAATGGGCGATTATACCTATATTAGGGGCTGTGTTGATCATTTTAGCTGGCCCTAAAGCTTGGATCAACCAAAAAATTCTTTCCAATAAAGTTGCTGTTTGGTTTGGTCTAATAAGTTTTCCCCTTTATCTTTGGCACTGGCCGCTGCTGTCCTTTGCAAGGATTGTTGAAAATGGGATGCCTGCACGTAGTATTCGTATTTTGGCAGTGCTACTTTCTATTATTTTTGCCTGGCTTACTATGGTGCTAGTTGAGAGACCATTTAGATTTGGAGAACAAAGAACTAGACTGAAGGTTGCCACGCTTTGTGGATTGATGGTTACAATTGGTTTTGGTGGGTGGCTTATTAGCAAAACAGATTTTTCCCAGTCACAGCAATATGAAAAATTGGCAGTTAAGAGAAAAGGGTTTGAATATGCATTTGGATCTTCTCTTTCTTGGTATAGGGGAAAGAATGACTGGCTATTTTTAGGTAATGCGTATGAAGATACAGTTGCAAAATTAAAGTTAGCTATTATTCCTGATGATACTAGAATACAAAGTATCAAAGAAGATTTTTCAAAAATTGCGACTGAGAGTAGCAAGTATAATACAAAAGTTGTTTTAATTATTGGCCCAAATAAGTCAAGCATTTATCCAGAATATTTACCTGATGGCCTTGTGCCTTCACCTAGAAGATATATTGAGTTTTTCTTGGATAAATTGAGAGAAATTCCTAATCTTACTGTTTATGATCCAACCGCTGATTTATTAACTTTAAAGAGTTCTCAAGGTATTCTTTATTGGATGACCGATACACATTGGAACTATAAAGGCGCTTTTTTAAGTTATTCTGGTTTTTTAAATCTTTTACAATTGCCTGCGCCAAGTATTAGTTTTAAGAATGGGGCTGTTCATAGTGGCGATTTGATTGGTATTTCTAAGTTGAAAAATTTCCCTTTGCATGCTGAGGATAATTGGGATATTGTCTGGAAATATCCTCCTGTATGGGAGGAAAAAGAAATTAGAGGGGAAGAAAAAACACCATTTGGTGAAACCTCGGTTGTGACAAATAAAAAACCACTTTCAGATAAATATATTTGGGTTGTGGGCGATTCTTTTACTAGCGTTTTAAGACCTTATTTTAATTCGACATTTAAAGAAGTACGTTATGTCGGTCATTGGGTAAATAAACTTGAGAATTTACCGTCAGATTTGGCACAGGCAGATAGGAAGCCGGATATAATTGTAGTTGTTAGAGTAGAACGGTCATTTTAAATTAGTTCTTAGATATATTTTAGTGTGGAATTAAAACAACCTGGATCTTAAAAAGTAATAGGTGTAATTATATAGATTTAGTGATTATATTATTTAGGTTTTTTACATATAATGTTTTTTGGTATTGATTTTCATGAAAGAAGTTGTGATTTGTTAGGCGCCAAATAACTATTGTATGAGTGAATCGGTTTTTTTCCGATTCATCGTGAATGAAACGGCTTGGGTTGTGGTTTTCCGTAGAATTGTGTGCGGATACTTTGGTGCTTTGGACAAGTGTCGTAGAATCATTTTCGTTATAATTTTGTTGTATTGCAGGGACACAGTGGCGTAGGTTTCAAGGGTTTCAGGTGTTGGGGCGGAGAAGTTTCAGTAACCGACTGCTGTGTGGTTTGTGATGCAGAATTTTTATGCATTGCCCCGATTAGGGCGTTGCTTCTTTCTTTTCACTGGGGAGATCTATGTCGGCAGGTCTTTTATTTGCGCTGGCGTGCGCAGTCGTTGCGGTAATTTATGGGCTATTCATGACTCGGTGGGTGATTTCCCTGTCGCCGGGCAATGAAAAAATGCAGGAAATTGCACATGCGATCCAGATCGGGGCGTCGGCCTATCTGAATCGTCAGTATTCGATGATTGCGCTTGTCGGCGTCGTGCTGGCTGTGCTGATCGGTGTTTTTCTCGGAAAGCTGATGGCCGTTGGCTTTGTACTCGGTGCGTTGCTGTCCGGTGCGGCGGGCTATGTCGGCATGAACGTTTCGGTGCGCGCCAATGTGCGCACGGCCGAAGCGGCGCGGCGCGGCATTGCGCCGGCGCTGGCCGTGGCTTTCAAGGGTGGTGCGATTACCGGCATGCTGGTGGTTGGTCTTGGCCTGCTTGGTGTGGCTGGCTATTACGCCTGCCTGCTGAGCAGCAGCGGCGACTTTCATCGCGCCGTCGAGCCGCTGGTCGGGCTGGCTTTTGGCGGCTCGTTGATTTCGATTTTTGCCCGTCTGGGCGGCGGCATTTTTACCAAGGGGGCTGATGTCGGCGCGGACCTTGTGGGCAAGGTCGAGGCGGGGATTCCCGAGGATGATCCGCGTAATCCGGCCGTAATCGCCGATAACGTGGGCGATAATGTCGGCGATTGCGCTGGCATGGCCGCTGATTTGTTCGAAACCTACGCCGTGACTGTGGTGGCGACGATGGTACTTGGCGCCATGATGCTCAAGGGTGTGGCGAATGCGAACGACGGGCTGGTGATCTACCCCTTGGTGCTGGGGGGCATTTCGATTCTCGCTTCAATTGCGGGCTGCTTTTTTGTCAAGGCGAATGAGGGCGGAAAGATCATGAACGCGCTCTATCGCGGGCTGGCGGTGGCCGGCGGTTTGGCGCTGGCGGCTTTTTATCCGGTGACGACCAGCCTGCTCGGTGAAGGCGTGACGTTGGCCGATGGCAGCGTGCTCGCCTCGTTCAATATTTTTGCTTCGGCAGTCGTCGGACTGGTTCTGACGGGGCTGCTGGTCTGGATTACCGAGTATTACACCGGCACTGATTTTTCGCCGGTCAAGCATGTGGCGGAAGCTTCGACGACCGGTCATGGCACCAATATCATCGCAGGGCTGGGGATTTCGATGAAGGCGACGGCGATGCCCGTCGTCTGTGTCAGTCTGGCGATTTATCTGACGCACCAGTGGGCGGGACTATACGGTATTGCCATCGCGGCGACCTCGATGCTGTCGATGACCGGCATCATCGTGGCGCTTGATGCGTATGGGCCAATTACCGATAACGCGGGGGGCATTGCCGAAATGTCGGGGCTGCCGCAGGAAGTGCGTGATGTGACCGATCCGCTTGATGCCGTCGGTAATACGACCAAGGCCGTCACCAAGGGTTATGCCATCGGTTCGGCCGGGCTGGCCGCGCTGGTGCTGTTTGCCGATTACACACATGCACTGGAAGCGCGGAATTTCGTGACGACTTTCGATCTCTCCGATCATATGGTCATCATCGGCCTTTTCATCGGCGGTCTGATTCCTTATCTTTTCAGCGCTATGGCGATGGAGTCGGTCGGCCGTGCCGCCGCTGCGGTCGTGCTTGAAGTGCGCCGTCAGTTCAAGGAAATCCGCGGCATTATGGACGGTACTGCGAAGCCTGATTATTCACGCGCGGTCGGTATTCTGACATCGGCGGCCATCCGCGAAATGATCCTGCCTTCGCTGCTACCGGTCGGCGTTCCCGTACTGCTCGGCATGTTGCTTGGGCCGAAAGCGCTGGGCGGCTTGCTGATGGGAACGATCATTACCGGCCTGTTCGTCGCCATTTCGATGACGACCGGCGGCGGTGTCTGGGATAATGCCAAGAAATATATTGAAGACGGTCACTTCGGCGGCAAAGGTTCGGAGGCGCACAAAGCGTCGGTGACGGGCGATACGGTCGGCGATCCTTACAAAGATACGGCTGGTCCGGCGGTCAATCCGCTGATCAAGATCATCAACATTGTGGCGCTGATGATCGTGCCGATGTTGCCGCTGGCGACCTGAACCTAAACGCTCTTGCCGGAGGCTAAACACCCCAGCCGGACTGGCATATCTCACAGAAGCAAAAAAGGCAGCGCGTGGGCGCTGCCTTTTTTATGCCGAAGCTGCCGGTAGGGATGTCATTTGGGGGGTACGTGGCATTCCTCTGAAACCCGTGTGGATAGGGCGTTTCCGAGCGGATGCCTCTGAAACCCTTATAAATAAAGGGCTGGCGGGCGGGGTGCCCGGAGATGCCCTGTTTACAAGGGCTTCAGAGCATCCCCCTTGGAGAGGCCCTAAATACGCGGGCTAGCGGGCAGGCACCCGGAAGAACCTAAAAATAAGGATTGTCTAACTGTAGGTGCTGGCTCCGCCTGCGAGGCCTCTTTTGATGCGGTTGCGCTGTGCGGCAGCGCGCCCCGCTGACTTTCCTACCTTCTTTATTTGCCTCGCCAAAGAAAGTCAGCAAAGAAAGGCGACCCCAGGCGCAGAAGACTCCTTGCCGCGGGTTGCTAGGCGGCGGGCTTGATCAACTCGCTCGCGCTTAGACAATCAAGTCCTTGCTTCCGACAAGCCGCCCCGCGCCTGCGGCTGCGCCTAAAGGGGTTTCTGGGTGCTTCGTAGTTATCGAATATGCAAAAGAGCATGCTCGGAAATCCGCACAAATAGAACAGAAAACATAAATCGCTCTGAAGCCCTCTAAATACGCGGGGTTCAGGGCATCAAAAAACATAAACAAAAAATAGCGTCTTCCTTTGTAAAAATACGGCGTTGTTGTGTTGGCCTAGCTTTGCCGTACTGAATGGTCTGTCTGCGGCTTACCGCCTTGTCTTTTGGCAAAGTCGAGCCGCTATAGATTGTCTGGTTTTTAAAAAGGGCTGCCCGCAACCCCGCGTGGATAGGGCGTTTCCGAGCGTAGGGTTCTGAAACCCTTATAAATAAAGGGCTGGCGGGTAGGGTGCCCGGAGATGCCCTGTTTACAAGGGCTTCAGAGCATCCCCTTTGGAGAGGGCCTAAATACGCGGGCTTCAGGCCACCTCTTTTTGGAGATGCGCCTGCGCTCTCGCACCACGCGTTTTTCCAATTTTCCCCATGTCGGGGAGAGGCCCCAAAACCCGCGCAGATAAAGGACTTCAGGGCACCTGCCGGGAGGCGCCCTATTATAAGGGTTTTAGTATGCTCCTTCGGAGATGCCCTATCCACGCAGGGTTCAGGGGCGCGCCTTTTTTATCTCTCACGCCGATGGGTGACTCAAGGCGGCGACCTGTGGATTCAGCGTGTATAGCCCTGTCAGCCTGGCCTGGGCGAGAATGTGTCCATGCAGGGCGGCGCGCGCTTGGGCGCCGGTAAATTTGCCCTCGATCGGCAGGCGCTCGACGTCCAGCGCATAGAGCGTGAAGATGTAGTGGTGGACGATTTCGTCATTCCATGGCGGGCAGGGGCCATCGTAGCCAAAGTAATCGCCGCGCATGTCGTGATCACTCGCGAACCAGGTCGTGTAATCGTTGAGTCCCTGGCGCGCGCCGTGTAGCGCAGCCGGGCCGGCTTTGCCGCGCGGCGTCACTTCTTTGGAAAATTCTCCTGCACGGATTTCACGCAGATCCGCCGGCAGATCGATCAGCGTCCAGTGAAAGAATTCGATGCGCGGCAGGCTGGCCGGTACGCTGCGTCCTTCCTGGTTGACGTCGTCGCCCTGGCTCGGGACGTCCGGATCGTGGCAGATCAGCGCAAAGGATTGGGTTTTTTCCGGCACTTCGCTCCATGCCAGATGCGGATTCATGTTTTTGCCGAGGCAAACATGGTGCGTCGGATCGGGCTGGCAAAAGGAAAAATCCCCAGGGATGTTTTGACCCTCGGTGAAGCTGTTGCTGCTAAGTTTCATAGCGCGATCTCCTCGTTGGGGGCTGAAAGGCTCAGGCTTTCCGTTGAAAATCCCGCAGCCGAAAGCCCATAATGAAAAGTGTCATGAAATACGTCGCGGCGGCGAGCGGCACCAGCCATATCAGCCGGAGCAGGCGCTCGGTAGATGTCCAGCGTAACCATTCCGTATCCTGACCGCCGGCCAGCCAGAGCACGCTGCCCATGCATAGCAGCGCCAGCGCTAGTTTGCCATAAAACGCCAGCCAGCCAGGTTGTGGCGTATAGATGGCATGGCGACGCAGGCCGCGGTAGAGCAGTGCGGCGTTAAGGCAAGCCGCCAGTCCGATCGCCAGCGCCAGTCCGGCGTGTTGCAGCCAGCCGATCAAGGCCAGGTTGAGCGCCTGTGTCATGCCGAGCGTCAGAATGCCGATCTTGACCGGCGTGCGGATATTCTGGCGGGCATAAAAACCGGGCGCCAGCACCTTGACAAGGATCATGCCCAGCAGGCCGATGCTGTAGGCGACCAGCGCATTGCGCGTCATGAGCACGTCATGGGCGGTAAAGGCCCCGTGATGGAAGAGCGTGGCGATCAGCGGCACGGCGATGATCGCCAGTGCTACGGCAGCGGGCGCGGCCAGCAGAAAGGTCAGGCGCAGGCCCCAGTCGAGCAGCTTTGAGTATTCTTCCGTATTGTCACTGGCGTGGTATTTGGCAAGTGAGGGTAAAAGGATGGTGCCCAGCGCAGCGCCCAGCAGACCGGCGGGAAATTCCATCAGCCGGTCGGCGTAATACAGCCAGGAGACGCTGCCGGTATCGAGGAAGGAAGCGAAGATGGTGTTGATCAGCAAACTGATTTGCGAAACCGAAACGCCAACTACGGCTGGCGCCATCAGTTTGAGGATGCGGCGTACGCCCTCATCCCGCCAGTCAAGGACAAAGCGCGGCAGCATGCCGATGCGCTTGAGGCTGGGCAGCTGGAAGGCAAGCTGTAATGCGCCGCCGAGGAAAACTGCCCAGCCGAGCGCCATGACTGGCTGCGAAAAATGAGGAACGGCAAACAGCGCCATGCCGATCATGGCGACGTTGAGCAGAACCGGCGTGAATGCCGGCACGGCAAAGCGGCTCCAGGTATTGAGAATACCGCCGGCGAGCGCGACCAGCGACATGAACAGGATATAAGGGAAGGTGATGCGCGTCAGCGTGACCGTGAGCGCAAATTTATCCGGCACATCTGTAAAACCCGGCGCAGAAACATATACCAGCAACGGTGCGCCGACCATACCGAGCAATGTGACCCCAAGCAGGACAAGGAACAGCAGCGTCGCCACACGGTCAATCAGGTGCTTTGCCTCGAAATCACCGTTTTTGTTCTTGTATTCGCCGAGAATGGGGACAAAAGCCTGTGAGAATGCGCCTTCGGCAAAAAGCCGGCGCAACAGATTGGGTAGTTTGAAAGCAACAAAAAAAGCGTCGGTCATCATGCCGGCGCCAAAAACGCGGGCGATGACGAAGTCGCGCACGAATCCGAGAATGCGCGAGAGCAGGATCATACCGCTGACGGTGGCGAGCGCTTTGAGCAGGTTCATCGTTGTTTTTCTTTCAGGTCATCATCTTATTCCATTTCCGGATTCAGGCGATTTAACGCTGTTCGAGTATTATCGGCCACCTGCGCAATTTCGATACGAATTCTGGCAGTGTTCTGCGGCCCAGTGCTGATACCGAACGTTGCCGGGAATTTTGCATGAATATCGGCAGGGCTAAAGAGTGGAAAATTCTTGCGTAGAGCGGCATGTCACTGTAAAATCGCCCACTTTCGATTAACCCCTACTTTATTTAGGACAAAGATTCATGGCCAATAGCGCACAAGCGCGCAAGCGCGCCCGCCAAGCCAACACGCATCGCACCCACAACGCCAGTCTGCGCTCAACCCTGCGCACGGCCGTTAAGCGCGTGCAAAAGGCGATTCTCGCCGGTGATCAGGCGGCGGCAAAGAATATTTATCAAGAATCGGTTTCGGTGATCGATCGGATTGCCGACAAGGATGTGATTCACAAAAATAAGGCGGCGCGTCATAAGAGCCGGCTGTCGGCGCAGATCAAAGCGCTTGCAGGCTGATTTTTGACGCTTGAAGCGCATTTGGAATCGTTATAAACGGCGTCTATAGACGCCGTTTTGTTTTTCTGTCTAACAAGGCAGAAAAATGGAGTGGATGTATGCATCAGAATATGCGTTGTTGGGCGTATTGCAGCGCAGGCATGATGTACAAGCCCCGGCTTTTCCCTTAAAATCCTTCCCCTGCCGGAAAATTTTTCCAGCAGATTTTTTCGATTTCATCAGAATATGCGGTTGCGTGGTTTTGGTTTTGTAATCCTTCCGGCGGCGCGAGCCGCCGTTTCATTTTAAGCGTCCGCTATTGAGCGGAGCGGAATATCAGGAGATGTTGATGTCCCATGTAATGAATACATACGCCCGTTTGCCGGTGGCATTGAGCCACGGTGAAGGGAGCTGGGTCACTGATACTGAAGGGAAGCTCTACCTGGACGCACTGGCCGGGATTGCCGTGTCGACACTCGGCCATAACCATCCCGACCTAATCATGGCCATTTCCGCACAGGCTGGCCGTTTACTACATAGTTCCAATATATACCGCATGCCACAACAGGAGCAGCTGGCTGACAAGTTGGCCGTGCTATCAGGCATGCAGGAAGTGTTTTTCTGCAATTCTGGCTGTGAGGCCAATGAGGCGGCAATCAAGCTGGCGCGTTTTTATGGGCACCGGCGTGGTATTGACGAACCGCAGATTATCGTCATGGAAAAAGCTTTTCATGGACGTACATTGGCGACTTTGTCGGCAACCGGAAACCGTAAGGCGCAGGCGGGATTCGAGCCGCTCGTCCCCGGTTTTATCCGCGCGCCATTCAACGATCTGGCTGCCATCCATGCGCTTGCCGAACAGAATCCATCGATTGTCGCCGTCATGATCGAGGTCGTGCAAGGCGAGGGGGGCGTGCACATGGCGGATATCGAGTATCTGCGCGCTTTGCGCACCTTATGCGATGAACGCGGCTGGTTGCTGATTTGCGATGAAGTGCAGTGCGGTATGGGGCGCACCGGCACCTGGTTCGCCTTTCAGCATGCTGGCATCGTCCCTGATGTCGCCACGCTGGCCAAAGGATTGGCCGGTGGCGTGCCGATTGGCGCCTGTCTGGCGGCGGGCAAGGCAGCGGGGTTGTTCGGGCCGGGTAACCACGGCTCGACTTTTGGCGGCAACCAGTTGGCAACGACAGCGGCATTGACGGTGCTGAACGTCGTCGAGCGTGATGGCCTGATGGGTAATGCGATCCGGCAGGGCGCGCTGATTCGCAATGGCCTGGGAGCTGCGCTGGCGGGTGTCCGTGGGGTTGTCGATATCCGTGGCCAGGGGCTGATGATTGGTATCGAACTTGATCGGCCATGCGCCGAGCTGATGACACGTGCACTGTCGATTGGGTTGCTCATCAATGTAACGGCCGAAAAGGTAATTCGTTTGCTGCCGCCACTGACGTTTTCCGAGGAAGAGTCGAAGGAGCTGGTTGCCCGTCTCGCAGAATTGATCCACGACTTTCTGAAGATTTAATCGGAGTTGACGATGACAACCGGCAATTCGACTTCCGCCGTCAAGCATTTTCTGCAATTCAAGGACTTTACACGCGAAGAATTTTCCTACCTATTTGAACGGACGCGCTGGATCAAAGCGCAGTTCAAGGGGTATCAGCGCTATTGGCCGCTGGCCGACCGTACGCTGGTCATGATTTTCGAGAAAGCGAGCACGCGTACACGCCTGTCGTTCGAGGCGGGGATGCAGCAGCTTGGCGGCAATGCCATTTACCTCAATACGCGTGATTCGCAACTCGGGCGTGGCGAGCCGGTGGAAGATGCCGCCCAGGTCATGTCGAGAATGTGCGATCTGATCATGATCCGGACATTTGAGCAGCGTATCGTCGAACGTCTGGCCTCTGCGTCACGGGTGCCGGTTATCAACGGACTGACCAACGAATTTCACCCGTGCCAGATCATGGCCGATATTTACACCTACATCGAACAGCGCGGGCCGATACAGGGAAAAACCGTGTGCTGGATCGGCGACTCAAACAATATGTGCTACACCTGGCTACAGGCGGCAGAAACGCTTGATTTCAAGGTCAATGTCTCGACGCCGCCAGGTTACGAAATCAAGCCTGAACTGGCCGGTTTAAAGAATACCGGTCATTTCGAATGTTTTTCCGATCCGCTGGCGGCAGCGCAGGGCGCCGACATCGTGACGACGGATGTATGGACATCAATGGGCTTTGAGGTAGAAAACGAGGCCAGATTGCGCGATTTTGCCAATTGGCGGGTAGATGCCGCCATGATGCGTCTTGCCAGGCCAGACGCGATCTTCCTGCACTGCTTGCCGGCACATCGTGGTGAAGAGGTGACAGCAGAGGTTATTGATGGCGCGCAGAGCCGTGTTTGGGACGAGGCCGAGAACCGGCTGCATGTGCAGAAAGCATTGATGGAGTACCTGGTGCTTGGCCGCGTCTGAGTGCGCCAGATTTTGCATGATGGATTGGTAGATTGAGAGTTCGTGACGCAGCCGGATAAGGCTGCATTTGTAAAATACGCAAGCATGGAGCAATGGAAATGAGCGATATCAAAAAAGTGGTTCTCGCCTATTCAGGCGGCCTCGACACCTCGGTCATCCTCAAATGGTTGCAGGATGTTTACCAGTGCGAGGTCGTTACCTTTACGGCGGATCTCGGCCAGAACGAAGAGCTGGAACCGGCGCGTGCCAAGGCATTGAAGTTGGGCATCAAGCCGGAAAACATTCATATCGAAGATCTCTGCGAAGAATTCGTGCGCGACTACGTTTTTCCGATGTTCCGCGCCAATGCGGTCTATGAAGGCGAATACCTGCTGGGCACGTCTATTGCGCGGCCGCTGATCGCCAAACGCATGGTTGAAATCGCCAAACAGACCGGCGCGCAGGCGGTCTGCCATGGCGCGACGGGCAAAGGCAACGATCAGGTGCGTTTCGAGCTGGGTGCATATGCGCTTAACCCGAACATCAAGATCATCGCTCCGTGGCGTGAGTGGGATCTACTTTCGCGCGAGAAGCTGCTGGCTTATGCGGAAAAGCATGGCATTCCGATCGAGATGAAGCATAAACAGGGCGGCTCCCCCTATTCGATGGATGCGAATATGCTGCACATCAGTTACGAAGGCCGTCATCTCGAAGACCCGTCGGCGGAGGCTGAAGCGTCGATGTGGCGCTGGACGGTTTCTCCGGAGGCCGCGCCCGACAAGGCGGAATACGTTGACCTGGAATTTGCTAAAGGCGATCTCGTCGCCATCAATGGTGAGCGTATGAGTGCCGACAAACTGCTGCGCAAGCTCAATGAGCTTGGCGGCAAACACGGCATCGGTCGGCTCGATCTCGTTGAGAACCGCTATGTCGGCATGAAATCGCGCGGCTGTTATGAAACGCCGGGCGGCACGATTCTGTTGAAAGCGCATCGCGCCATGGAATCCATCACGCTTGATCGAGAAGTTGCACACCTTAAGGATGATTTGATGCCCCGTTACGCCAGCCTGATTTATAACGGCTACTGGTGGGCGCCGGAGCGTATTGCCCTGCAGGCGCTGATCGACCACACGCAGCAAAATGTCAACGGCTGGGTGCGCCTCAAACTGTATAAAGGCAACGTCGTCGTCGTCGGCCGGGATTCGAAGACTGACTCGCTGTTCGATCCTACCATCGCCACCTTCGAGGATGATGCGGGTGCGTTCGACCAGAAAGATGCGGGTGGCTTTATCAAGCTCAACGCATTGCGCATGCGCATCGCTGCCAACCACAGGGCGCGCAAGGGCTGATCGAAGGATTGCCGCGTTGTTTGCTTTCCCCCGCGACGCCGCCTTCCGGGGCGGCGTCTTGCGTAGACTGCCAAGGTATTCCCGTCCGTGCTGGAGCAATTCATCCTATGATTTCACGGGCTGAACGGCTGATGTGAGCGGCCAGATGCCGATTTATTCGAGGAGCCAGTAAAAATGCCGAGTTTTGATTTTTCTTCCGAAGTCGATATGGTTGCACTGAAAAATGCGCTCGATGTCGTCAGTCGCCAAATCGATGCGCGTTACGATTTCAAAGGCACATCGGCCAAAGTCGAACTCAACGACAAGGATAAGCTCATTACCTTGTTTGGCGATTCCGAATTCCAGCTGGGGCAGATCAAGGACATTCTGTTTCCGGCGATGGAAAAAAAGGAAAAGGAAAGCGTCAAACGGCTTGACCCGCAAGCCGTACAGAAAATTTCCGGCAACAAGGTCAAGCAGGAACTGAAGGTCAAAATCGGCATCGAGACTGAGCTGGCGAAGAAAATCGTCAAGATGGTCAAGGAAGCCAAGCTCAAGGTTCAGGCCACGATCCAGGGCGATGCCGTGCGCGTTTCCGGCGCCAAGCGTGACGATTTGCAGTCGTGCATTGCGCTGGTGACCAAAACCATTACCGATTACCCGATCAAGGCGGGCAATTTCCGTGATTGAGTCTGTGCCACAATCTGCGGCGGATGCGCTCGTGCAGTACCCGCCGCAGCTGCCTGGGTAACGTCTCCTTTGACCGCCATTTCCCGCATCCCCGATCACGCCGCCGACCCGCAGATACCAGCGGAACGGGAAGATAGGGCGCCGGGTGCGTTATCCCCAGGCGCGTTATCCCTATCCTGGGCGGACGAATTGCGCCGGGTTTCCAGCGCGGTGAGCAAAACAAACCTGCGTGTTGCACCCGGTCATCAGCGGATTTTTTACCTGTTGCATTGGCGGACGAACAGCCGGAAAAATCTCCAGGCATTCGGTGTATCGCTGCGCAAGGGACGCGATCCGGACAATGCCGAAGAATGGTGGGATCTTGAATCGGCGCTGCGCAGACGGCCGCCTTATGTCAGCGACGAAGATCTCCAGATCATCGCCCTGCTGCTGGCGGCACAGGGGAGCAGCAACGGATTGCGCGCCTTCAGTCTGGAAGCGCCGCAAAGCGCGGAAATTCTGCGGCGAATGGCGCGTACCGGGCGCTTGTGCCCAGCGTCGGATCTGTCGCCGCTGACACTGGCCGGCGCCCGCCCGGCGGCCTTGCTCTGGCAGCATGGGCGCGACGGCTTGCAGCACCCCCTGTTGCAGGTATCGCCGTCGGCTGACCTGATCATCCCGTTGACGCCGCCGTGGTACATCGACTTTGAGGCCGGCGTCATTGGAGAGATCGGGCTTTCCGGGCCGCGGGAAACCCTGACTTTGCTGCTGTCTTCCCCCGGATTGTCGGCGCGTGAGGCGGCCCGGATCCGCGCTGCGCTTGGCGATAGCGGAAGTAACCTGCGTTTGCCCGCCATTGATGCGGCAGTGTTGCGCCAGATCCGCAGCGCGCCGGTGGCCTTATTGCGTCTATACTCGATCACGACCCATGGCAATACGGCCTGGCGCGCTTACCAGGCGCAGGATGGGCGTGACCTGTTTGACCTGGCCGAGCCGATTTTTCGTTACGAAGATGCCGAGGTTCGTCCCGGCGATGTGGATGATTTCTGCTGCCTGCCGGATGGCGAGGCTGTGCATGTTGTCAGGTGCACCGAACAGGAACGCGCGTTGCTGGCGTATCTGCACCGGGCAGGGCTGCAAGCCGTGCCCGATGGCGTGCTGCGTGCCTTCGGCAGTCCGCCGGACGGTGTCTATGGTCTGGCCCGGGAGGAAGACTGGCCGGCCTTCATGCGACAGAAATTGGAGCAATTACGGGATGCCGGGTGGCAGATCGAGTTCGACAGCGATTTTCGCCATCACTTTGTCGAGGTTGATGCCTGGGATGCGGCGCTGATCGACGCGGGGAACGACTGGTTCGATCTCGACATGGGTATCGTTGTCGAAGGCGAGCGCGTGCCTCTGGCGCCGCTGCTGGCGGCCTTGTTCCGGCGCGATGGGCGTTGGCGGGACATCGTTCAGGTCAACGGTATCGACGATGCCGAATTCGTCGAGCTGAGGATGCCCGATCTGCGCCGCGTGCGCGTGCCGGCGGCGCGCCTGAAACCTCTGGCGTTGGCGCTGGTCGATCTTTTTGACCGATTGCCGGAAGGCCCCCATCTGCGCATTTCGCGTTTTGATGCGCCGCGTTTGCGCGAATTCAGTGACCCGCGGCGCTGGCAGTTCAATGGACAGCGCGACGTGCTGGCGCTGGCCGATCGTCTGCGTTCGGCGCAGGGCATCGGTGACATCGAGCCGCCGCGCGGCTTGGCGCTTGATCTGCGCCGCTATCAGCGGGAAGGGCTGGCCTGGCTGCAGTTCCTGCGCGAACAGAATCTGGCGGGCATTCTGGCGGACGATATGGGGCTGGGCAAAACGGCGCAGGCACTCGCCCATCTCTTGCTGGAAAAAGAGTCCGGCCGCCTTGATCGGCCGGCGCTGGTTGTACTGCCCACCTCGTTGATTTTCAATTGGCGCAACGAGGCGATGCGCTTTGCCCCCGGGCTATCGGTACTTTCCCTGCATGGCGCCGAGCGGAAAGTGCGGTTTGCCGAAATCGCCGATCATGATGTCGTCTTGACAACCTATCCGCTGCTCTGGCGCGATGCCGATGCACTGACGCGCCATCCTTATCATCTGCTCATTCTCGACGAGGCGCAGACGGTCAAGAACGCCCGCAGCCGCAGTGCCGAGATTGTCCGCCGTATCGAGGCGCGGCACCGTCTTTGCCTGACGGGAACGCCGCTGGAAAACCATCTTGGCGAACTGTGGAGTCAGTTCGATTTTCTGCTGCCGGGGTTTCTTGGCAGCCGCAGCAATTTCACGCGCTACTGGCGGACGCCGATCGAGAAGATGGAAAACAGGCCGCGCCGTGACCTGCTGGCGCGCCGGGTGCGGCCATTCATCCTGCGACGCCGCAAGGAAGACGTGGCGCGAGAACTGCCGCCGAAGACCGAGATTGTGCGCAAAGTATCATTGAGCGGCGGGCAGCGCGATCTCTATGAAACGGTGCGTGTCGCCATGGATGCAGCGGTGCGCGAAGAAGTATTCAGCAAAGGCTTCGGGCACAGTCAAATCGTGATTCTCGATGCCTTGCTCAAACTACGCCAGGTTTGCTGCGACCCGCGCCTGGTCAGGCTGCCGCTGGCACAGCGCGTCAAAGAGCGCGCCAAGCTGGAGCTGCTGATGACCCTGTTGCCCGGGTTGATCGAGGAAGGGCGGCGTATTCTGGTGTTTTCGCAATTCACGCAGATGCTGGCGCTGATCGAAGCTGCGCTCAGGCAGAAAAGTCTCGACTACGCGCTGCTGACAGGTGATACGAAAGACCGCGAAACGCCGGTGCGCCGTTTCCAGTCGGGAGAGGTGCCGGTATTTCTGATCAGTCTCAAGGCTGGTGGCATTGGCCTGAACCTGACGGCGGCGGATACGGTCATCCATTTCGATCCCTGGTGGAACCCGGCGGCCGAAAACCAGGCGACCGACCGGGCGCACCGAATTGGCCAGGACAAGCCGGTTTTTGTCTACAAACTGATTGTTGCCGGCAGTATCGAGGAAAAAATTCTGGCACTGCAAGAGCGCAAGGCCGGTCTGGCCGACGGCATTCTCTCGGATGATCGCGCCGTCCGCTTCAAGTTTGGCGAGGAAGACGTTGCCGCGCTTTTCGCGCCGCTGCCGTCCTGATGCCCTGAACCCCGCGTAAACAGGGCTTCTCCGGCACCCCTACCCTGAAGCCCTTTATTTATAAGGGTTCCAGAGGCAACCGCCCGCAAACGCCCTATCCACATGGGGTTCAGAGGGGCACCCTGATCACCTTACACAACGGCTCGACTTTACCA
>CALAIL010000067.1 GCA_937923255.1 uncultured Propionivibrio sp. | reverse complement strand
CCCCATTCAGACGTTTCCTGCGTAGCGTATCTCGCTCCGACTTGTCCAAATGATTGAGGAAATTATTCATCACCTCATTCTGAGCGGCCTGACCGGAACCCCACGTCAATAGGGCGTTTGCGGGCAGGTAGGCTGGAAACCCGCGTAAACAGTGGGCTGGCAGGCAGCCCCTTCGGAGAAGCCCATTTTACGCGGGGTTCAGGGCAGGTGTTGTGGCGATTGTTGTCGTAGGTCTGTGGCGGTTTCTGACCGCAGGTGGCTGCCGTGGATAAGCAAAGCTTCTTCGGTGGCAAGGATCAGATCACCGGTGGTATGCAAAGTGCTAGTTGAAACATTTTGGCAGATGGGGATACTTGCAATGCTAAGCATCACTTAATCGTCGAATCAAATCAGCCTCAATCTGTTCTAATAATGATTGGTCATCTGAGCCGTCTTCTCTTAAAAAATAATTTCCGATTTGGCTATCATAATATATAGAAATAAATACATTCCCAGATCGTAAAACTTTACGTCTGGAATAAATCCAGTCAGCAGATTCTGTAATCTCAGCTTGCCAGTATTTAATTAGATATTTAGTTAAAGAATCAAACCCATCCCAGCCGGTAACAGGATTTACATGATATTCAATATATCCTTTTTCATTTGTTATTTTTGTAATCACAGGAATCCTGTTTCCCATTATTCAATTCCTAAACTTTAGTTGACTGAAGTGCTTATTCTTTAAAATCTTTGAATTATTTCCTGATAGATTTTATCCCTGTTTAGTCCTCCGTTATTAAAAATTTAGCGTACTTTTATGTTAAGTAGCGCTGATGAATTGATCATATTTGCCTCTTGTTTGAGGTCGGCAGAAAATCAAACATGACGGTCACTCCAGTGAATAAGTAAATTTATCCTTCCATCCATATTTTTCATCTTCCAATCGAACACGTTCTAATATAGAAACAATTTCTTCAAACTGTTTCCCTAGTTTTTTCTTTGATTCTGATGAGTTTTTCCATACAAGATGTATAGGGCGTTCAATACTTAGACTAAGCAAATCCCACAGAGCATCTAAATTATACCCATAATACTGCTGTACCCCCAATGCCACAGCTAGTTGGGTATGAAAATCCTTTTCTTCATTAATTATGTTTCCAATAATTTCAACTTTCATTTTTCTTATCTCCATGTTCCAATTTTTTTCACACTCTGATAGTGGTCAGTTGTGATGTAAAGCTGACCGTCATTGGAATAGAGTAAACGAGTCCCCGGCTGGTTACCTCTAGATATCATATTACTAAGCCCAATGTCTGCTTCGTACCAAACTCGCCCAGGGGCTGAAGGTAAAACATTGGTTGAATTGGCAAAAATATTGCCATTGATCTGAGTGCCACTTCCCCAAATCCGATGGCAGCGATAACGCCATCTGCTAGCCGCATTGTCTGGCACGAACTACTGGCCTCACATTTGCTGCATTGACCCGTGTGCCCACTGTTCATGCCGGCTCTGGGTGGTTAATAGCTTTAAGTCGCTGGCGGAGACAAGTGGGAGGTCGCCGCCGACATTGGGAGGAGATTTTTACCAATTAAACTCAGGATAAATCTGGTAATGTAGCCCTACAGAATTTAAATATTCTTTTATAGTAAGAATTTCTTTTGCTTTCCCTTTGTAGATTTTAAATATTTTTTCCATCAATTTTTCCCGTGCCTGTAAGAAATTTATATTTAATAAATTTGCAACAATTTTTATTTGTTCATTAGTAAAATTAAAAGTTGGTGTCACAAATACTTCATATTCAGTTAAATCTTTTTCAATTGGTTTAAAATAAGTTGTAAATACAGACCAATTGCAATTTGTGCACCTTGCCCCACTTAAGTGTTCTTCAAATATAGACTCTGTTTTTGCACCACATTCTGGGCAGTAGGCCTCATCTATTATATTTTTCATGGCTTAATTTTTTCCTCCAGAAAAGAATATTCTAAATAATTTCTAGTGAGTTAATCAGGACAGCGATCCTTACCTCGACGAACTGGGACTCAATACCCTCAAGCGGCTGAGTGGCGGCTTCTATGAACAATAACTGGCCGCATAGATTTTGTTATGAAAAATCGCTTGGTACTACCACCAAACTGGAAAACCTTCAAATGATTGGCGGATTTTTGCTAAAACCTCTTCATCAATAGATGAGATAAAGTGTGCCGCCATCTGGCGCTTACCACCAACATCTTTCTTGGAAAATTCCCATCTCAATACTAGCCCTTGTGCAGTATTTTGAATAGAAAGCGCGAAGTGCTCGCTCATGTCATGCAATGAAGTAGTTTCTGCTGAAGGGTGCTGCAATGCATGCACGAAGCTATCCCACACCGAGCATTCAATCCAGAAATTACCTTCATATTGGTATTTATGCTGAAATTGCTCAATAGCAATGTGAATATTGATTCGGAATGAAGGGACATGGTCGTCAGTTTCTAAAATTTCCAGCTGAAAACCAAACGGGTCTTTAAATTGAATATCCATGATTGTATCAATTTGGCAACGCATGAATTAATGATGATAATTGTCCTAGTTGACGTAGTGGGGCAAATTTCAAATCCCATCCATCAACACTTATCATTTGGTTGTAGGGAATCCCGTTCTTTGTAGCTGTGTTTACAGCGGCTTGCAAACTGGAAAGTTGCTCTTGAGATGCTAGTCTCCCTGTACCGATCAGCGCCCGATAGCAACAGACAAAACCGGCGTCCCAGTACCGGCGCTCCGCCTCCTGCTGCGCACCATGAGCGCCGTTAATTACAAAGGCCATTTCAGGGCGCACACTGGCGCCGCGCAGTTTATTTCGAATCTGCTGCAAAGCGCTGTCGGCCATCGCACAATCAGCCTGTGTTTTACAGGTACGAGCAAGATTGATCATCTTTAGTGCAAATGCATCCTGCTGCCGGTCGATCTCATCGTAATAACGCAGAATTTCCTGACGCTTTTCCTCGCTCTTCGCGTTCTTGAGCGCTTCCTTCTTGGCTGCTTCCTGAGTGTGGGTTAAATAATTATTCACCAACTCATTGTGAGCGACCTGAGCGGCTAAAAATTCACTACCGAGGAAGATCAGATCGCCCCCAGTTTCGATGCGCCCGGGCAGGCTTTCGCGGGTGAGGAGCAGGCCGGGGGCGAATTCCACCAATTCAGTGCTCGCGCCGGTGAGAATTTTCCGAATGAATCAGGACATAGTCTCTATCAAATTAGGAAATGAGGGGAAAAATTTTGTATCAGGTGTCGCGTAGGTCTGAATGATGAACCCATCTCCAGCATAAAAATCTGGGTCAAACAGATCGATATCCAGGTTTCGGCAATAGCGTTCAATCATCTCCGCCGTCAATCGATCTTTGATTCTTTTGGCGGTGTAGGTATCAAGCTCTTCAAACGGCAAAGGCTCTCCATAGGCACCAAACTCCCATTTGCTCTCTTTGTGAGCATAAACCGCGCGGGCAGGTATTTCATGCTGTATTCCGTATTGGGTCTCAATCGGCTTTGTACGGGGGCCATCACGATAAACAAATTGCATGGAACCTGGCTGACCGCCCGGAACATCCTTGATCATGATAATTGATAAGACGCGAATTTTTAACACGCGACTTAAGTAACTCGGCTCCGAATGAACATCACCGAATGGATATTTATTTACGGCATACACGCTCCATCTGGACGCGGTTTGAGAGACCAGTTTTTTGGTTGGGAGCCCAGAGGCCATTGGCAGTAAAGCATGGAGTTTTTCACTGAGCGTGCCACGCACTGCATTTTTCTGCACCACCCAATCAAATCCACAGTCTTTGTTGATTTTTACATTTCTGTCGTACAGGACTTGCGCTAAATCACTCACAGGCATTTCAAAAAAAGCCAGATGTGTAGTAACAGGCGCATAGTGATCAAGAAAAAACTCAGGAGTGCGCATCAATCAACTCTTTTCAAGATAACAATAGTATAAGGATCATTGTTCAATATACGCGTCGCCTGGCCGGAAACCCGCGTCAATAGGGCGTTTGCGGGCAGGTAGGCTGGAAACCCACGTAAACACTGGGCTTGAAGATAGGCAGGCCGGAAACCCACGTAAACAGTGGGCTGGCGGGCAGGGTCTCTGGAAACGCCCATTTTACGCGGGGTTCAGGGCAGGTGTTGTAGCGGGCGCTGTGGCGGGGCTACGGCCGCAGCATGACTGAGTTGCTGTTCGTGGCGACACTTCAGAAAGCACCGCCCATTCTCTGCGGCGGCGGTGATTCAGCCAGCGATGCTTCCTTCACGCGCGGGCGGCTGGCGGTCAGGTCGCCGCCGGAAGTAGGGGCGAGGGCGTTTCTGACGGATAAGGCGCTGCCGGTTAGCTGCGTTGCGCCGCCGCTGGCCAGGCCGACATTGTCTTAGTAATTAACTTATTTAAGTTCCAATTCGAAAATTTCTTTCATTCCGGTAGATTTGTCTTGGTTTTCTACCTCTTTAAGAAGATTAATTATTTCTTTATATCTGCCTAGTATTTTTTCTGATTGCTTTGAATTTGTCCAAGTAATTTTTAAAGGGCGTATGGCTATTCCTGTTAAAACATCCCATAGCGCATCTAGATTTTTTCCGTACCAGTCAGGGAGACTCATTTCTTTAGCAATTATATAATGAAAGTCATCTTCCGATTTTATTTTTAATCCATCAATGATTATCTCCATATGCTAAATGCTCCTAGTTTTTCCATTGCCCAATATATATCATTGTTTTATAGTGATCTCTCGTTATATATAACAAGCCATCAGATGAATAAATTATACGAGAAGCTGGTTGTGTAGGACTGCTTTTAGCCATCGTATTACAAGCCAATATCTGCTTCATACCATATTCTACCCAGCGCAGAGGGAAGAAGCCTTTCGGCATTTCTATAAATATCTCCTCCAATTTACCCTCCAGGCACAAACTGGTTAAGAGATTTACCCTCCTGCCAACCGCTTTGTTTTGCTTTTGTTTTTGTTACATAATGGTTGGTGAGTTTTCCCGTTGCTTACAAGTCATTAAAATTGTTCGTGTAATACTATAAATTATCAAAGATCTACCAAAGTCTGCTCCATGGTCTAATATTTTTTAACTGGCCATTG
>CALAIL010000066.1 GCA_937923255.1 uncultured Propionivibrio sp. | reverse complement strand
GAAAAAGCCGCGCCAACGGGGGCCGAACCGTGAGAGTGTGAGAAATGTGGGCTAGTCCTGCGTTACCCGGCTGTCAATGGGCTGAAATAGGAGTGTGGAAAGATGCAGTACTTTAGCTTCTTGGTTTTTTAGATTCTTAAACGTGGTTTCATCTATTATTGCATCCAAGCGGCTAAACGGGCTGCCCGCAAGCCCCCGTCAATAGGGCGTTTGCGGGTAGGCAGGCCGGAAACCCTTGTAAACAGTGGACTAGCGGGTAGGTAGGCTGGAAATGCCCGTAAATATTGGGCTAGCGGGCAGAGGCTTTGGAGATGCCCGTTTTACGCGGGGTTCAGGGTAGGTGTGGTGGCGGGGTTGTGGTGGTCTGTGGCGGTGTGGTGACAGGTCTTCGGCCGCTAACGGGATTCAGCTGGCAATGTTTTCTCCCCGCACGACCGATAGTGCGCCGGTAGCCGGCCTGAAGCCCCCGTCAATAGGGCGTTTGCGGGCAGGTGGGCCGGAAACCCGCGTAAATAGTGGGCTAGCGGGTAGGCAGGCTGGAAATGCCCGTAAATACTGGGCTGGCAGGCAGGGGCTTTGGAGATGCCCGTTTTACAAGGGGTTCAGGGCAGGTACTGTGGTGGGTTGTGGTGTTCAGTGGCTGCCGGCGCCTCATTCAGGTAAAGTCCGCCGGAATGAAGATTTTGTTTGTCTGCATGGGGAATATTTGCCGTTCACCAACGGCCGAAGGTGTGTTCCGCGCGCTGGTGGAGCAGGCTGGGTTGGGGCGGGCGCTGACGGTGCGGTCGGCAGGGGTGGGCGCCTATCATGTCGGCGAGGCGCCGGATATGCGCGCGCAGGCTGCGGCCAGGCGGCGTGGCTACGATATTTCCCAAATCCGTGCCCGTCAGGTTGAGGCCAGTGATTTTGAGAACTTTGATTTGATTCTGGCGATGGATACGCAGGTTCTGTCCATGCTCGAGCGCCGGGCGGGGGCATCCCATCGTCACAAGATTCATCCTTATATGAGTTACGCGCGTAGTCATGTCGGGCGTGAAGTGCCCGATCCTTATTACGGCGGCCCGGGCGGTTTCGAGCGGGTGCTCGACCTGGTCGAGGATGTTTCGCAGGGGCTGCTGGTTCGTTATGGCTGATAGGCGCTCTCGTCCATGCGGCACGGTTTTCCGTTGCATTGTCGTAGGTGGTGCAGATATTTTTGTGCCTGATCTACTTTGTAATTTGCCATGAAAAGGAACTGCCCGACGATTTCCGAACTGCTGGCCTTTGACGCCGTGGCGCAGCATGGCAGCCTGACGCTGGCAGCGAGCGTGCTCTGCATTTCGGTGAGCGCGGTCAGTAAGCAGCTTGTCGGGCTGGAAAATTTCATCGGCAGGCCACTGCTCAGGAAGCATGGGCGCGGTATCCAGTTAACGCCGGCCGGTCGTGCCTTCTGGGTGCGGATCTCGCCCTGCCTGCGCAAGATTGAATCGGCAACGTTTGAGGCCAGGGCGGATGTCGATGATGCCGGTGTGCTGACACTGGCGAGCGTGCCCACTTTTCTGACCAAGTGGCTGATTCCCCGTTTAGCCGGGTTCCGGCAGCGCCACCCCGACATTACGTTCAGTTTTACCCAGCACGTCGGGCAGGATGAAGTCTTTCCGCTGGAGATTGATGCGGCGATCCGTTATGGCGACGGGCAGTGGCCCAACGTGATTTCCGATTATGTCGCAGGACATGAATTTTCATGCATCTATGCCCCCGCGCTGCTGGAAAATCGTGCGCCGCTGGAAACCCCGCAGGATCTCCTCACCTGTACGGTGCTGCATCACGAACAGGCGCCGCAGGCTTGGCGCAGTTGGGCGGCACGCCATGCGGTGGATGAAATCCAGATACTTTCCGGCCCGCGTTTTGCGCAGTATTCAGCGATTATTCAGGCCGTGTTGAGCGGGCTGGGCGTGGGTATCGTACCAAACGTGTTGATTGAGCAGGAATTGCAGGAAGGGCGTGTGATTGCCTTCGGCAGCCCGGTTGACGGTGGTCAGGGGCATTACCTGTGTTTTCGGCAGGAACGGCTGGAACGTCCCGTATTTTCGGCGTTCCGCGCCTGGTTGCTGGAAGAGGGGCGTCTGTCCGGCGGCGAAGTGAGAATCCGTTAGGTAGGCACCGAAACAAGCCACTCGCTAACCTGTGCGAGCAGTTCATCGGTGTTCGCGGTCTTTCTCAGTCCCGGTAAATCCACGTCGGGATACAGGGCAAAAACCGTCTTGCCCCATTTGAGTCCCAGTGCCATCTCTGAAATGGTGCCCATCCCGCCACCGATGGCGACCAGACAAATGCTGCTGCGGGCAATGACTGCATTGCGCATTTCGCCCATACCGGTTGGGATGGCGACGCTGAGGAATGGATTGGCGGCGCGCACGTCCTCTTCCGGAAGAATGCCGATGGCAGTGCCGCTGGCTTCGTGTGCGCCACGGGAGGCTGCCTCCATCACACCGCCGCGGCCACCGCAGACGATGGCCACGCCGGCGCGCGCCAGTGCGTTGGCGATCTGATAGGCAGCGTCGCACTCGCGCGGGCCGCCGTCACCTGGGCCGATAATGCCGACGGGTTGCAGCAGCCGCTTAGGGCCGGCTTGCCGGAGCGCAATGGCTTCCAGAAATTTGCTAGTTGACATCGAGGTTTCTTTCACGTTTGCTGGTGATGACATCTCCCGTGCCCAAAACAAGAGTGCAGATCGCCAGCAAGATCAAAGACATGGCGGCTGCGCCGGGAAAATCCACGCCGCCGTCGCCGACTTTTGCCAGCAGCAACAAGGGGAGGATATTTAACTGTGTGCCGACCAGCGCCAGCGCCGTGCCATAGGTGCCCATAGCCAGCGCCGCGACCAGACAGCCGGTGGAAAATACCGACGGTGCGATTTCCGGTATGACTGTATCAATGAAGGCGCGGGTTCTTGATGCGCCCAAGGTGCGTGCGGCCAGCATTGGCCGCTCGTCGAGGTTGGCAAACACCGGATACAGCGACAGGGCGACGCGCGGAATCAGATAATACGCATAGGCAAACCCCAGCCCGGAAACACTGTAGATCCAGCTGCCGACGCGCGCCGGATCGGCGCCCAGCAGCGCCAGCAACTGCGTCACGAAGCCGGCGCGGCCAAAAACCAGAATGAATCCGTAGGCGATGACCAGACCGGAGAAGGCCAGCGGTAGTCCCAGCAGAGTAATCATCCACTGACGGCGACGCTCGGACTGGCGTGCCAGCTCCATGGCGATTGCCGTTCCGATAAGGGTGGAGACCAGACCGGCGAGCAGGCCCAGAATGACCGTGTTGCGCACGGCGTCAAGGAAAAGCCCATCCCGGAAGAGGCGGGGGAATGCTCCGCCGCCTTCCGAGAAGGCTTCCGGCACCAGGGCAATGAGCGGCAGGATGAAAAAGACCGACAAAAACAGCCATGCCGGCCATGCGCCAAATCGTTTCACGGGAAGGACGCCTGAAATTTTCCGCTATTTACTTGGTCAGTGCGGCCTGCGACCAGAGACGGTCGACTTCCGCCTTGCGCGCCGAGGCTTTAACGACATCCAGTGGCCGGATTTGCGGTGCGGCGGGAAGCTTGGCCTGGACTTCGGGCGAGAGCTTCACATCAGGCACGGAAGGCCGTACAAAGCCCTGGGCGAACAGGCTTTGCCCTGCCTCGCTCATGATGAAATTCAGCCATAGCTTGCCGGCGTTTGGATTGGGGCCGTTCTTCACCAGACTGATGGCGTAAGGCGCGGCGACGCTGGCTTCCTTGGGAATGACGACGTCGACGGCATCACCCATTCCGTCAACGTACTTGGCTTTCAGCCCATCATTTTCGTAGCCGATCCAGATGGGAATTTCGCCTTTGACGAACTTCGCGTAAGGCGTCGTCCCTTCGACGCGCAGAACATTTCCTGCGGCATGCAGCTTTCCGAAATAATCTGCCCCCGGCTTGATATCATCGACACTACCGCCCGCCGCGTAGGCAGCGGCAAAGACGATAACCTGGCCGACGCCAGTTGAGCGCGGATCGAGGTAGACAACGGAACTCTTGTATTCCGGACGGAGGAGATCATTCCAGCCGGTCGGAACGTTCTTGACCAGTTTTTTATTGACCAGGAAAGCAACGTTCAGGGTGTGGATGGTGAACCATTTTCCGCTCGCTTCCTTGAAGACAGCCGGCAATTTATCGAAATTGACCGGCTGGAAGGGGGCAACGACATCCTTGGCCGCGGCATCAACGCCCGATGCGGCGAAGTAATAGGCCGTATCGGCCTGTGGCCTGCGGCGGGTCTTGTCCAGCGCGACGACAGTGGCTGCCGAACCGATATCGTTATAGGTCAGCTCGATATCCGGATAGCGTTTCTTGAAATCCCGGAAAAGGGATTTCCAGTTCGCCCATTCCGGGCCGGTATCGAAGGAAACGGCCATACCTTCCTTTTGCGCAGCTTCGTAAAGCCGCGCTTCGCCGGCATACAGCTCGGCGCCGTCAAGTGCAAGCGCGTTGCCGTTCATCATGACAGCCAGCGCCAGTGCGGCCGCGCCTTTGATCAAGCTTCTGCGTTCCATGATTCCTCCTTGTCTGTATTGAGAGTCAGTCGTCAAGCAAACGGATATGTTCGGGGGGGACGGCGATTGCCGTTTCCGCCAGTTGTGTGGACTCGACCAGCAGCGGTTTGTCCAGGCCTTCAACGCTAAAGTCGTACCGATAGACCGAACCGAGGTAGCGTTGCGCGCCGGTCTTTCCGGATAGCCGGTTGGGTGCGCCGTCCGGCGGGTTGGGCATAAGATGCTCTGGCCGGATCAGGGCAAAGACCTTTTGTCCATGAGGCCGTCGGCCTGTCGGCGTATCTAGAAGGGCGACCCCGATGTCGATCTTGCCGCTGCTGGCAACGGTTGCCGGAAGGATGGTTGAGCGACCGACGAATTCGGCGACCGCTTTGTTTGCAGGCGCTTCGTAAATTACCCTAGGGCTGGCTAGTTGCAATACTCGTCCGTCCTTGAGTACGGCGACGCGGTCGGCCATCGACAGGGCTTCTTCCTGGTCGTGCGTAACCAGGAGCGTCGTCGTGTTGAAGCGTTGTTGAATCGAACGAATCTGATCCCGCAAATGGCCACGGATGCCTGCGTCGAGCGCTGCCAGTGGCTCGTCCAGCAAAAGCGCCTTGGGGTCGATGGCAAGCGCCCTGGCGAGCGCGACGCGCTGCTGCTGCCCGCCGGAGAGCCGTGTGATCGGCCGGGAGGCGTAGTCGCCTAATCCAACCAGATCAAGCAGCTGTTGTGCGCGGGCGTGCCTTTCCTGCGCGGGAACTTTGCGCAGCTTCAGGCCGTAGGCCACGTTTTCAGCGACGTTCATGTGGGGAAACAGGGCATAGTTTTGGAATACCATGCCAATGTTTCTTTGGTGAACGGGCGTGTCCGAAAGGTCTTCGCCATTGAGCAGAATCGAACCGGTGTGGCCTGTCACCAGACCGGAAACAAGCTTGAGTAGCGTCGATTTGCCGGAACCGCTGGGGCCGATGACGGCGACGAGTTCGCCGGTGGCAATTTCGAGCGTGACGGCGTTAAGTCCCTGACGGGTACCCGGATAGGAATAATTAACTTCGTGGAGTACGAGGCTCATGATTTTCTGACCACGGTTGAGGAGATCAGTGCCGAAGCGCTTGCCAGCAGGAGCAGGATGACGGTGGCTGCGCAGGCAAAACCGGAGGCGCCGTAGAACGCTTGCAGAAGGACGATCGGGTAAGTCCGGTTCTGGAAGCTCGCTAGCAGGTTGGAAAGGCCGAATTCACCTACCGAAATGGCGACCACCATGACCAGTCCGCTGATGAGGCTCTGGCGCAGATTCGGGAGGACGATGCCGAGGAACTGGGCAGTGGGTGATGCGCCGAGTGTTGCTGCGGCCCTTTCCAGGCGTCCCAGATCCAGATGCCGGAGATCGGCAAGCAGGGTATTGGTCAGGTAGGGCAGAGTTTGCACGGTATGTGCAGCAATCAGCAGAGGCAGGGTTCCAAACCACGGCAGTATGTCGGTGTTGAAGACAATGATATAGCCGAACCCAAGTGTGATTGCTGGGACGGCGACAGGCATGACGCTGACGATTTTGGCGGCCAAGCTGCCTTTTCGTCCAGCGCCGTGGTACAGGGAATAGGCAAGCGGTACGGCAATGCAGGTGTTGATAAGGCAGGCGCTCAGCGCGACGATCAGACTGCTCGTAAATGCCCGGCGGAATGGTGTTTCATGCCAGAGTTCCACGTACCAGCGCCCAGTAACGCCGCTCGGGAACATTGTGTTGGTCCATGTGTTGCCGAAACTGCCGATCAGCAGCAGCGCGATGGGCAGCAGCAGATACACGGCATACAGGGCAGAAATCCAGCGCAACAGTCTGTTTTCCATGGAGCGGAGCGCGCGGTCGCGTATCGACGAATGTTGATCAAATGGTGATGTAAGATGATCCGGCTAAACAGCAATAATTCTGACACAAGCCTGCAAGTGCCACTTTACGCGGGGATCCATAAAAAACAAGTGAATAGTTCGATAAACATTGTTGAGTAATTGGAAAGATTTGACTGCGGTTTTTTATCTTTCGGATACGGCGAGTCTGGCGAGGGGGAAAGTGCGTATCGACTGAGTGAGCCGATCCGGCAGGCAAAATTTTCCGGATCGCTTTCCGGTGTTCCCGCATAGTCGCTGGCTTATCTGGCGGCCATGCTCATTGCCGCTGCAAGGGAAAGCGTTTGCCGTAACGGCAAGTGATGCGAGGCCCGCCCGCCACGGGTGGCGGATGATGCGTAGCGTGGAAATGGATTGTGGCGATATTCACGGGCAGGCCGGAAACCCGCGTAAATACTGGGCTAGCGAGGAGGCAGGCCGGAAGTGCCCGTAAACACTGGGCTGGCGGGTAGCCCCTCCGGAAATGCCCGTTTTACGTGGGGTTCTGGGCAGGCGTTCTAGCGAGGGTTGTGATAGGTCTGCGGCAGTGTTGTTGCAGATCTTTGATCACCGGCGGTGGTGATTCAAGCGGTGATGCCTTTTCTCCGCGCAGTGGCGGTGTGGTGGCGGGTCTTTGGCCGCCGGTATTCGATAAGAGCGTCAGGATTGCCCGTCATTGCGGCCCGTCATGGGGTGCGGAGGGGCTAAGGCCTGCGGGTCGCCGGAATTGTCCAGTCTGCCGGAGCCGGCTGGCATTTCTTCGCTTGCGGGTGGGGCGCCAGGGTGCAGGGCGAGCAGCACGATGCCGCCGACAATGAGGGCGATGCCCAGCCATTCTCTGGCGTTGAGCCGTTCGCCGAGAAAGGTGACGGCAAAAAGGGCGACAAAGACGACGGAGAGTTTGTCTACCGGCGCGACGTGCGCGGCGCTGCCGGTTTGCAGCGCTTTGAAGTAGAACAGCCATGAGAAACCCGTTGCTGCGGCGGAAAGGAAGAGGAAGAGCCATTGCCGGTGGGTGATCTGGGCGAGCGGCTGCCATTTGCCGAGATAGCTGACCCACAGGGCGACGATAAAGACGATCATCACGGTACGGATGAAGGTGGCGAAGTCGCTGTCGATGCCGTGCAGTCCGATCTTGGCGAAGATGGCGGTCAGCGCGGCGAAAAGAGCGGCGAGCAGCGCGTAAAAGAGCCAGGTCATGGGAGATCCTTTCCGGTGTGTCGTGTTGCCTGAATGTCTCGCAGTGTCGGGCGACCGGCAGGGCTGCGCCGGCGGGGAGGCTCCCCGGAGATGCCCGTTTTGCGTGGGGTTTGGGGTAGGCGTGGTGGCGGTGTCGTAGGTCTGTGGCGGGATTGTGGCAGGTCTGCAGCCGCCGGCAGCGGCGATTCAACTGGCGATGCTTCCTCCCCGCGCGGCCGGCAGTGCGCCAAAAAAGTCAAAAGCTCAGGCCGTTATTACTTAGAAGTATGACGCCTCCGCCACGGCGGAAAAACCCGAAACAAAAGCCGAACACATATCATTAAGATAATTTCTATCAATAGTATTAAGCATGATTAACCCCCAAAAATTATTTACGACCAAACACGTCTGATAAACGACGTGAATCTGTAAGTAAAACTATTAACGCAACAGTACAAGCTGCAGCAGTGCACACTACGGCGAATGCGAAAAAAAGTTAGGCCAAAGATAGTTATGCATTAACTCTTCAAGCCCTCTTGTTTTAATAAGCGGAGAATTGCCTAGCTGCCATTGTTCTGGTAGAAAAGCAGTAGCATATAAAGATGCAAACAACCCAATTATTAAGCCTAATCGCTTAAAAAATCCGATTCTTCTTTTTTCAAGGTACCAGTTCCTTTTTAAAAAAAGAATTATATATACAGGACATAGCAACCAATGGATAGCAAAAACACATAAAATTAGATCGGGATCAGGAGAGTAATTTGCAAAGACCACGATATTAAGAATAATTTTGGCAACTAACAGCGCATAGGGTTTAAGAAAAGCAATCAAGCCTTGCGGAAGAAAATATGGAATAAACAACCAAGTTAAATTGTAGCTGGTTACAAGTAATA